>JAAAOU010000299.1 GCA_009908745.1 Bacteroidota bacterium
GACCAACCCAGTGCTAAACGCTCTATACTGCCTAGTCAGGGGGCGCACTTGACCCTAGATTTATCCTTCCTTGGCGGTCAGGATGCGCTGATGATACCGGAAACCCCGGACGGCCGGGTGCTCTTCGGTATACCCTGGCAGGGGAAGCTGGTGCTGGGCACGACAGACACGCCCCGCTCAAAGGCAGAAGCCGAGCCCAAAGCCCTGGAAGAAGAAGTCGATTTTATACTTGAGACCTGCGCCGATTACCTCGTCAAGCCGCCCAAGCGCAGCGACGTGCTGTCGGTCTTCGCCGGCTTGCGCCCGCTCGCCGCCCCTAAAGAAGAGGGGGCGTCGACCAAGGAAGTCTCCCGCAGCCACAAGATAGTGGTAAGCGACAGCGGTTTGGTGTCCTTGCTCGGTGGCAAATGGACGACTTTCCGGCAGATGGGGCAAGATACGGTAGACGAAATACTCAAGCGCGAGCCCTCGTCTGCCTCCCGCAGCAAGTCCGCCGACTTGCGTCTGCACGGCTTTCCGGAAGCGACTACGCCGGAGGGGCACTGGCGCGTCTACGGCAGCGACGCCAAAGCTATACAAGCCCTGATAGAGCAACAGCCGGCGCTGGGGCAGCCGCTGCACCCCGATTACCCGCACACCCGGGCGGAAGTGGTATGGATGGTACAAGAAGAAATGGCGCAGCACCTGGAAGACGTACTCGCCCGCCGTACGCGGATGTTGTTTTTGGATGCCGAGGCGGCTGTTGAAATGGCTGAGCCTACGGCGGCCCTCATGCAAGAGGAAATGGGGAAAGATGAGGCTTGGAAAAGAGAAGAAGTGGAGGCCTTCAGCGCCGTAGCGCGGGGGTACATTCTTTCAGGAGGCAGCCAGATGCCGGTCTCTTAGCGCAAAAGAAAAAACCGCCATGCGGGGGGCATGGCGGTATCGTAAACAGTAACAAGCCTTGCTTTCATTTGGCTAAAAGGGCTTTGTTGATCTGCATCCGGGCGCGCAGGGCTAGGATAGAATACTGTAGTTTTTCGTCTCCCACCCGCTCATTTATTGGGGTGTTGGCGGGCAGGCCGGTCCTTATTTCCCGTTCTAGCCGCTGTAGCAGGCGGGTTTTTTCTTGGTCAGTGTTCAGCTCTTGGCCCAGCTCGGGAAAAGGCTGCAAAGCGGTCTTGTCTACAGTCCCCGCGCTCAACTTTTCCTGAATAGTATTTATGGTCAGCTGGAGCAGCCAAGATAACAAGTTGGCTTTAGTGATGTCCAGCGTTTTGGCTTGGCTCCACGCTTTGAGGAAAATGTCCACCAGCAGTTCTTCCGCCACTTTGTCGGTAGTAGAAAGGCGCTCTACGATGCCGTAGACGGCAGCTCCGTATTGTTCATAAAGGAGTTCTAGGCCAGCTTTCCGGCGGGTTTTTAGTAATTTTAATAGCTCTCGGTCCTCCATGTGTGTGTAGTTCTTTTGCAAAAGTCGAAAGTAGCGCATAGTAGAGCGCCGACTTTGACTTCGGTATACATGGGCAACAAAAGTCACGCCAACCGTTCAGCAGCGGTATTACGGGGTTTGCAGGAGGCGCGCCTTATTCTGTTTTATTTTATTTAATAAAAAGAATGTTATTTGGTGAGTCTTAAGATAGGTTTTGCAAGGGTATGGAATCTTTATTATATTTAACACTTATTGAAAACCAATGACCCACCATTTGCCATTTTTGGATGAGAATGCCTCTGCTTTTTTCGAGCTGCTGATGGCACTTGACGAAAAGGGGACGCTCTGTTTGAACCGCAATGGCGACATTCTGTATGCCAATAAGGCTTTTGCTGATCACTTGGGGTACACCCCATCGTACCTGCTTAACCGACAAATATTTGATTTAGAAGAAGAGCTGACGCTGCTCGAATTCAAGAAGCGGTGGAATGCCTTGGAAAAGAAGGGCAGCCTACAGCTTCGTCATTCATGGAAAGCGGCATCGGGCAAGCTTTTGGATTTAGAATTGGAAGGGCACCTGTTTGAGGCTGGGGCTTCTGCAGTCAGCTGCTGGAGGCTGACGTCTACGGATGGGGGTACCTATACCCTGCAGGCGGCAAAATCCTTTGTGAAAGCGCAGGACGCTGGGGCTTGGCAGTGGGATATCGTCGGTGGCGGGTTTGACGCGGAAGCTGGGTTTTATGACCTGCTTTCTTCAGCGCTGCCGGCTGATCTAGAAGAGAAAAAGCGCAATCTGCTCAGCGTACTGCAAGGTGAAATGAGGCATGAGCATTTCCAGCAATTGATGAAGCGTGTCAAGCGGCTGCAGCGGGAGCAAGCCTATTTCTCCTTTACTTTTACCCGAGAGACGGAAAGCGAGGATTTGGGGGTCATGCTCCGGCAACTAAAGCTTTACGCCGAGCCGGTGGTCAACAATCAGATCGTGACAAAAATCCGCGGCTTGCTGATGCCCTGTGGGGAGGAAGAGGCGAGTTTTGACCTTTTGGCACGGGAAGCGTTGCACCGGGCGGATGCTATGATATGCTGGATACAGCCGGACTGCAGCCTTAGCTACGCCAACCGCAGCTTATGTCAGCGTCTGGGTTACGCCCGGGACGAGTTGGAAGGGGGCATGGAAATTCTGGACATTGACGCGGAACACACGCGCGATCAGTGGGAAGATATTTGGGACCGGGTAAATGAAGAGCGGACTATTGAGCTGGAAAGCACGTTGAAAACCAAAGCGGATCGAGTTTTTCCAGTCGCGTTCTACCTTAATTATTTGGACATACAAGGCGAAAAGCTCATCAGCCTTAGCGCCCGCGACATCACCGAGCGGCGGCGCAAGGAAACGGATTTGCAACAAGCCCTGCTGGAGGTGAAAGCTTTGTCGGAGCAGCTAGAAGCCGAAAATGTCTACCTGAAAGAAGAAGTGTCGGCGGACTATAACTTCGAGAATATCATCACGCAGAGCCCAAAGTACAAGCAAGTGCTAGAGCAAATCGAACAAGTGGCCCCGACGGAAGCCACGGTGCTCATTCAGGGGGAAACGGGAACGGGCAAAGAGTTGTTGGCCCACGCTATTCACAACCTCAGCCCCCGCAAAGACCGCTCCTTGGTGCGCGTCAATTGCGCCGCGCTTTCCGAAAGCCTCATTCTCAGTGAGCTGTTTGGGCACGAAAAAGGGGCATTCACCGGGGCGACAAGCCGGAAAATTGGGCGGTTTGAATTGGCGGACGGCGGCTCCCTTTTTTTGGATGAGGTAGGTGAAGTTTCCTTGGAAACGCAAGCCAAGCTGCTGCGTGTGATACAAGAAGGGGAATTTGAACGCCTCGGCGGTATGGAGACCATAAAGGTGGATGTGCGCTTGATCGCCGCCACCAACCGGGACCTCAAAGCCATGGTCAAGGAGAAAAGCTTCCGCGAAGACTTGTACTACCGCCTGAGTGTTTTCCCCCTGCATAACCCGCCCCTGCGCGAACGCAAGGAGGATATCCCCTTGCTGGTGCAGCACTTTATGCAAAAATTTGCGAAAAAAAATGGCAAGCCCATCGAGCATATCCGCGCCAAGGACATGCAACGGTTGCAGCAATACGACTTCCCGGGCAATATCCGGGAGCTCATGAATGTAGTAGAACAAGCGGTGGTGCTCAGCCGCAGCCACACCTTGGATTTTTCCTATTGGCGGCCGGCGAAGGCCAACCCGGTAAGCGAAGCTTCTGCCGACGGGTTCCCGACCTTAGAGGAGATACAACGGCAGCATATCATTGATGCGCTGGAGAAAACCCGCTGGCGCGTGACGGGGCCGCAGGGGGCCGCCCGCCTGCTGGGGATGAAAGGGCAGACCCTGTTTTCAAAAATGAAAAGGCTGGGCATAGAGCGGCAGTAGAGGCTATTGTTCTTGCGTATCATCCGCTGCCCTACGGTCCTGCACAATCGCTACGTATTCGATTTGGTTGTCGATAATTACCGGAGTAGTCACAAACTTGGCATGCGCCGGCTCCCCGTCTAGTTGAAGCGAAAATTGTACCCGTTCGGCAGCGGTGCCGTTGAAAATACTGTTTATAGCTGCTCGCATCGGCTTCCGCTCCTCGGCGGGCAGTTGGTCAAAGATGGACGAGCCCTTCAGCGGCTGTAGCTGCTTTTCGTCCTTGTTGATATAGCGAATCGTGCCCGCTTCGTCTACCAAAGCCATCCGCTGGGAAATACTGTCCATGAAAGCGGTAAATTGCTCCAGCGATTGCTCCAGCTGCTCAACCTGTTCTTTGCCTGTAGCGGCTTCCTCGGCCATCAATATCACCGGTTTATGGCCTTTTTCGCCTTCGTCTTCTTGATAAGGGTTAGGGATCAGGCTGATGTCCAGCCATTGGCCGGGGGCAATCTGGATATCCAGTTTCTGGGGGCGGTTTTGGTCAAGCGACTGCTTAAAAGCGGAACGGAGTTCGTTTGCGATATGCTCTGGCAGTTGCTCAAAGAGGGGTTTCCCTACTAGTTGTTCCGGCTTATAGGGGCCAAGGGGGCGGTTCATGCTTTCCACAATCCCATCTCCGTGCATTACGGCAATAGTGCTGTAGGAAAAGTTGAATATCGTCTTGTATGTTTTAGCGAGTTCGTCCATGCGCTTTTGGGTAACCGCCAAGTCGTTGATGTCAATGAAGGTCACCACCAGCCCGTCAATATTATCTTCTTCCGTACGGTAGGGCAGTATGCGCATGAGGTAGTGGTCGCCGGAGTCATCCACCACTTCCCGCTCGAAGGATTCCAGGGTGTCAAAAACTTTTTCGCATTCTTTTTTGATATCCAGTTCTTTGAATGTGTTGGAAAAGCTGGTAATCGTCCGGCCGATGTCGGACTGCAGCAGGTTGAACTGCCGCTTCACGGCCGGCGTAAACTTGCGTATACGGAGCTTCTTGTCCAAGAATATGGTGCCGATTTCCGTGCTTTTGAGCAGGTTGTTGATGTCATTGTGCGCGGTAGTCAGCTCCTCGTTTTTGAGTTGCAGCTCACTGTTGACGGTGTAGAGTTCTTCGTTGACGGACTGCAACTCCTCGTTGGTGCTTTGCAGTTCTTCATTGGACGCCATCAGCTCGCGGTTGGCGGTCTGCAGTTCTTCGTTGGTGGATTCCAGCTCGTCTACGAGTTCCCGGGAGCGGCGCTTGGCTTCTTGCAACTCACGCTGCAGGCTGGCTTCTTTAGCTTCTTTGAAGTCTGACTCGCTGAGCGGTTCTTCATCCTTTTTGGCCTCGCCAGACAAGTGAATCTCAATCAATATAATATCTTGCTCGTCTTCCTCGCCTTGGTTGAGGTTGGGCAGGTCAAAACGGAGCCGGGCGTTGAAGCTCTGCTCCCCTTTGCTAAGGGTGATATTGCTGTATGACTGTGGGGCCCGCTTTTCCAACACTTGCTCTAAGCCGGTCTGGAACTTCGCCAGCTCAGCGGGAGGGAGCATTCTGCGCAGGTTGAGTTGGGCAAGTGCACGGGGGATGTTGAGCAAGCGATCCGCATCGCCGTTGATGTACAGCAGGTCCAAATCGCGGTTGACGAATAGCGAAATGGGGGCATAACGCTCTACAAGATAGCGGGTGAAAGGGTCGGTGTCATACTTGTCGTAGTCCATTTTCGATTTTTTTTGCGGCGCGCTGGATTTGATTTGTATATGTTTTCGGTTGAGGTCAAATTCGGAGCGGTCATAATGCAGTCGGGCGTCGGCGTGCTTCTCGAACATATTCCACCGGCGGGAAATTTGGGTGAACGCATACTTCAAGGCACCCAAGGACTCACTCGGCCCGAGGAACAGTTTGCCTTCCTCCCGCAGGGCGAAATGAAGGGTAGACAATACCTTTTGCTGGGTTTGCGGCTTGAGGTAAATCAGCAAATTGCGGCAGGAGATGAGGTCCATGTCGATAAAGGGCGGGTCACCCAACAGGTTTTGTACAGCAAACATGATACGCTTGCGCAATGAGGCGACCACTTTGAATTCATCCCCTTCTCTGATAAAGTACTGCGCCATTAAGTCTTTGGGGGTGTCAGCGACCATGCTAGCCGAGTACACCCCTTTGATTGCAAACCGTATAGCCCCTTCATCGATGTCAGAAGCGAATATTTTATAATCTACTTTCAAGTCGTTTTCCTGTATGTACTGGTCGATGAGCATGGCCAGCGAGTAGGCTTCTTCCCCGGTGGAGCAAGCGGAGACCCAAAAGCGGTAGGGTTCGTCGGCGGGGCGTTCGTGCTCGAATATTTTAGGCAGAATGGACGAGCGAATTTCCTCGAAGGCGGCCGGGTCGCGGAAAAAACGCGTGACCCCGATCAGCACATCGTGGAAAAGCACTTGCATTTCTTCGGGTTCTGCTTTCAAGTCCTCCAGGTAATCAGGGAGATCGGACTTATGTTTGATCATCATGCGGTTGTTGATCCGCCGCAGCAGGGTAGGCGGCCGGTAACCGCTGAAGTCGATACCCGTCTTGGACGACATCAGCTTGACGATACGGTTGAACGTAGGTTTATCCTCTGGCTCTTCTGGGACTTTGGGGGGAGTATTCCGGTTTAGCCCCATGAGCAAATCCAGAATGATAGCGCTCAGGTCTCTAGGCGTCGCTATTTCGTCGGCAATTTTCAGGTCAATAGCAGCTTTGGGCATACCGTCGAACTCCGCAGAGGCAAGCGATTGTACCAACACAATCCCGCCGTGTTCTTTGATCGTGCGCAGGCCGCGGGTGCCATCCGTACCGGTACCCGATAGCAAAACGCCTATGGCGTCGTCTCCCTGATGCTCCCCTAGAGAATGGAAAAACGCATCGATCGGGAGGTTTAGAGCACTGGACGGGTCCCGTTCTTTCGCGATGAGCATACCGTGGGAAAACAGCAAGTTCTTGTTTTCAGGCATTATATAGAGGTGGTTGGCGCGCACCGGTTGGCTTTCGTACACAAGCTCCACGGGCATATCCGTATGCTTGGCGAGCAGCTCGCCCATAATGGTCTTCGAGTCCGGCGAAAGGTGCTGCAGGAACACAAAGCAGGCTCCTGAATCTTTGGGTAGGTGTTTAAGCAGGCTGCTCATAGCCTTCAGCCCTCCCGCGGATGCCCCTATGCCAACGATCTTCATGCTTTTATCAATTCTCCTTATCAGTTGCTTATAGGACAGGAAGTATCATCTTCTTGTTTACAACCAAGTCCGTGTTTAAGCGGAAGATAAGAAAAATACGACAGAAGCTTCAAGTTTTGGAAACAGCGAAACAGCAGCTACCAAATGGAAAGTGGTAGGCTTCGGTGGTTCAGTTCCCGCAGCGCTTGGCGTTTGAGCTTGTTCATTTGCTGGCGGGCATTTTCGAGGCTTTCCAAGAATAGGCTGAAGTGGCTCTGCCCGTTGTCGGCCTGAGTCGTATTGGCAGTTTGGCCCTCAATGGTGCGGAGGGTGCGCTGTAGGCCGGGCAGTGTTTCCTGTTGAAACTGTTGCAGTTGATCCTGCAATTGCTGCTGTTGGGCGGCGCGTTGGGAGCGGCGGAGCAGGCGCTGGAAAAACTGGCTTTCTTCCTGGAATAAGTTCAGCTCGTCGCGCAAGGTGCTTAGCGAACGGCGTAGACGACGGTGTTGGGGGGTGACAGGCATAGTAACTTGGTTTTAATTTGGCCCTTCACGGCTATAGGGGCCGAAAAGGGGGTTAATTGCAAATTTGCCATTAAATATATTGAAAGTCAATAGGCTACCGCAATGATATATGTCATTTGTCTGTCCGTAGGCTTAGTAATTTTTCCAGCTTTTGAGCTGTATGTCAATTTGCATTTGGGCTTGATTGAGCACAAAGGCAGCTTCTTGGAAAGTAGGCTCCTGCCATTTGACCACCGGGTTGTTGGAGAAAGCATAGGGTTCGGACGGGATGCCGAAAAAGTTGCGGTCGAGTTTGCCGTTGCTGTTCAAGTCTTGGAAAACAGCCACAGCGTAAGTGCCGAAGGGTAAACCCCGAAAGGTATGCTGCAGGCTTGCCGCCTCAGCAGGCAGCTTGATGCCTTGGCAAGCCTCTTTGTTTTTGGGGAAAGAAGCGGCATCCCTGAAAAGCGCAATATGGACTTGTCCTTGGCCCGGTTCTGCTATTTTAGCCACCACTGTTATGTTTCCTGTCGTGGACTCGTTGCCGAGCGCAAAAGCCGCAAAAAATACGCTCCAGAAGATACTCATCATAGTTTGGTCATTTGATCGTGCCCTGCGTGCTGCTCGCGGGGTAAGCAGGAACATCTGCGAGCACACGCTGTTGCAAATCCTAAAGTAGTATAAATAATGGGCAAAAGCATCAAGAAAATATTGGTCGAGCACGAATTAACAGAAAGAGACCTCAACCGGGTAGTGGAAATGGCCTGGGAAGACCGCACGCCCTTTGAAGCCATCGAGATGCAGTTTGGCCTGAAAGAAGCCGAGGTCATCCGCATCATGAAACATCAAATGAAGCTGAAGAGCTGGAAAAAATGGCGGGCTCGCGTACAGGGGCGCAAAACCAAGCACCGGCGGTTGAGGCGCAATAACATGGGCCGTTTCAAATCCCGTCAGCAGCGGCACGTCAGCCTCAATAAGAAAAGTAAGTAAATTTATCCGGCAGTGGACTGCATCGAATAGGCAATGCCGAATGTAAGTACGGACAATATTAGCCCGTACATGAATATACTGTAGCAAATGCGCAGAAAGCGGTATTTTTTAGCCAGGACCACCCCTAAGAAGTAAAGGTCGCGCGTCATCGAGCTGTACAAAAAGTCGCTATCCTTGATCATTTCCATCATCCCCCAGTGGAAATCCTTCATTTCCATGTTGTAGAAATTGCCGAAAAAGAGCAGGTTGGACCGCTTGGCTTCAATGTCCGCTCTTGTGACCCGGCCTTCCGTTACTTTGGGGCGGGTGGCAAGGATGGCGAAGACCAAGGCAGCCAGGCACACCGTCAGCAATATGGCCGTAGGCAGCACGACCCAAGGCTCATCGTCAAAGCGGGGGACTAGGTTGGTGACCACTATGGAAATGATAATGGCGTTGATACTCAGCATGATGTTCGCCTTGTTGTCGGCAATAGAGCTGAGGTTGACATGGGTGCGGTAGGTTGTCCGGTACATCGTCTCTACACCACGCCCTAGGTTGAGCTCTTTCAGGTCGGCGCCAGCCCCTCCCTTTTTCTTTTTTTTCTTCTTTTTCTTTTTCTTGCTTTCCGCTTTTGTCTCCTCTATGATTTCCAGCGCGTCCGGGTCCAGTCGTACTTTCTGCTTTTGCAACTGCCGGATGTGCTTGCGCTTGCGTTTGTCAAACAAGCGGCTCGCCACTTCGGTATGGTAATTGTGCCGGCGCATGAAATTGATCTCAAACTCCACCCATTCCGGTTCTGACATGACGACGTCGCGTGCTACCAGCATCTCCTGCCGCAACCGGCCGCAGCGGTCCCAGTAGTGTTCGTTGCCCAGGTGGCTAAGGTCGGCGTCGCAGATGATCTCCTCCAGCAGGTCTGTCGGTTGCTGCGGCAGGCGCGTGGCAAGGATACAACGCTGGATAGTCGCAGTATCTTCTTTCGGGTAGTCGTATTCCTCGAGAAAGGATGCGGCTAGCTGGGCGCTCAATTCCTCATGGTTCTTGGGCGAACGGTAGTAGCCGGTATCGTGGAACCAAGCGGCGAGTTGCAGGATTTCTAGTTCTTTTTCGTTCAGGTCGTACTCGACGCCAATTTGGTAGCAAGCCTCCACCACGTTTTGAGTATGTTGAAAGTCGTGAAAAACAAGCTCCTTGGGGAAATGCTCTTCGTAAAATTTGGCGACATGTTGCTCGGTAGCAGCCAGCAAGCTGCTTTGTGGTTTAATCATAGATATATCCGTATTGCCTTCGGCACTTTGTCGGCTGAAAATAAGAAATATTCACTGGATTGTAATGCTCCCTACCACCAACGCGGCCAAGCGGCTGATTAGTGCATTTGCTGCTAAAATCAATGTCTAGCTATCACGCCATAACACATAATGCGTAATTTTGACCTGTACAACTTACTCAATCAGTGATATTATGAAGCAAATGTGCCTGTTGTTTCTCATTGCTCTCCCTTCGGCCTTAGCAGCACAGCAATTGGAGGAGGCGCCGTCGATGTTTGGCTCCGACAGTGTGCAGCAGACCTTGCTGCTGCTGGCCCGGCAAGCGCCTGACCTAGTGGGGTACATACCGGAGACCGGGCGCCGTTACATAAAGGTGCCCCGTTCCTCGGCATTGCCTGACTTGTGGGTACAGCGCATACAGGATGCTTTCTTTTACGACGTGCACAAAGCCTGCAAAGCCTATGGTCAACGTTACTTGGTCGACTGGCGCGCGCTGGCCAGCAAAGCGGCACGCGAGTCTTTTTGGGGGTGCTCCTACCTAGCCAACCGGACGTTCAATTACTTCGGCATCCGGCACAAGGCCAAAGAGTGGATATGCGACCGCATGGGCTTCTGCGCTTACGTCATGCGCAACGACCCGGAGCCGGCTGCTTTTGCCGTTTTCCCTGATTTTGAGCGCTCGCTTTGGGTATTTATACACACGATTTACAGCCAGCATTTTCTGGAGCGTTTGCCCGATTACGGCCGGCAAGTGGTAGACGCCGTGGCTTACGAGCGGCTTGCCGGCCGGCCTTACTGGGTGCGGTCAGCTGATGGCCAGCGCTTTGCCCAGCAGCTAAGAGGGTACCCTTACACCGCAGATGAACTGATCTATACTTGGAGTGAACACGCCATCAACAACCTCTGTATCAGCTGCACGCGGGCAACCGACCGGGAGTGGGTAGGGAAGATACAGCGGGCAGCGGAGCGGGCCCGAGGCCTGAGCTCCAACTAGCCGGAACAATTTTCCAGGAAGCGAATGCGTTGTACCTTTCGTTCTTAGGAATGTGGCCTCTAAAGATTTCTACGTCCTTAGAGCGCACAACAGACCCAAAGACTTAAAAAAGCCACACTATGAAAAGCTTATTGTTTGCCGCTGTATTGATGCCCATGATGTATGCCTCGTTTGGACAAGCAGAGCTGGGCGCTATTACGGATGCCATGAAGCGTGGTAACGCCACCGAGCTGGGCCGTTATTTCGACGAGCGGGTAGAGATTTCTATCCTTGGGAAAGATGACGTATACGCCAAAAGCAAGGCGGTGGGGGTCATGAAGAACTTCTTCGCCAAACACCCCGCTTCTTCATTTACCACCGTACACAAAGGCACTTCTTCCAATAACAACTCCCGCTACTGCATCGGCAACCTCGTTGCCGGCCGGCAAACCTTCCGGGTGTACATCTACCTGAAAAGCGCGGGTGGCAAGCAGGTTATCCAGGAACTTCGTTTCGACAAGGAATAATTAAGTCACACAGTCTATTGCCGCATGTTCCACCGGGTATAGCTGGTACAACTGCCAGATTTCCTCTTCCGTCAGCGCCCGGTCGTAGACCCGCAGTTCATCAATCACGCCCTTAAAGCGGCGGGCATGGCCCGTCTGTACACAGGGGCTGTTGCCAAAAGCCAGTCTCGCGGCGTTGGAAATATCGACGCCGCTGCAGCGAAACCCGCGTTTGGCCAAGCGCCCGTTGATGTAGGTGTAGGCGCGGGTGCCCTCCCGGCTCAGCGCAAAATGCACCCAGCGGGTCGTATCCAAAGCCGGGCTGAGGCCCGGGTAATACTTGTTGGGGTTTTCCATCACATCAGTCGCGACTTCCCGCTTGTTGAGGTCCAACGCCATATCCATCATGTTGTACGACTCGCAGTCTTGCCGCTTGGAGAGCAGGCTCTGCCGGAAAACGAGATACTGCTCCGGCTTGAAGTAAAAACTGACCGTAAAGTCGGAGGTGTTGAAATACTTATTGACCCTGCCCGTGAACTCCACATAGTCATCGATCCCATCGAGCAGCAGCCCGTCATCATCTACCCCGCACCAACAACCGGGGTTGCCATACAGTATACCATCCGAGCCGTAGCCCGTATCATCCCGGGCCGTACAGTCATTGAAGGAATAGTAAGCCACTAGGGCTTCATCAGCCGGCGGTGCCGGTTGGGTAAGAAACAGCAGGGCAACAAGCCCGTTGAGCAGAAAGGTGAAAGGCATGACGTGAGTTTTATGGATACAAAATGTAGCTATTTTGGGCGGGAATGCCAAGTGATACAGCGATTCTAATAGTTGGCCCTCGCCCCGTACTCTGCTTCTATCAAGTACAACACAGAGACGCCCCCCATAAAGTAATGGTCATTGGCTTCGGGGTTGCCATTTTGGCTGACGCCGTCCAGGTAATCCGAAAAGGTCGCCCGCAGGCCAAATTCCGCCGACAGGATAAGGTATTCCCCAACGTCAAAACGCATACCCAGCGTGATGGGCAAAACAATAAAGGCGGAAGCATCATCCGGCTCCGGGAACTGCACTTTGCTGTTGTTGCCCGCTTGCACTTCCGCCTCCGCAAAGGTCAGGCCGAAGCCGAAGCCTACATAAGGCGAGCACTGCCGGGTATAGACGCCAGCGTTGTCAAAGCGGGGGGTAGCCAAAGGGTGCCATTCGCCCTGTATCGCAAATTCCAGCAGCCCGGCTTCCATGCTGAAACGCCGGGGGTTGGGGTTGGGGTTGACCACGGGTTTGTTGACGTCCGCCCCGCTGATTTTAGCAAAAGCTACCGACGCCTTCAGGCCCAACTTGGCGTTTAGCATATAGCGGTAGTGCCCGCCGAAGGCAAATTGGGTCTCGCTAGCGGCAATAGGGGTAGGAGAAAGGTCCCCCATGTAGTTGGAGACGCCCAAGAATAGGCCAGCTTCGGTGCTGCGTTGCCCCCAGGTAGAAGGCGTGCACCACAGGGTGATGGCTAATACAGTCGCTATCCACTTTTTCATCGCGTGTCGTTTTTGGGAGTGAGGCGCTTTGTCGGCCCCTACTACATACATATTTTGCAATAATAAAACAAATTTGCATTTGTTGTGTGCTTTGCCGTTCCGTCAATCTGCCCAGAAAAACCTAACTTCCCCGCAAAAAGCAAGATGAGTAGCGAGTACGGTGTCCTTTCTCTTCTACCCCCGGTTATTGCCATCGTATTGGCTATACGTACTAAACAGGTGTATGTCTCTTTGTTGTTCGGCATCTGGCTGGGGTGGATCATACTCGACGATTTCAACCTGCTGCGGGGCAGCTTTGACACCATACAAGCGTTGGTGGATGTATTCAAGGAGCCCGGCAATACCCGCACCATCATGTTCTGCGCCTTAGTCGGGGCGCTCATTATCTTTATTCAGCGCTCGGGCGGGGTAGAGGGCTTTATACGGCACGTTTACCGGCTGTTGGAGCACTACGAGCGCAAGCAAACGGGGGCCAACCGGGTAGTGGTGCAATTTTTGGCTTGGCTTACCGGCCTGCTCATCTTTGTAGAGTCCAGCATCTCTGTGCTTACTGTGGGGGCGTTGTACCGCCCGGTATTTGACCGGCTGGGGATTTCGCGGGAGAAGCTGGCCTATGTAGCGGATAGCAGCTCGGCGCCTTCCAGTATCCTTATCCCCTTTAATGGTTGGGGCGCCTTCATCATGTCGTTGCTGGTAGCCGAGGGGTTTAGCGACCCCTTTGCGACCCTATTCCGGGCGGTGGGGTACAACTTTTATCCCATTTTAGCCTTGATCACGGTGCTCATCATCATTTTTAGCAAAAAAGATTTTGGCCCCATGCGGGCGGCCGAGCGCCGCGTGCGTGAGCGGGGGCAGTTGCTCAACGAGGGCGCACAGCCGATGATATCGGATGAACTGACGGATGTCGAGACCGTAGAGGGGGTAAAGCCGCGGGCGTTTAACATGGTCATTCCCATCGTGATCATGGTGCTGATGATGCCGGTTATGCTGGCGGTGACCGGCTGGGAAAGCGCCTCCGTGCAGCGGCCTGAGCTCGACGGCCTGGGGCGGGTGTTCTACGCTATTGGCCAAGGCTCCGGCTCTACTTCCGTGCTGATTGCCGTGATTACATCCACCCTGTTCGCCATGCTGTTTTACCGGGCGCAGGGCATTATGCAGTGGAAAGAGATGGTCGACCTGACGCTCAAGGGCATATCGGGTATGATGCCGCTGGCCTTGCTTATGATGTTTGCCTTTGCCATCGGGGCGGTTTGTGGCGAACTCGGTACCGGGCAGTACGTGGCCGACGTGGCAAAGGCTTGGCTGTCGCCAAATTTTGTACCCTTTATCGTCTTTTTGGTGAGCTGTTTTATCGCCTTTTCCACCGGCACTTCCTGGGGGACTTTTGCCATTATGATCGCTATTGCCGTGCCTATGGCCAGAGGCATGGACGCGAATGTGTACATGACCATTGCAGCGGCGCTCGGCGGCGGGGTGTTTGGCGATCACTGTTCGCCGATTTCCGATACTACTATCCTCTCCTCTATGGCTTCGGCTACCGACCATATTGATCATGTGCGCACACAACTGCCCTATGCTATGATAGCGGGAGGAGGGGCGGCTTTGCTCTATTTGGCCATCGGCCTGCTTGGATAAACGCAACCGGCTGACTGGCACGGCTTATATATATGAAAAATAAAGATTCTTTGGTACCCGTGCATTTGTCCTGTAAAACCCTTAAATTGCGGCTTAATATCCCCCCATTTTGGACGAAAGGTCAATACCTTCGTTATCACCTAGCCCGTAGGGCAACTATATCCACACTGAAGGAAAACACCGTTGTATTTTGAGAAAACTGAAGCAGTGAGCGTATCCCGTTGGCTGCTGTAGAGGCTTTATGCCCTATATATTTACGGATGCAGCGGGGGTTGTTTAGGAGGCCTTTGTGCTGACTGGTCCCGCTGACGAAGACCAAACATACTACGATGAAAACTATATTCACATTTGCTGCAGCAATGCTGTGCTTATGGACGCTATCCCATGGACAGAACCTTGCTAACTGGAGCCTGACCTCCAACACCTCACCCGATGCTACGGCCACCAATGTCAACGCTAGCGATTTCAGCCGGGGTGCGGGTATTTCTTCTATTACGACCGATGCAGATGGCGCTACCGCTGACGCGTGGCCTACAGAGGACGAACCCGGTGCTGTAGATTACTATGAAGTCTGTGTCGACGCTGATAATGGCTACGCGCTAGAGGTAGACAGCCTCTACTTCACCGAGCAGCGGAGCAACGACGGCATTGCCTACTACGAAGTCCGCGTTTCCACCGACGATTTTCAGACAGAAACGCTATTGTTGCGGGATACCGTGCCCGACAACACCTTGGCTCGCGATACCGCATTGTCTAAGCTCGGGCTGACTGCTTGCGACGGGCAGCAGGTGTGCTTCCGCTGGTATGCCTTTGGGAGTGAAGCCTACGCGGGGACCTGGTCCCTGTCGGATGTGCGGGTAGCAGGCACCGCCCCCGCTGAGTGTACGCCGCCCACCCAGCAGCTTGGTGATATTTTATTAGATGCGGCGAACAGTACCTCGGCGGATTTTACCTGGGAGCATCAAACAGGAGGGCACTTCATCGTTGTGGCCCGGGAACTCGGGCAACCTGAATACTTACCCTGTAGCGGCATCAGTTTTTCCGCTAGTGGCAATTTTGGTAATGGCACCGACTTTGGGCAGGGTAACTATGTCGTTCAATCGGTCTCCACCGGTAGCAATATGAGCGGCAGCTTCACCATCACCGGGTTGGAAAGCGGGCAAGCCTACGAAATAACTGCTTTCGCCTACGACCCTACCGGGTTTTGTTACCGAAAGTCCGACGCTTTGCGGCTAGACTTCATGACCACATGCAATGGACCCAGTCCTTCTGCTAGTTTGCAGGGGCACCCTGGCGGGGAAATTGCTTACCTGAGCTGGTCCGAGCCCCTGTGCTACGCTGAAGTGCTCTTGCTAGGCAGCGAGCAGCCTATTACCGACGATTTGACTTCGATAGACGGCAGTGCCTACATGCCAGATACGGTCTTTGCGATGGGCACAGCTACAGCTTCCAATATGGATTTGTCCGCCGGCGTTTACCCGCTCTACCAAGGGACGAGCACGCAGGCAGCGATAACGGGTTTAACCAATAGCACCACCTACTACTTTCGCCTTTATACCCGCTACGCCGGTGCTTGGGTGGCTGGCCCGGAGGTGAGTCTGGCGCCCAAAGATACTTGTTCAAACGGGGATTACCTATTCCTCAGCGAGTTGCACTACCGGAATACAGGCGAAGACGTGGATGAAGGGGTGGAGGTAACCGGGGAAGCCGGGCTGGATTTGAGCAACTATCAGATTGATTTTTACGGTGGCGGTGCGTACATTGAAACTTTACACCTCTCTGGCACCATCACCGATCAAATCAATGGCGTGGGAGCCGAGTGGTTTGCCCGGCCGGGTATGTCTGATGCTGGTGCAGTATGCTTGTACAATAAGGTGTCGGGCCGTATTGTAGAAACATATGCTTTGCGGGATTGGGGCGCATTAGAAGGGGGCGTAGCAGATGGGATAGAACCTCCTATCGTGGAAAGATCAGAGCTTGATAATAGCCCCGTAAACCAGTCCATACAGCGCAACGGCGACGGGGCCTGCCCAACCGCCAATAGTGTTTGGGGAGGGCCATTTGAGTCCAGCCGGGGTGTTATCAATACCTCTGGTGCTCCCTTGCCAATCAGCCTAGTAGATTTCAGCGCACAGCGGGCGGGGGGGCAAGTCCGCTTGCGTTGGCAGACCGCCACGGAGTTGAACAACGATTATATGGCGGTAGAGCACAGCGTAGACGGGCGCTCCTTTACGGAAATTGGCCGGGTGAGCGGCGCGGGCACGACGCAGGAACCGCAGCAGTACACGCTCACGCATACGGAACCGGCAGCCGGGGTGAATTACTACCGGTTGCGGCAAGTCGATTTTGATGGGCAGTTCGAGTATTTCGGTCCGGTGAGTGTTCGCCTGCCGGGCTCGACAGCGGTATTGCAGCTTTATCCTACCGCTACCCGCAACCAACTGACATTGGACTTTACCAATCCCAAAAGGCAAGCCGGGGCGTTCCTGATTTTCAACACCCTTGGCCAGCTGCAGCGCCGGATTCCGCACGATGGCGGTTCTACGCGTATGCCCGTTGACGTTAGCACCTTGCCCGCCGGGCAGTATACCCTGCTATGGCAGTCCAAGCGTCAGCCGTTAGTGGCTAAGCGCTTTACCAAGCTCTAAGGAAACTCCGCCGGACGAATAAACTCAGTCCCAGTCTGCATCGAGAATGCGCTGGGATTGTGTTTTTTGGTGGAGCTGTATGTTCACAATGCTGAAGGTGATGCACAGCAGGCTTACCACAGCGAATACCATGCCGTAGGTATAATGGTGGTCGAAGAAGCCCTGCGTCTGCTGCTTGATGATATCCTCCACATACACCATCATCCACACTGGGATCATGCTTACAATGAACACGCCCACGGTGAGGGCCAGCAGGCGGACGCGCTGCCGGGTGAAAAGCGCCACGACCAAAGAAAGCAGCAACAGCAGCAAAGCATATACCTGCAGCTCCTGTGCGAATGATACCCCGTGCAGATGCTCGGTGTCCCCGGCGATGGTCCAACCGTAGATGGTGAAAGTCTGGCTATGTTTTCCTCCGCTATGCACTTCGATGAGCGGCGTAAAAAGAAGGCACAACGTGGATAGCAAGGCGATGAAGGGCAGTATTTTAGTCTTGTGTTTCATGGGATGCTGTTGTATTTTATGCATTCGCCTTTTCAACTTTGATTTTAAGCCAAATGTTGATTCTTTATTCCGGTATATGCCGCTGTGGAACACGAGATGGAAGCGAAAATTCGGCTCCTTCTGTTGCAACTTACCTGGTAAGAAGCCGTATACCCTTTACATTGAACGGCAGCCCCTCAACAGCGAGGAGTGGTGGAAGGAACAAAGGGCTTGATCACCTTAGCAGACTTTGATGGCTTGATTGTCAGCTTTTTGTATCTCAATGGGATGGTCGGACTATAATGGTGTCCTTCGCCACAAGCCTGCTTGGAGGTTGCGAGTACCAAACTGATAACATGGCTAAGATTCTTATCGTCGACGACGAGCAAAGCATACGCCGCACCCTGCGGGAAATCCTGGAATTTGAGCAATACGAAGTGGACGAAGCCGCCGACGGCATGGAATGCCTGGTGAAGCTCAAGCGTACCCAATACGACGTGCTCATCATGGACATCAAAATGCCCAAGATGGATGGCATGGAGGCATTGGAAAGAGTGCGTATCCTGGCACCGGACACTCCGGTCTTGATGATTTCGGGCCACGCCAATATTGATACGGCGGTAGAAACCGTGAAGAAGGGGGCCTTCGACTTTATTTCCAAGCCCCCCGACCTCAACCGCTTGCTGATCACCGTGCGCAACGCTATGGACAAGTCTAATCTGGTTTCCGAAACCAAATTGCTGAAGCGCAAGGTGAGCAAAGCCAAGGTGCAGGATATCATCGGCGAGTCAGCCGGTATAAAGCAGGTGAAAGCAACCATAGAACGCGTGGGCCCTACCGATGCCCGGGTGCTCATCCTGGGGCCCAACGGCACCGGCAAAGAGCTGGTTGCGCGCTGGCTGCACGAAAAAAGCGGGCGTGCGGATCAACCGATTGTTGAAGTCAACTGCGCGGCCATCCCCTCCGAATTGATCGAAAGCGAGTTGTTCGGCCACGAGAAAGGCGCGTTCACCTCCGCCAATAAGCAGCGCATCGGCAAGTTTGAGCAAGCCCACGGCGGTACGCTGTTCCTGGATGAAATCGGTGATATGAGCCTCTCCGCCCAGGCCAAAGTGCTGCGCGCCCTGCAGGAAAACCGCATTAGCCGGGTGGGCGGGGACAAAGAGATCAACGTGGATGTAAGGGTGGTGGCGGCGACCAACAAGGACCTGCGGCGTGAAATTGAAGCAGGGCGATTCCGCGAGGACCTCTACCACCGCCTCGCGGTCATCATCATAAAAGTACCCGCGCTGAACGACCGGCGGGAAGATATCCCGGTCCTGGCCAAGCACTTCGTCGGGCAAGTATGCACGGAGTACGGCACCGCCAAGAAGCACATCACACCCGAGGCACTAGAAAAACTATCAGAAGTGAACTGGACCGGCAATATCCGGGAATTGCGCAATGCCATAGAACGGTTGGTGATCCTCAGCCAGTCGAGCATAGACGCTGCCGATGTCGAGCAGTACGTTATGCCGACTTCCGCCGCCCCTTCCCAGCGGCTGAAAGACCTGTTCGCCCGCTTTGAGAGCCGGGAGGCCTTGATGCAATTTATCGATGAGCAGTTTGAGGTGTACCAAAACGCTTGAGGTAAACTTTTTATAGTCTAGGGTTGTCTTTATAAGCCTGTGTTGTCAAAGCATCCTTCGCAATTTAACCAGTATAGAGACCCAAGGCCAGGTTTACAAAAGCATTATGTCATGATCGAAAACCATACCAAAAAACACCAAATGCGGCAATGGGGCCGTACGCTGAAAGGCGAGAATTCATGGACGATGTTCAAAGTGATTTCCGAATTTGTGGAAGGCTTTGAATCTCTGAACGAGATGGGGCCCTGTGTCTCTATCTTTGGTTCCGCCCGCACCAAGCCCGACCATCAATACTACAAAATTGCGGTGGATATTGCCCGCTTGCTCACCGAAGCGGGGTACGGTGTCATTACCGGCGGCGGCCCGGGCATCATGGAAGCAGGCAACAAGGGGGCACACCTTTACGGCGGCCGCTCGGTCGGCCTCAACATTAACCTGCCTTTTGAGCAGGGCTCCAATCAGTATGTAGACTTGGATGCCAATCTGGAGTTCCGCTACTTTTTTGTCCGTAAGGTGATGTTCGTCAAGTACGCCCAGGCCTTTGTCGCTTTGCCAGGCGGTTTTGGTACTATGGATGAGCTGTTCGAGGTATTGACGCTAGTGCAAACGAAGAAAATCACCAAAGTTCCCATCGTCTTGGTGGGCAGCGAATTTTGGGGCGGTTTGAAAGGGTGGATCAAAGAAGTCATGCTGGAACAGCAGCACAATGTCAACCCTGCCGATCTAGACTTGATGCCTGTCGTCGATAAAGCCGAAGAAGTTGTAAATATCATTGATACTTTCTACGCTGAAAAAGGGGAGGAGCTCGGTCCCAATTACGAACTTTAGTGCGCCACCGCTTGGCAGGCTGAAAATATCTGATTACCTTAGTTTTGCAGTTATAGGTCATAACACTTGCCGTTTGTAATGCCAGTTTTGTAAGAGCATTTTACTACATACCACGTACAAAAACAACTTCCAGTTTCCCTCCCTTTGCCTTGCAAGCGGGCAGAAAAGCTATATCGTACCGTAACTTTAGCCCTTCTGGAGCACTGCCAACCGGTAGGGAATACCTACTTTTAGGAGTTGGCTTATCAATCGATTTGCAAAAACACATTCTGATCTATGAAAAAGACGCTAAACCCACTACTGCTATTCCTTGGATTGTCCTTCTTGTTGGGATGCCAAGGGCCTAAAACAGATTCGTCTGCTCAATCGGCAGCGGCTGCAGCAAGCACAGGCGCCGAGCCTGCCGGGCGTGAGAATATCGCCTACAAATGGGGCAAGATGGCCCTCACAGCCACCGCTTACGACACCGACCGCTTCAGCCCGCGGCCTACCATCACCTCCCGCTATCTGGGGTTGATTTTTGTAGCCGTATTCGATGCTTGGTCGCGTTACGATGAGCAAGCCGCACCCGTTTACCTTACCGGTATAGACCGGCGCCCGGCAGAGGAGCGAACGCTGACCAACAAGGAAAAAGCCATCAGCTATGCCGCTTACCACGCGATGAAAGAATATTACTACACCGACAGTATGATGTTTAAGGGGTTCATGCAAGGCTTGGGGTACGACCCCGAGTTGATGTCTATGGACCCAAATACGCCGGAGGGCATCGGTTGCTTGGCGGCCAAAGCGGTCATTGAAGCCCGTATGGACGACGGTTCCAATCAGTACGGAGAGCGAGGCGGTGGACCCTATGCAGACTACACTGGTTACCAGCCGGTCAATACACCAGATGAAAATGTGGACATCAACCGCTGGCAACCCAAGTACTTCTCCGATGGGGCAGGCGGCCGCTTTGCCCCGGAATGCTTGACACCCTACTGGCAAGAGGTACAGCCCATCGGCATACAATCGGCCGATCAGTTCCGGCCGGGCCCGCCGCCGGTATTGGGCTCGGAGCAGCTGAAGAAAGAAGTGGCAGAGGTAGTGGAAATGCAGGCCAACCTGACCGATGAGCAAAAGGCATTGGTAGAATTCATGCGGGACGGCCCGCAGTCGGTTCAGCAAGCGGGCCACTGGCTGAAGTTTGCGCAGGATGTCTCGCGCCGCGATCAGCACACGCTGGATGAAGACGTGAAAATGTATTTCTACAACCAAGTCACCGCTATGGATGCTTTCATCGCCTCCTGGGATTCCAAGATGCATTACGACTTTGCCCGGCCCTACGCCTTGGTACACGAGTACTACGAAGATCAGGACATCATGGGCTGGGGCGGCCCGGGTAAGGGCATGATTAAGATGAAAGGCCAAGATTGGAGGCCGTATTCCCCGGCGACTTTCCTTTGCCCGCCATTCCCGAGCTATACCTCCGGTGAGCGGGGCCTGCGGCGAAGCCCTCAAGCGGTTTACGGGCAGCGATGAATTTGGCGAAAGCGTTACCTTGGTGGCAGGCGCACTGACCCATCCCGACCACTTGGGAGACACCGTTACCTTGCATTTCCCCACCTTCACGGAAGCGGCCGATATGGCGGGGATTTCCCGGGTGCTAGGCGGCTACCATATTCAAGCAGATAATATCGCTGGCCTTGAATTGGGGCGGGATGTAGCCGCTGAAGTTTGGGGCTTCTACCAGCAGCATGTGTCGGGCAATGCCGATGTCGTAGCCAAAAAATAAAGTGGCAAGATCAAAGAAGAGTGGGGGATACCCTGCTCTTCGACGCTCTTCGGGTGAGTTACGGCGAACACCGCTTTTTTTTCGACGAAATGCAAAAAGCGCAGGCAACCAATGGCGGAAGCTGTTCGTTATCTACATCGAAATTGACATACACACCCGTAAATACTTGCCATGACAAATCAGACGTCCCCCTTTGCTATTTCAAATCCGCTGCAAAGCCGCATTATCGACTTGATCAGCTGGAGGCTCAATCTACCAGCCAGCCACATTCATCCTTACAGCCGGTTGCGGGAAGACCTGCATCTCGATGCTGTAGACCTAATGCTTTTGATTGCTGAATTGGAAAGCCGTTTTAACACCTACCTTTCCAAAGAAGAAGTGGAAGCCATAGAAACCGTGCAGGACGCAAGCTTCTACCTGTACAAAAAAGCTGCTGCTTAACCCCCTCCCTTTTTGCATCCGCGCAATTTTTTTTGTAAAAATGAGTTACCATTGGATCAAAACAGGAGGATACTGCCGTTATTGCAAGCCGCAGCTGTCTTCCACTTACTAACGATCCGGGTTCATGAAAGCACTCAAAAACAAGCTTGACCACCTTCGCTCCCTCATCGAACACAATGAGCTAGATCAGGTATTTGAAGAACTCAAGCCGCTGGTCCGTTACAATGAGTACCGGGTCTCCGTATCGCTGCTTTTCAGTGATTATAACGATTTAAAACGGGAGGCCCTAGAATTGGGCATCACCAAAGAGGAGGAACGGGCCCGGCAGATACAGCTTAAGCGTTCTTTACTGCAATTGCTCAACCACATCCGCGTCACAGATCAGGGCGAGGTGGCACAAGGGGAGCAAGAGCTGGTCCAAATCACGCTAGCTAAAAACGAGGAAGAGTTTCAACGCCTGCTGGAGGACAAACTATCTACCCGTTACACCAAGCTGGAACGATTGACCTCCGGCGACAATGCGGTAATCTACAAAGCCGAGCAGCTCGACGAGGTAACAGGTGCTGCCCGCAAGGTGGCCATCAAAGTCATAAAGCCCCTCTCCGTTATAGACGATGAGAACCTGGAGAATATCCGGGAAGACTTAGTCAAAGCGAAGCAACTTTCTGGCCTGGACGGCATCATCAGCATTTTGGATGTGGGGTTGGATGCACCACCGCGCTATGTCGTCACAGAGTTTGTAGATGGGATGCGCCTGTCGGACCGGCTTCGCAGGGGGTGGCCCTATCAGCTGCGGGAAATCAAGGAGATGCTGTACACCATGGCTAGGGCTTTGGCGCAGGGCCATGCCGATGGGTTAGTCCACAACAACCTCTGGCCGAGCAATATACTGATCGACAAAAAGAAAGGGCCGCGTCTGTCGCCATTTCAAGTCGTGCGGGCTTCTTTCGTCAAGCGTACTTTCGAGCGTATTCGCCTTTTTTCCATGTACTGGAGCCCGGAGCAGATCAATACCGACCGGGCTACAGCGCTTTCGGATCAGTATGCCTTTGGGCTTGTCGCCTTTGAACTTTTTGCTAACCAACCATTTTTCAGGGGGCAAACCATACTCGATATTTTGCGCAAGCGCCTGGCATTCGAAGAGCAGCCCGAACTGCTGGACGAAGAGCTGAAGGACACTTTGTGCCCACCCCGTTTCTTGCAGGCCCTACACCGCATGCTAAGCTACGAGCCATCCGACCGCTTCTTGGGTATGGAAGAAGTGATCGAGGAAATTCAAGCGATTCCCGCCGGCAGCGAGCCGGTAGAGAAACACCCTTCTTACCCGCTTATCCGCCGGCTTCGGTATGCTTACAGCCGTTGCCGTAGAGAGGAAGGGTTTTACGAAGCATTCTATGAGCTGTATTTGGACAAAGCCCCACACGCCCGGCAGATATTCGACCGCGCCTGGACAGCCCGCATGAACCAACACGGGTATACCGAGGAGCGGATCTGGCGCTATCAGCACCGTATGCTAGACCTAGCGATGGAGCGTTTATTGCAGTTCCCTTCCGTCACTACTGCTATGGGGGAAAAGTTGCGCCGCCTGGCCGAACAGCATAAAGCGGTGGGCGTGGCGCCGGAAGACTACGCGTTGTTTCTGGACTGTGTGAAAGAAACCATCTGGCGCTTCGACAAAGAGCACTGGCCAGACAAAGCGGAGCTGGACGAAGCCTGGGAGCTGGTGGTGGGCAGCAGCCTGAACACGCTGGAGCAGCATGGCAGATAAATATGACACATGCGGTTAATATTCGGTATATACCCCCATTTTGCCCATTTGATAATCCCGCATAGCCTGCATAATTTCCGTCTGGGTGTTCATCACATACGGCCCCCACTGGGCAACGGGCTCGCCTATGGGCATTCCGCTCAGCAGTAGGGCCTCGCTGTTTTCAACTGCCCGCAGGCTAATACCTTCTCCGTCTTGGCGGAACTCAAGCAAGGTCTCTTTGCCGTAACTCCAGTTTTCGTTGAGCTGTACTTCACCGCGCAGGGTGTAGAGGAATGCATTGTGGCCCGGGGGGATAGGCAACTCGGCGAAACCGCCTTGCAGGAGACTTAGCTGTAGGGCTTGTATGGGCGTGTGTGTACGCGCTGGCCCGCTTTGGCTGTCAAAGGTGCCCGCTACGACTTTGACCCGCACTTTTTGCTGGTCTAAGTTTACTACCGGTATTTGGGCGGCCTTGATGTCCTGATAGGCAGGCTGGATCATCTTTTTAGCTTTTGGGAGGTTGACCCAGAGTTGGATGCCTTCCATCGTGCCACCTTGCTCCCTAAATGCCCGGCTAGCCCGCTCGCTGTGGATGATGCCTCTGCCAGCGGTCATCCACTGCACGTCACCTGGCTCTAGTAAACCCTCGTTTCCCCGACTGTCTTTGTGCCGGATGCCGCCTTGGTATAAAAAAGTGACCGGTTCGAACCCTCTATGGGGGTGTGGGCCTACGTCCAAAGGATCATGGCCAGGCTCCACCGCGTAAGGCCCAAAGTGGTGCAGCAACAGAAAAGGGTCAATCTGCTCTACTTTCACAGTAGGTAGCGGCTGCTTTACAGCGGTGCTCCCCATTTCTATAAGCTCGCTGGCTTGTATGTTGGCTACAGAACGGTACTTCATAATAACTCGTCAGTGGTTAAACCAATGAATGAATGCTGCCCGGCTGCCCTGCTTTGCCCTCCCGGCAACAGACTAGTTGTTAGCAAACGAACATGCGGAGAAGCCTCATGTTTCAGAGGCAGCGAAAGATAGCAGTTCCCAACTGTTACCTTTCGATAATTACCCAAAATAGAAATGAAAACAACCACAGCCTATGTTACGGTACGCATTGATCTTCCTTGTCATTGCTCTAATCGCGGCGATCTTCGGATTCGGCGGGATTGCATCCGGGGCCGCCGCCATCGCAAAAATCATATTCTATATCTTTTTAGTACTGCTTGTGATCTCCTTGATCATGGGGCTTGTACGCCGCTAAAAGTTCGTTAATGCCAAAGGTTTAATGCGTACTGTATTAGCAAAAAAGCGAAAAAATCCGCAAATTGCGCGGATAGATGCCCTTCTAAGGGGGATCAGAGAATTTTTCGCAACACTCAAACGTTATGCAGGTGATAACAGATAAAGCATGTAATCAACCTGGCTAAGTAATGCTCAACAACAAGTTGCTGTCCCGTGCCGGCCATGGTGTCAGTAACGTCAGCATTTGAAAGACCATAATCAGTTGTTTTAGCATTGCTTATTGCTGATAAAAAATGATTTGATTTTTTCGTCAGCACTAAACCAAAAACAGCACTCCGATGATGAAGCTTTGGCAGCCCTTATTCCTTTTGTTGATCCTCCCATTTGCCCTTGAAGCCCAAAACGAAACCCGGTATACCGTACAGGCGGGCACTTTCATAGATGCCAAACCGGCCGACTTTGATGCCTTGCGTGCCGTAGATTTCGTGTATGCCAATGAGCTCGGCGACAATCTAGTAGAAGTATTTGTGGGCGGTTACGACTCACGCTCGCAGGCCGAGCAGCTAATGGCAGAAGTCCAGCAAAGTGGTTACCCGAATGCCTTCATCAAGGAGCGGCCCGTCAATGCTGGCCGGCCGGTTACCGTCATCCAAACCGCTACCCGGGAAATTGCTTCGTCCATCGAGTGGGAACAGCTGATGAAGGCAGGGCCTTTGTACGGCATACTCAGCAATGAGCTGATCAAAATTGTGACGGGCCCTTATACCAGCGCGGAAGCTGCCAAGGCTGACTTGGGCCGGGTCCGGCAATTGGGCTACAGCGACGCTTTTGTGAAAACGGTGAATGAAGGAATGTTAATACCCCTCGGAGCGTTTGAGACCGGCGTCAAAAAACCGCTGATACCACTGGGTATGGACGAAAGCGGTGCCCGCCCGAGCAGCTATAACCAAGCTGGCGAGCGCATATCCTCCGGCCAGGACCTACCCCGTGACCCGAGCAGCGATTACAGCACGCCAGACGATGCCTACGAAGTATTAACCCCCCGCAGCCCGAATGCCCCTACCGAACCTGAGCCCATCGGTACGCCGAATATCCCCAAGGGCTATGACTACTACGATGGCGATGTACGCCCCGCTGCTACTGGCAGTGCAAGTGCGGCTGACATCATGCCTGCTATTGACGGCAGCGTAAAGCGGGGCTCCGTCCTCGAACTGCAAAAAATACTCAAAGCAGCTAAGACTTACACAGGGTCTCTAGATGGCTACTATGGCCCTGGCACGACTAAGGGGTACGAAGAATATGTAGCCCAAAACCGCACCCTACAGCGGTACCAAGTACTAGCAGAAAACCAGCCCATACCCGGTACAGAGGGAAGCAATACAGGTTTGCAAAAAGTAATCAACAACTTGGACGACCCTGCCCAAGCTACCGAGCTAGACCGCTACCGCAACGACCCGCTGGCCAAAGCCTACCAGGCCTATCAGTTATTCCGCAACTTTGGACCCGGAGAGGAAGTCAACCAGTTGATGAATACGGCTGTCAATGGCGCTTTCAAGGGCAAGCCGATGGAAGGGCTGCCGTTCGACCCTACTTCTACCTACGCTTACCGCGATTTGGGGCAGCTTATTCTGCACCTGCACTACATCCATGCGGCGCCCGCTACCGAGGAAGCCGCTCCCTGCTGGCTGATGTACCGTCATCCGCAAGAAACCGCAAAAGCCTACGAAATCATGGCAGCCATGGTGGGTGATGAATTGAACCTACAAGGCTGTGGCCAGTTTGAGAGCTGGCCGGAGGTCCGGTTGTTGGTGACCCTTGCTGCCAGCATCAACAGCAAAGACCGGTTTGACCAAAAGCGGTTGTCCCAAGCAGCTACTGAGCGCTCCCGCTTGTACATGGCGCCGCAGCCGCTCAACAGCCAAGAGCGCAAAGCCGTGGAGAACTGGGATAAAAACCTGATGACTGGCTTGAATACCTGGTCGGCGCAAGACCCACTGCACGGCCGCCTGGCCGAAGCTTTTAAAGCAATGTACCTGCAAACGCAAGTACGCTTGGAAGACTACTTTATGGATAAAGATTACGAGCGTAAAGAGGCTACTGCCTTGGCGCTGGCTACGCTGCATACGCTGGTCGCTTACCACATGGAACGTTTTGTCTAAAAACGTCATTCAAAATACGTCCGCTCGATGCGGTCGACATAAGGCAAGGCTGCCAGTTGGTACACCACGCGGCGGTAGTCCGCTTGATAGGTATTGCCTATGCATAGAATTTGCGCCCCCGGCTTACAGCCAATCCGCCCGGGGCTGCCCCCTTGTAGTTGCAGGGTCGTATCGATTTGTTGTACTTGAGCCCGGCAGGAATCTGCATTGGGAATGCAAAACTCATAGTACAACGGCACTTTGCCCGCTGCGGAACCCGCAAGGCCATTCCCATCTACCCCCGAAAAACTGAAGGCGACTTTTTTGCGCAGCTCCGGTGGAGGGGTGTACCCGGAGTTCGGCCCGCTACAGCCCGGCAGCATCAAGCTGCACCAAAAAAACGATACAAGGAAAGCTGCGATTCTCCAAACCCTGTGTGTGGCCCCGCTATTCATGTTTGTACTGCTCAGTTAGCTATACTCTACCCGGAAGACATGACCCGGAAAAATAGCTGGGTTAATTTCCACATAGTTCCACTCATTAAACCAGTGGTAGGTATCATCGGTCAGCAGGTCTGTCACTTTGAGGTGGACGTTGCCCTCTATACCCAGCAGTGCCTTAGGCACTTCGACGAAGCCACTCTGCCGGTGGTGCACATCAAAATTGACGACACACCAAATCACATCCTTCTTATCCTCGGTGAGCTTGATATAGCTCATTAGCTGCTCGTTGTCCGTGCGGGTAAAGTGGATATTCCAAGTGCTTTGCAACGCCGGGTGCGCTTTGCGGATATGGTTGACTTTGGTGATCAGTTCCGTCAGGCGGTTGCGGTGCTCCCAATCGTAGTGGCGGGTTTCGTACTTCTCGGAGTTGAAATACTCCTCTTTGCCATTCGTATTGGGCGTATTCTCCATGAATTCGAAGGCCGGGCCGTACATGCCGTAGTTGGAAGAAAGCGTGGCCGCTAGCAAATACCGTTTGGCGAAAGCATTCGGGCCGGCATTCATCAGCTCGTAGGCTAGGATGTCCGGCGTGTTGGGCCAGAAATTGGGGCGGAAATAGTCGCGCAGTTCCGTTTGCGTAAGCTCCGTCAAGTATTCCTCCAGCTCGCGGCGGGTATTGCGCCAAGTGAAGTAAGTATAGGACTGGTTGAAGCCCACTTTTGCCAATGCTGCCATCACTTTAGGGCGGGTGAAGGCTTCGGACAAAAATATCGTGTCCGGGTAGTCCTTTTGCACTTCGGCAATGGCCCACTCCCAGAAGCGGAAGGGCTTGGTGTGCGGGTTGTCGACGCGGAAAATACGCACGCCCTGCTCGCACCAGTACAGGATGACACTCTTGAGTTCGTCCCACAAGTTCTTCCAGTCCTCCGTCTCAAAGTTGATCGGTACGATGTCCTGGTACTTTTTAGGCGGGTTTTCCGCGTAGGCGATGGTGCCATCCGGCCGCCAAAGGAACCACTCGGGATGTTCTTTGATGTAGGGGTGGTCGGGGGCGCACTGAAAGGCTAGGTCAAAGGCGATATCGATGCCGCGTTCGTTCGCTTTTTCGATCAACTGCTTATAGTCTTCGAGGGTGCCCAGCTTGGGGTGTATAGCCTTATGCCCGCCTTCGTCGCTGCCTATGGCCCAAGGCGAACCCGGCTCGCCTTCCTGCGCGTTGGTCGAGTTGTTTTTACCCTTCCGGTTGACCTTGCCAATGGGGTGGATAGGGGGCAGGTAAAGCACGTCGAAACCCATTTCTTCCACCCGGGGCAGCAGGGCTTCCACATCTTTGAAGGTACCATGCTTGCCAGGCTGCTGCGAGGTGGAGCGTGGGAACACTTCGTACCAAGTACTGAACAGCTCTTTCTCCCAGCCCACGCGTACGCGAAGGCTTTGGTCGTACACCGTCTCGAACTGCTTCATGGGGGTAGACTCCACCACCTGTTTAAAGCCGGGGCTAAGCACTTGCTGCACCGCTTCTTCGGCTTTTGACGCGTCGGCCAGAGTGGCGGCTAGCGCTTTCAGGTCTTCCGCTTTGGCCTTGGGGTAGTTTT
Source organism: Bacteroidota bacterium (assembly GCA_009908745.1). Classification (GTDB taxonomy): domain Bacteria; phylum Bacteroidota; class Bacteroidia; order Chitinophagales; family Saprospiraceae; genus Phaeodactylibacter. Next base: position 29,385 of record JAAAOU010000299.1, read on the forward strand.
CGGCGGTTTGCTGCAAGAGTTGCGCGCCGATTTGCAGCTCCACGCTCATGTCTTGCCCAGCTTCCTGTTTTTTGAGAAACCCATCGTACCAGTGTAGCAAGTGGTCTACCCAGCCGACGAACTTGTAGTGGTACATCCCCTTTTCGGTAACGCGGAAGCGGGCGGTCCATTCATCGTTGACGGCTTCCTGCATAAAGACCTCCGTCCAGCGCTTCTGGCTTTCGTGCCGGAAAAGCAGAGACGCCCTTATGTGGTCATGGCCGTCGCCGAAAATATCAGCGGATACGGCCACAGTCTCCCCGGGTATTCTTTTGATGAAAAAGGCGCCTCCATTGACTTCGGGGCGGACATTCTCAATGACAACTCGGTTTCTCATGATGCGGTATTGGATGATGCGGTGTATACGTTTGCAAACATAGGGAGAAAATAGGAAAATCTATCAAAGTGCAAACGGAAGGTTAAATGGCTGGGCAGGATAAGCAAAGAAGCAGCAAAAAGCTTAATTTGGAGGTATGCGACTCTATTGGGCAGCGATTTTCACTTTGGTAGCCCTCCTTGGTTTGGGCATACTGCAATGGCAGTGGTTGCAAGCCGCGGCCGGCTTGGAGCAAACGGAGTTCGACCGGCAGGTGGAGCGGGCACTGTGGCAAATTGACCGCCACGCCCGTCAGGACCGGGTCATGCGCTTTGGTCTGCTCTCGCTACAGCGCTATCACCTGCGCGGCGAACAACCACCGGATACCCTGCAGCAGGCGGTTTGGGCACAACTGGACAGCTTGGCCGTGGGGCTGTTGGAGCGCAACGGTGTACACTTGCCCTACCACCTGGAAGTACGGACTGGCAAAGTGGCGACTTCCTTGATGCCCAGTATACCGCCTGGTTTGCCAGCTGATGCGGCAGCCCGGGTTTACACCCGTGAAATACGCGGCAATATACAGGAAGCCTGCGATTGCCAGCTCTATCTGCAGCTGAAACTTGGTGGCTTGTCGATACCGTTTTGGGCCCGCCGGCTTTGGGTGCTTTGGGTGCCCGCTTTGGTGTTCTTCCTGCTGCTGGCGTTTGGGGTTGCCCTGCTTTGGCGGGGCATACGGCGGGAGCAAAAGCTGAGCCAGACCAAAAACGATTTTATCAACCACTTGACCCACGAGATGAAAACCCCCGTTTTTTCCATCAGCCTGCTCAGCAAGCTGCTGCGTCAACGCTTGCAGACGGGGCAAACGGAAGCGGCCACGGGCTACCTCGACCGCATAGAAGCGGAGACGGGCCAACTGAAAGGGCAGGTAGAGCAAATCTTGGAGCTGGCTAGCCTGGAGCAGCCCGACTACCAGTTGCAGCTCCAAAGGGTAGACTTGGCCGCATTGCTGTATGAGCTGGTTCGGGCTTTCCGACAACGGTTTTCCGATACGAACGGGACGCTGCGTTTTGAGCCGCCTGCTGACCCTGTACACATACAAGCCGACCCTGAGCATCTCACGAATGCCTTGCAAAACCTTCTGGACAACGCCATCAAGTACGGTGGCCACCCTTCGCAGGTACAACTCGGCATGGCGGAACACACACACGATGTCGTGA
>JAAAOU010000002.1 GCA_009908745.1 Bacteroidota bacterium
CTTTGGTTGCAACGTTCATAAAGAAACAATCATGTATTCTTCCAATACAGGCAGTAGAGTTTTTAGATTTTCAAACCCAGATATTTCAGGTAGTTTCCAAGGTTTCATTACCGGGGGGGCTGATTACAATAATGCACTTATGATCAGCTTGACCGCTTGTACGATTAGTCAATTTGGTGAGCAATTAGAAGGTAGTTCGATTTCCCCATTCCATGTTTTCATCAGTGGGCCAGTCAATGTGCATCAAGATGAAGACAACTACTATGAATACGACTCCTATTATCAGGGTTGCCTCAATGGTGACGTATATTACCACTGGGAAATCAGTTGGGATTACCAAAATACATTTCAACATTTATCTTTTGAAAAGGATTTCATTCTAGATGGGGAGGATGTTCATCCCTACATGCCGGTCGGGTACATTCGCCTTACAGCCGTGTGCTCGGAGGGTTTGGATACCATGTCTCAAATTATGGAACTTAAAAACTGGAGTGCTTATTACCTTGAGTCAGCAAATACAGCTGGTTTCCCCCAGCAATTATCAGCAGAAGAGCAGCTTGATATTGCGTTGTCGCATTCGAGCAATAACGATGAGGGAAACGTACTTGTGTTTCCGAACCCGGCTAGTGAGAGCCTTGATATTCGCTTTCCATATCCTTTGGATGTGGGTATGGGGCTAAATATCCGTTTAGTCGGTGTTGACAGCAAGCGATATGAGCTAGAAAGTAAGATTCCTGGTCAGTCTATGCAGTGCAATGTGGTTAAGGTGCCTTCAGGCTTCTATGTATTGGAGATTCAGAACGGCATGAATCATTTTCGTTCCAACATAATCATTTCAAGATAATGAAACAGCATTTTCTAATACTTATAATTTTTACAGCCATAAGCTTACTGGGAAGCTGCCGGGAAGAAGACAGTGGCAAGCCTGAAACGGCTGTCTCTGGTATCAACTGCGACACGGTAAGTTGTCCCATTCCGACAGATTTCTACGGAGCAGGCTTGATGAATGGAGAATGCTGGTTTGCAGAGGCAGCGATATTTGACCGGATTCTCACAGACGGCTATTTGTTACAGATGGGCTTCGTTGTCAACGGGATATCAGAGAATATAATATTTGACCTTTCCCGTGATGTCAATTTAGAAGACACAATTTGGCTAGCAAGAGGTAATGTAGATGATTCACGGCCTAATATCGGTAAAGCGTGGTACTCTTACAGTGAAGGTCACTCCATAGCTGGAGGGTTTGATTTTACGAAGAATGCCCCTCCCACCTACGAGGACTACCTCCTCATTGACTACTTCAACGAGGACACTACCTTGCTAGAGGGGCGTTTCAAGCTACGCTTTACAGACCGCAGCGTGAACTCGTTTGTCACTCATGCGCCGGACAGTATGCGGTTTGAGTGCGGGCGGTTCCGGCTTGAGCAGTATTAAGGGGCTTAGAGCAATCCGGCAGCCACCAAAACGGCGGCCAAAGCAACAACCGCTACCGCTACAACGGCAAAGAACTGGAATCGGCTACGGGCTTTTATGAGTATGGGGCGCGGTGGTATGACCCGGCGATAGGGCGGTGGTTGGCTGTCGATCCGTTGGCTGAAGAAAGAAGCTGGATGACGCCGTACAACTACGTGCAGAACAACCCGATCTTGAGGATAGACCCGACAGGAGCTTTAGATAACCCTGTTTATGGCTCAGATGGAAAATACCGGGGCAACACAACTGAAGGTTTTACTGGGGAGGTAATCGTTTATGATGGGGTTCAAGATTTCACTAGAATGACTAGTGATCAATTGTTAAATAGAGAAGGTTTCTACACTGTAGATGTTGGTGAACCTACACGTTTAAGCGAAACTAGCTTAAGTGCAGAGGCAGCATCAAATATACTTACTCATGTTACTAAGAAGTTAAAAGGTGTGAACTTTAATAGGCTTGAAGGAGGCATAATAAACGTAGTCGATACTCCGATAGATGACGATGGTTTTATGGGGCAATCAAATGGAGATTCATTTGGCAATTGGAAAAATATACCACTTAGTGCTGAGGCTGGAACAATGACTACCCCTGATGGCTCTATCAATGTGACCACAAGGCTGCTTGGAGGCAAAAGTCAAATGGGCTCAGTAGAGTATATTCAAAGTGTTTTAGGGATTCATGAGTATAAAGGGCATGGTTTAATGAATATACCAGAAGCATTTCCAGCTCATGAGGAAGCTTACAAGCTTCAATTTAGACATAAAGAAACATTTAATAAGTTGACACCTTATCAACAGCAGAATATCAAAACAGACGGAGGTATAAAATGACAGAAAAGGTAATAACATTGTTGCTGTTTGTGATATTGATGGATTCTTGTTTGCAGCAAGCATCAGATAGCAAGGTTTATTGGGTAGAATCCAATGCTATCTGTGTCCATTGGACTGATTTCGGCAAGAAGAATTTTGATACAAAAGCTATCCGAATAGTATTAGAATCAAAAGATTCGAGCATTCTTAGCTCAAAGGATTTCTATTTGTCAACTAATGTTTTACGAGAGAAGGACATTCCATTACACAAGGTGGAAAAGATTAAAGAAATTAATGGGTTCTATCGTGCTTATCTGTTTGTCAGAAGTGAGGACTTGTACCAATACTTTCCAAAAGGCGAAAACTACTATAATGACGATTGCTATCATATCGAACTTGCAAACATGGTGGGAAAGGGGCAGCTTCTTTTGCAGGACAATATCGAGAAAAAGATAATAGGTAAATCATCGGATTACACTTTGTCTGTAGGTCCTATATCTAATCCAGGACACAAAAGGAAGTGATCGAGGAAAGAGAATACTAAGAGCTGGAATCGGCTACGGGCTTTTATGAGTATGGCTTCAGGTGGTATGATGCGGCTATAGGGCGGTTTACGGGGGTCGACCCGTTGGCAGACCATCCGAACCTTGTAAGTTGGTCTACATATCACTATACCTATAACAATCCGATTCTCTACACAGATCCCGATGGTAGATGTCCTGATTGTCCTGACGAAGTATATGTGCCATTGGCGAACCACGTCTATGGAGCAAGCGTAGGAAGTGTAACAAACAATGGTTGGGAAGTAGTCAGTGTGACAAACAATGATTCTGGGCTACAGGGAGCTCTTTACAAAGGAACGGCAGATTCAGGTTTTGAAGGGGAATATATTTATGCAACTGCGGGCACTCAAGACTTGGGTAAGGACGGTATTGCAGATGTGAAGCAAGCGTTTGGAACATCAAAACAGTATAGTGAATCTGTTTCTATTGCTGAAGGTTTATCTGAAGAATATACCGGCGTTTCTTTTACTGGGCATTCATTGGGAGGTGGCTTAGCAAGTGCCAATGCTTTAGCGACTGAAGGGAAAGCAGTTACCTTTAATGCTGCGGGTCTATCAGGTGCGACAAAGAAAAATTTAGGTTTGAGTGGGAATGTCGCAGATATCACAGCCTACATAGTGTCAGGAGAGCCATTAGACAAGTTTCAAAGAAATGTTGGTTTGAGAGCTGAGGGCAACCATAAAATATTTCTTCCTAGCATTGGGAAAAATGCTGTTGATAAGCATATGATGCATAATGTTCAGGCAGCGTTTAATATATATCAGGAAATCATGAGCGACCCGAATATCAGGACATTTGAGTACAATACAGGTAATTAAAATAAACCAAAGGATGAAAGCCCGTCAATTGATAATATTTTATTTACTCTCATTGAGTCTGTCGAGTTGCGCGCAGGACAGTAGTTATTTGGATGCTTTTAAAGGCACAAAAGCTTACGAATTGGCAGTAGCGGTAGCAGAAGAAGATTTGAGCGAGATAGAGAAATTAGTAAAAGAAGACTCTACACTGCTGGAGTTTGCAAATCCTGTCAATGGGTCTAATGTATTGGAGTTGAGTATAGATATTGAAAGGTATAAGTCTTTTGAGAAGCTGTTACATTTAGGGGCGAACCCTAATTATATCAATCCAAACACTAATTATAGTATTTTGATAAATGCGATTAGGCCCTTTGGTAGCCAGTTTGAGTGGAAGACGGACAACCGATATGTTGAAGAGTTACTGAGATATGGAGCTGACCCCAACTATGCGGTTGAAGAAGATTTTACGAATGAGAAAGGATATCATATTAGGGCTACAAGTCCGCTAATAGAAGCCTCGAAGTTGAATGTAGAAGCAGTAAAATTACTGATTGCACACGGGGCTAATCCAAATAAAATGTTAGCGGAAAATCAAGCTACGGGTTTTTCTGTTGCTGTACGAAGAGGTAAGATAGATGTTATCAATTACTACCTTGATTCATTAGGTGTAAACGTACATCAGCCAATGAGTGTAGTGAATAGAAAGCCTAAGAATGAAAAAGTGAAATATTTTATACAAGATTACATAGTTAATAAGTTTACAAAAGCCAGGTTAATGGGGGATACAGCGGAAATTGAAAGGTTGAAACAAGAAAATGAAGGCATAGAGGAAGCTAATGAAGAACTTTGGCAACTCATACAGAAGTTAGAGGATATGGGAGTAGATTTTAAGAATTACGATTACAAATTGAAATGAAATTAAAGCCTCGCCATTAGCGGGGCTTTTTCATTGGTAAGCCATCCTGGCCTTCGCATCCCTCAGTAGCCCATCGAGGGCAAAAAGAATCCCCTGCCGGTCCTGCTCAGGCAGGCTAGCCAGCTCTTCCACCCTACGCAGGAGGCTTTTATCGAAGACCTGCATCTCGCCGATACCGACCAGATAATCCGATTGCGGATCAGTTTGCCTGGGTGAATACTTATAATTATGCGGAGAATGAGCCAGTGGCTAATATTGATTTATGGGGATTGCAAGCCGTAAGGTATGATAAAAATGCACTATCGAATAGTACTTTTCAATCTGCTAGGGCAATTAACTTGCAGACATCAGGAGGTGAAGCATTTATGAAAGCACTGAAGAGCCAAGATAAAATTGATGTTGTTTATGCTGTGATTAAACGATTGTATGATGGTCAGACTTCCGGACCTTTTAAGTCTTTTGATGAATTTACAAACGCAAGGAAAAAAAGTACAGGTTTAAAAGAGGCTACTAGAAACAACTGGGAAGAGTATGAAAGTTACTTTGAAGGAGGTCGGGAAATACTAATCGTTTCTACTTTTTGCGATGACGACTGTAAGGATATGTCTATTCGTTCATCTACATTGAACATTAACCACGAAGAAGTAGCGCACGGAATTAATCGCTTACTTGGCATAGATAAGTCATTTTCACAGGAACATTTAGACTTCAATGGAGAGGCAGGTCAGTATTCTCCTAATGATGAAGATATAAAAAATGATCCAAAATACAGAAACACCGAGGCAAAGAGACAAATGGATGAAATAGATAAAATTATGGGAAATGAGGAATAGAACTAATTGCTCTTTTTACATTTTAATATTCTTTCTATTATTTGGTGGCTGCAATTTTTTGCAAAATCCCCGATGTGAAATCTTAGCAAATGCAGATAGTGCTTCCTCAAGATTGTTTCTTCACTTGAAAAGCCTTACCAATAAATCTTGCTTATTCTATCTCGGTTCAAGTTATTTTGAAATCGATTCTTCTTGGGTCGTCAAAATTGACAATAAGGAATTAGTAGTAAACATGGATGGGGATGTAACTGATATGGATGTTTTACTCAGGTTTGATGATTCTATAGGCAAAGAAAGGGGAGTATCAATTAGACACTCTAATTGGTCTGAAGGGAAAGGCGATGAGAAAATTACCACTCAAGTAAGTGTTAAATTGATAAATAAAATAAAGTCTAAGCCTGAAACTTTTTTTGTATTAAAATTTCAAAATATTGTTTTTACTGACTTCTCCGAAGGGAGAAGACTGGATGCATTCGTGTTTTTTTCCAACAAAAAGGGGTTTGTTGGATCATATTATATAGATCCACTTTACTCTAAATGGATCATTCAGAAGGAAGGCAATATTTTAGAAAATGAAATTGACTATAGCGGCTATACTTTTAGGCGCTTCCGCTGAGCGGAACAAAAAAATTAAATAACCCCCGCTGCGCGAAGTACGCAAGAATAAGCCCCCGCACCCGCATAAAAAAGCAACGCTGCAACCCGTACGGGGCTTTAGCTATCAGGTCAATGTGAAAATGCTAGCAGCTGCGCTGCGGTAATCTTATTGAGCAGCTCAGTCTCAGCTGTGCCCGCGCCATAGTCTTCGTACGGACTGAGGCTTGAGAGTTCTAATTCGGTTTATAGGGCGTCGTAGCTCTCGGATGCTGTACCGGAGCGTCAGTATACAAGCGACGACGAGCGTTGCGTTCGGGTAATTGAAAGCACAGCTATATCGGTAGTCTTCCGGTTTAGCTACCAGCCCATTACGTACTAGAAAAGCAAGTACCCCCCAAAGCAGACAATTCGCCAAGAACAGCTCGCTGTTCCCTCCCGGCGCACACGTCAGCTTTGCCCTCAATCTCAACCTCGACCTCAACCTCGACCTTAGCCTCAACCTCGACCTCGACCTTGACCTCAACCTTAGCCTCCACCTCCAACGTCCTAAGCCTACCAACTCATAAAAAAGGACAAGATGTATGCAATCTCCAGACTATACGCATACGAACGCAACCCTCAATCCTCCACCACCAGTTTCACCGACCGCCTGCCCGCCGCCGTACGCAGTTCCAGCACATACAACCCAGCCGGCAAAGTAGCCACCGAAAACGCCTGTGTGCGCTGCAGTTCGCCCAAGGGCCAGCTTCGGAGGAGTTGCCCGTTGGGGCGGAACAAGCGCAGCTGAGCCGGCTTGCTATCCGCAGGTAAGTCGATAGCCGTTTGTACTTCTGCCCTGGCCGGATTAGGAGAGACCTGCAGGCTGCTGGCCGGCAACAGGCGCTCTTGGCTGCTGAGCACAGGCGATTCCCCAATCGACAGCCGGACCGTGGGCACGATATTCAAACCGAAACCTACCGTTTCAAAGCTGAGCTCCCCCTCGCCCCCAACTTGCAGCATGCCGCCGTAACGCTTAGGCAAGCCTGCCTGCTCGTGTGCAAAATAAGTCGCCTGGTAGTCGATCGTGTCGCTCACCAGCATGAACAGGGGCGGCTGTTGTATAGCACCGTAGCTCACCATCGCCAGGTAATAAGTGCTGTCTTTCAGGGCTATGCCCACGCCATTGCTCGAAACGGGCACGGTGATTTGCTGTACGCCCTCGTCCCCTTCGAATTTGTAAAAATTAAATGCCCTTTCTTCCAGTTCTTCTCCATCCGCCTTGCCGTTGCCATTCAGGTCGCCTGCCCATTCGTAGAGGAAAGTGTTGACAAAGCGGTCGGCATCGCTGAGTTGATCGGCATTGCCCACCGCAAAGGACAGCGTGCGGGCGTACCAGCCTTCCCCATTCGGCACATAAAAGCAATTGCCAGCACTGATCGGCGCAACATCCCGGGTAAAGCCAAACTCTTTGGCAAACAGCGTATCGGATACCGCAAAGGGCCAGTGCGCTTGGTCATCTTCCGGCCGCTGTGTAGCCCCCTGGCCAGCGAGCCCATAGGCCGCCCGGTATTGCCCGGTAGCTTGCAGCGCCTCGGCGGGCAGCAGATTGGGAAACAATTGATTCTCAAACAGCGAGTCCACTTCCAGCGCATCGATAGGCTGCTCGTCCGTGTAAGCCGTTTGCCCGTCCGTAGTGGCGGTGAAGGTTTGCTGTATATCTT
>JAAAOU010000124.1 GCA_009908745.1 Bacteroidota bacterium
TTTGGTATACCCACGCCCAGTTTGGCCTGCCGCAGCACTGGTTTGCAGAAGCATTCAAGGACGTGACGGACGAGCCGGCGGCTAGTTTGCTGCCCGCTGTCCACGGCTTGCAAATCGGTATCGTCACCCGCCTGGCGAACAGCCCCGCCGACCCGGAATTCCGCATTCAAGTCCGCCTGCCCATGGTAGAAGGCCAGGGTGATGGCGTCTGGACCCGCCTGGCCGCCCAGGGTGCCGGCGCTAACCGCGGAGCCGTCTGGCGGCCTGAAATAGGCGATGAAGTAGTGGTGGGCTTTCTCAATGATGACCCTCGGCAAGGTATTGTGCTTGGTGCTCTGCACAGCAGCCAAAATCAAGCGCCTATCTCTGCCAGCGACGACAACCACCAAAAAGGCTGGGTGACCCGCAGTGGCATGAAAATGATTTTTGACGATGATAAGATCAGCACCGTCATCGAGACCCCCGGCGGTAAGAAAGTCACCATAGACGAGGATGCTGACCTAATCCGGCTCGAAGACCAACACGACAATAAAATCACTATGGACCAGGACGGCATCAAGTTGCAGTCCCCCAAAGACATCAGCTTTAAGGCTACTGGCGACATCAAAATCGAAGGGGCCAACATCTCCCAAAAAGCCCAGGCCAACCTGAAAGCAGAAGCCGGCGCGCAGGGGGAGCTCAAAGCCAACGCCGACTTGGTGCTCAAAGGCACCTTTGTACGTATCAACTAAAATACTATGCCATCAGCAGCCCGTGTAGGCGACATGCACGTTTGCCCGCTTGTCAATCCCAACGGCAGCCCTCATACCGGCGGCCCTATTCTTCCACCCGGTGAACCGACCGTCACCATTGGCGGCATGCCGGCCGCCGTAGTGGGAGGCAGCTGTACTTGCGCCGGACCGCCAGATAATATGCCTCTCGGTTCGCAAACGGTTTTCATCGGCGGCAAACCCGCAGTGAGGATGGGCGATACCACCACCCACGGCGGCTCCATAACGGGCGGGGCACCCGATGTGCAAATTGGATAATTACATTTTGAAGCCATGCAAGAAGACCAATCTTTTCTCGGTACTGGTTGGGCGTTTCCAGTCTCTTTTGACCTGCCTTCCTTTACAGCCAATATGGCCTCGGAAGTAGAAGATATTGAGCAGAGCCTCACCATACTGCTCAATACCCGGCCCGGCGAGCGCGTCATGCGGCCCGACTACGGTTGCGGCCTGCAGGACCTGCAGTTTGAATCATTGAGCGACAGCCTGATTGCCTATGTGAATGATCTGATCGCCAACGCTATCCTCTTTTACGAACCTAGGGTGTTACTGCGCGACATCAATATCGTCACAGACCCCTCCGCCATACAGGAAGGGCGCGTGCTTATAGAACTCGATCTTGTTGTCCGCAGTACCAACAGCCGCTACAATTACGTATACGATTTCTACAAACGCGAAGCTTCTATTCAACCTAGCATATGAGCCAAACGCAACATTGCCATCCCCTTGACAACCTGGGCACGTCCCAAATCGGCAGGCTCATCCAAGCCTTGATGCCCGAGACCTTTCAGATTGACGAGCGGTCCATACAAGACCTCATCGTTGAAGCCCACAAGTTTGCCAAAACCCTCCATTTTTACGACGGGGCTACCAATCAACCGTCCGGCTCGTACTGGGAAGGCTTTTGGGAGGTCGAAATACTGACTTATCTGGCGGTACTCTCCGTCAAAGACACAGATGCCCAACTGAATAATTACCGGGGGCTGGTAGACGCCTTCAAAATGGGCAGGCCCGCAGGTAAAAAGGGCGATGAAGCGCCCAGCCCTTACCTGCCCCTGCTGGAACAACTGCGGAATATGGCTGTCGAGCTGGAGCAATCCTACCAAAAGCTGCAGCGCATCAACCACCCCTTGCAGGACTTGCTGCTTCACCGCATCCGCCGGGAAAACGCAACCGACCGGGAAGAGCTGGAAGGGGCGCTGACTCGCCTGATCAGTTACCACAAGGGGGCGGTCGATGAGTTGGCCCCTCAGTTGTACGAAGCTTTCCTACTGGCAGATGGGCGGTGGGGGCTCAGGGGCCGGGTGGATTATGATGCGATCTCTGCCCAACCCAATTTCAATCTGGAGGCCCTAGAAGCGATTTTTACCAGCTTCTACGATACCTGGCTTATCCTGAAAACGGAAGCCCAGAAGAGTTTTGACACCGAATTGGCGCGCATGGAGCGGCCGCAGGCAGAAGAATACCGCGTCGTACAGCCGCATATCGCCTTGTTTTTGGTCTTCCTGCGCTTGTTCCGCTATGCCCAGGAAAGCCTCAACGAATTGGGGGCAAAGCACCTGAATTATTATTACCAAGAGATACTTGGCATAAATGCTCAAGATGCCGTTCCCGACGAAGTGTACCTCATTTTTGAGCTGGCCAAAGACTTCAACGAGCATGTTCTGGAAAAAGGCACCCCGTTGCTCGGCGGCAAAGATGCCAACGGGCGGCCCCTCATTTACCGGACGGCGAAGGACTGGGTCGTGCGGGCGGCCCAAGTAGCCGATATCAAAACGACCTGGATAGACAGCCGTTGCGGCGGCATACACGCTCAGCCCGATGTCAAAACAGTCTACCGATTGGGCGAAGCGCTCCCCAATGAAACCGCCGAAAGCTGGCGCGCTATGGGCGATGACCCACACCTGCCCACCGCCGAGATTGGCTTTGCCATCGCCAGCCCGCAGCTTATCCTCCGGGAAGGGGAGCGGGATATTACTGTTGTGCTGCAATTGTGCCAGCCTTTGCCGGATGTCGCTGATATACGGGCCGACTATTTTAAAGTGTACCTGAGTGCTGCCGAAGAGTGGGTAAGCTTAGTGCCTGACACTTCGGTTGATGCCGATAGTGCCCGAGGTAAATTTGATATAACCTTCAGCGGCCAGCAAATGCAGCTTCATATCAAGCTGGAGCGCGACGCCCCGCCTATCGATCGGCTGGGGGAAGACCTAGCAGCCGCCGCCGGCATGGATACCCGCTGGCCTATCCTCAAATTGGTGATCAACCCGGAGCTGAAAAAGCCCTGCCCGGTCGAGCCGTCCGCTCCCCTCACCGCCGCAGAGGTGTACGGCAAATTGCAAGCCCTCGTGGTGGAAGAGGCCACTATAACGGTGGATGTCAAAGGCATGCGGGAAAACCTCATCATACAGAGCGATCAAGGGGTGTTCGACGGTACGCAGAAAGTATATCCTTTCGGCCCGACCCCGCAGATCGGCAACCGCTTTTACATCGGAAGCACAGAGGTCTTTCAGAAAGCGCTGGATGATCTGGTGGTGCGGTTTAAGTGGATTGCGCCGCCGGAGTCGTTTCCCGCTTACTACGCCGGCTATAGTTTTTTGAATCCCAACCTTTATCCGACGCCGAATCCGCAAATGCTTATCGAGTTCGTCGATCGGGCGGAGGAGGAGCAAATACTGCTTAATCAGGTGGTCAGAACGGGGGTCAATGGCTCAAGTAGTGGGCTGATCCGCATGAAAGTCAGTGATGTCAACCTTAACGGGTTGGGAGGGATTGAGATGGAAAATAGCAATTCAGAACCTGAATTAGAAGAATTAGAAGATGGAGAATACACGCTCGAGTCCGGTTCTTGGGAGGGCGTGACACTTACACTCCTCATGAAAAAAGTAGAGGATGGCAATGTAGAGCCGGATTTTGAGCCTTTGGAGCTGAGCGTTGTGGATAAGCAGGGGGTAGTGCCGGCTAATCTAGAGATTGTCCTCTTCCCACTTCTTCAGCGGTTTCAGCCAATATCAGAAAATATAATCGTTAAGGGGTATTTTAGAAATATCTACGGAGAAGCACTCTACCAAGAAGGGGGCATGATGACAGTGGATGGAAATACAGCAACCGCTTTGCAGAATGCCTTTGAATACGAATTGCCAGGAAAGGAGTGGCCAAGCGGGTTAGCTTTTGACGTCGATGGTCAAGGAAAAGTAGTCATTTCTAATCCTCGAAAGTTTCTGACTTTTTCTGCGGTTTTGCCGCTTAAGGGTAGTGTTCAAGATGATGATACAGGGCTTCGAATAACAGGTGCCCAAGCTTTGAGTGGATTGGTAACAAATGGTGCAATTGCCGACCCTCAGCCACTGAGCGGTGTAGAGGTGGCCGTAAAGGGGGAAAGTGATGCATTGCTCATAGCCACTAAAACTAGAGCGGATGGCTCCTTCGTGATTCCTCAGATGGTGGGCGAACCCGAGGAAGTAGCCTTTTCCTACGAGGATGGTGGGGCAGACCCGCTGACCACAAATAAGTTGACCGGCGCATTAGAGGTGACGTTCTATCCTAAACCTATTCAGAAGCTGCCTCCGGAGGGTAATTTAACGGTAAAAGGGATAATCACGCTAAGGGATTCAAAGGAAATCGATTATGAAGACCCTTCTACCCTTGACATAATGATTATAAGTGGCAGCGGTAGATGGTCCATAACAAGTGAGGGTGATAGCTTTGAGGTGGAGGGAGTGGATGTTGCACCAAACTCCGTATTGAAAATAAGTAGGGAGGGGTTCCAAACTGTTCAATGTTCCATTGAGCGCTTTACCGATCTTGAAGTTGAGCTGCTACCAGAGGATTTTGAGATAGATCCGAAATCTCCTCGGGTCACTGGGAAAGTCTATAAGAACGCTGAAATGAATGGCACGACAGGGAATAAAGTGTCCATAGATGTCATGGATATGGTGGGTAATCCACTCGATAATACCACGGTTGCCATCATGAATGAATTGGCTTATCAGGGATTGGATGATTCCGATGCATTGTATTACGAACTGAAAACAGATGAAAATGGCAGAGTAGAGTTTTACCCGCCTGCAACTAGTAGCTACTATATAAAGGCAGTTAGGAAAATAAAAGAAGGAATCTTTGAAATAACAGAAGCAGAGAGTGGCTCCATTGGTCCTGGCGACGGATACAACGTTAAACTAGTTGTAGGCAATATTAAAAAGTCTATTCCTCTCAGCTCTACAGTCAACGGCATAGTCCGCTCTACAGATGGCGACCTACTCGAAGATGTGAAGGTAAGTCCCGTAGGCAAGGATGACGAAGCGGTCTACACCGATGCCAGAGGTGGATTCCGCATCAATGTTGAAGAAGGAGATCGGCTCTGGTTTTACCACCCTTCTTACGAAAGTGTTTCCTCCGGTGTGCTGCTTGAAAATTACGAAGTGGAAGCCACCATGACTCCTCGGGCAGCTTTCTATGTTATCGAAGGAGAAGTGCAAGACATCTATAAAGCGCCGCTTTCAAAAGCGGCTATAAGCATTAGCCCAGAAGCACTGACGGTTGAAGAAGTTGATTCAGAAGAAAATCGCCCCAATATGTTTAAGATTGGGGAGTCGGGTGCTGGTGGTTTTTATCGGTTGGATATTCCCATTATCGAAACATCAGATTCCGGAGCAAGGGCAGTGCGACGACGCTCAGTAGCACAAAATGGAATACGCACCTTGATCTTCCAACGGGAGGGCTATAAAACGGTTGTGTTATCCTTCCCACCCGATGATCAATCGAATACTATCAACCGTTCCTACATGGAGGTACGGATGCGCTACAACGAGATCGATTACCGCCCGTTGGTAGTGAACGATACCATGCAAGGGGAATTCGATGTTAAGATCAACGCCTTAAGCGTAGAACGGGACATCCGCACACAGCACTTCGAACGGTACAGCCCTACCCTGAAGCGTGGCTTTCTACGATTTACACTGGAAAAGGACGACTTCAGGCATGAAGCTTACCCTAGAGTGTTGACTTTATCTTCTCTGAAACTGGCAGAGGAAAGTAATTCCGGACCGGTCTTACATGCAACAGCGAATGTAAATAGGTTCTTCATTCCTGCCAATTGTGTGATACAGACTCAAAACAACATAATAAAGGAATTAGCACAATACTACAATAGGGATTTAGATGTAACCGATTACCTTCCCCCCAATCCCCCCTACACCCCCGCCACCAACAACATCAGTCTCGACTATACCTCCACGCAGGTCATCACCGGAGCAGCTAACGATGGCATCGACCAGTTCTACCACCTGCTGCCTTTCAACGGGCACCGGGCTGTACCCCTGGCATCCAAGAATGCAGATACGGCCTACAAAGGGACACCGCTGATATACCCCTACACCCCGGCCGATAGCATTGCTTTCCGTCAAGTCGTTGATTGTGGGAATAACGGGCAGGCGATAGCCGCTACCACTCATGCCGAAGGGCATCTTTACATCGGCCTGTCCGGTTTGACACCCGGCGGTACCCTGTCGCTGCTCTTTACCGTGGCTAAAGGCTCGGCACCCGCTCCGGAAGCTTTAGCGCCGGAGCTATGCTGGTCCTATCTGTCTGCTGATAACCGATGGTTGCCTTTCCAGCCGGGCGAAGTGCTGAAAGACACCACCAACGGCCTGACGCGTACTGGCCTGATGCAGTTTCAAATCCCCACCACCGCTGTTCGGGAGAACACCATGCTCAATCCCGAACTCTACTGGATACGGGCCGCAGCAAAACCCAATGATGAGAATGCTCCTGCCACCGACGTACGGGCATTGCCCTCGCTTGCCGGCATTCACGCCCAGGCCGTACTAGCCCAATTCGCCGATGAGGGCAATGAACTGAGCCACCTAGGAGCCTCCTTGCCCGCCGGTACGATCTCCAATTTGGTACAAGGCAACATCGCTGTCAAAAAAATAACGCAGCCGTTGCCTTCCTTCGGTGGGCGGCTGCCGGAGCAGGCAGGCGATGACTTCATACGGCGCGTCAGCGAGCGCCTGCGGCACAAAGACCGCGCAGTCAGCCGCTGGGATTACGAGCATTTGTTGCTGCAAGCCTTCGATGAGGTGCAGCGGGCCAAGTGCATACCCCACACCCGCTACCATCCTTGGGAAAAGGCGTCCGAAAGCGCACCGGGCTTTGTCTCCGTGGCGGTCATCCCCCGCCTCGACGGCCGTACGGGCCACGCCTTGGCTGAACCCCGTTTTACCCAAGGCAAACTGGACGATATGGCAGCCCATCTCGCGCAACGTGCCAACCTCTTCGTCGCTTTCGGCGAAAAAGCAGAGGCGCGCTTGCAAGTCGTCAACCCGCTGTACGAAAGAGTAGATGTGAAAGTCAAAGTGGCTTTCCATGCCGGAGACGAAGTGTATTTCAAACAACAGCTTACCGAGGCGCTTACCCATTACATCAGCCCGTGGCTAGCCGATAATTCCACCCCGCCCGTCTTCGGCCGGGTACTGGACAAGAGCGCTATGCTGCAGTTTATAGAGGAACAACCCTACGTGGATTATGTCGCCTTGGGGCCAGGTGATTTCGTGATCCGCAAAATCTTAACCGACCTGGCTGGCCGGCCCCTGGCGGATATAGAAAGGAGAACCCTTGAAGCCAGAGTACACGGTACAGCTACGGAGGTGGATGTATACACTTTGCAAAGCCGGGAGATTGACGATAAAATTTGCCCCCGTACCGAGCGCTCCATTTTGATAGCCGGTACGGTTTACGTGAATTCGACAAAGGACAACGAACCCAAAGACCTGCCTGCACCGCGCCAAATAGTGAAAGAGCCGAAGCCAAATGGCAAAGGCTCTAGGACACCAAAGGAGGAGCCAGCACAAGACCCGGTGGTAGCTGTAAGA
>JAAAOU010000532.1 GCA_009908745.1 Bacteroidota bacterium
GAGCAATTCCATCTGTGCGTTCTTGGTAATATCGATGACTACCGGGCCGGGCCTGCCACTGTTGGCAATGTAGAAGGCTTTTGCAAAAACGGCAGGGATTTCCTCCGCTTTGGTAATCTGATAATTCCACTTGGTCACCGGCATGGTACAGTTGATGACGTCCGTTTCCTGAAAAGCATCGGAGCCCAGCAGCTTGTAATAGACTTGCCCGGTGATGCAAACAAGCGGCACGGAGTCCAAAAGCGCGTCGGCCAGGCCAGTAACTAAATTAGTAGCACCAGGCCCGGAAGTAGCCATGCAGACCCCGGTACGGCGGGTAACACGGGCATAGCCTTCCGCCGCGTGGATCGCCCCCTGTTCGTGCCGGGGCAAAATATGGCGCAGCCGGTCTTGGTAGTGATAGAGCTTGTCGTAGACGGGCATAATAGCCCCGCCGGGGTAACCGAAGATGGTGTCCACGCCTTCTTCGAGCAGGCAATTGAGTATAGCCCCTGCTCCACTGAGTTCGATCGTGGGCTTGTCTGCTATGGCCGTTGCTGTTGCAGCTTGTGTCTTCATGCCGATTCCGTTTTTAATATTCGTCCGTCACGCAGCCTTCACTGGCTGAAGAGACGGTATGTGCGTATTTGCGTAAAATGCCGCTTTGGGCACGCAAGGGCGGCGTGGCCCAAGCTTGGCGGCGCTTGTTGATTTCTTCCTCTTCCAAGTGGGCTTCAATACGATTATCCACCGCGTCTATAGTGATACGGTCCCCATCCTGCAACAGGCCGATCAAGCCGCCCGCTTGGGCTTCGGGCGTGATGTGCCCAACTACGAAGCCATGTGTGCCACCAGAAAACCGCCCGTCGGTGATGAGTGCCACGTCCTGCCCGAGCCCTTCGCCCATGATAGCGGAGGTGGGTTTCAGCATTTCTGGCATACCGGGTGCGCCTTTAGGGCCGCAGTAGCGGATGACCACCACGTCTCCAGCCTTGATTTGTTTGGCACTGATGGCCGCGTTGGCTGCTTCCTCACTGTCGAATACCCGGGCGGTGCCCGTAAACTGCTCGCCTTCTTTGCCGGTGATCTTTGCTACCGCACCCTGTTCTGCCAGGTTGCCATACAAGATACGAATGTGGCCAGTCGGCTTAATCGGCTGCTCGAGCGGGCGGATGACTTGCTGGCCTTCTTTCAGCGGGTCAGCTTCCGCCAGGTTCTCCGCCAGTGTCTTTCCGGTTACGGTGAGGCAGTCGCCGTGTAGGTAGCCGCCTTCGAGGAGCTGTTTCATAACGGCGGGTACGCCCCCAACTTCGTACAAATCTTGCATGACGTACTTCCCGCTCGGTTTGAGGTCAGCAATAAAGGGCGTGCGGTCGCCGATACGCTGAAAGTCGTCTATCGTCAGGGGCACTGCTGCGGCTTTCGCGATCGCAATCAGGTGGAGTACCGCATTGGTGGAGCCCCCGAGCGCGGTGATGACTGTCAAGGCGTTTTCCAGGGCCTCGCGGGTGAGGATGTCACGGGGTTTAATATCTTGCTCGAGCAACTGCCGGATCGCGTGCCCCGCTTTAGCAAACTCGGCTTCCTTGTCCGGGCTGGCTGCCGGGATAGAGGAGTTGTGCGGCAGGCTCATGCCCATCGCTTCTATGGCGGAGGCCATGGTATTCGCCGTGTACATACCTCCGCAGGCACCCGGGCCGGGGCAAGCATTACGGATGACGCCACGGAAATCCTCTTCTTCAATCTTGCCGGCGATACGTTGCCCGTAGGCTTCGAAGGCGGAGACGATATCTAGGTCTTTGCCTTTGTAACAGCCGGGGGCAATAGTGCCGCCGTACACGATGAGCGAGGGCCGGTTCAGCCGGGCCAGCGCCATGAGCGCGCCGGGCATGTTTTTGTCACAGCCGACTATGGTGATCAGGCCGTCGTACCACTGCGCCGAAGCCACCGTCTCTATGCTATCGGCAATAATGTCACGGGAGGGCAGGGAAAAACGCATGCCCGTAGTGCCCATCGACATGCCGTCGCTAACCCCTATGGTATGGAAAATCAAACCGATGAGGTCCTGCGCGTTGACTTCTGTTTTGATGGCTTTCGCCAAATCATTGAGGTGCATGTTGCAGGGATTGCCTTCCCAGCCGGTGCTCGCAATGCCTACTTGTGCTTTTTTGAGGTCTTGCTCGTCCAAGCCAATGGCGTGAAGCATGGCCTGAGCGGCCGGCCGGGTGTCGTCCTGCGTTATGCTTTTGCTGTATTTGTTCAGTTCTGCCATTCCTGCATAGGTTCTTAATTCACGGGAATTTCAAATGTAGCAGGGGCATTAGGCAATATCGAATTAAAAAACCGGAGTGTTACGGTTTGTTAGTTGGGTGTAATGTAGGTCAAAATATTGATAGTCAAATAATTATGGCTTTTGTTGTTACGGTGCTATGGGGAAGGGTTAGCTAACCGGGAAGCAACTTTTCAACTTTAGAACCTTTCAACGACGAGCTAGGAAAGTTGAAAGGTTAGGAAGGTTGAAGGATTGAAAGGTTAGCTCATTGGCCAGCAACTTTACAACCTTAGAACCCTCTAACCCTGCAGGACTCCCTCGCGTGGCTCGCTCGCCTTCAGGGTAAACTTTTTAACCTTCCAACGCTACAACCTTAAAGCCAAAAGCCGTACATTGCTCCTCGCAAGACGACAAAAATCGCATATGCGTCATTACACCCTAGTTATAGTTATGCTTGGGCTGTTGATTGCGCTCTTTGGGCATGCACAGGTAGACGGTTTATCCAAACGTTCGGATAGTTTGCTGCTGCAATTGGACCAGGCGCAGACAGACCGTGCCAAAGCAGATTTAAATACCGCTCTTCACGAATTATACTTGAAACATGATCCCTTCGAGGCGATGGCGTATGCCCGGCGGAGTTTGGCGTACAACCGGGCAATGGGGGATAGCGCCCGTGTAGGTCTATCCTATGGTGACATTATGAACGCACACTTTGTGGCCGGCTCGCATTCCGACAGCCTGCTGGCTTATTTGCAACCTATGGAAGCCGCTTGTACAGCTGCTAATGACAGCAGTCTGCTCGTAGAGATACACTGGGGCTACGCAATGTACTATGGTAATATCGGCCAGCCCGACAAACAAATGGAGCATTACCTAAAAGCGTTGGAAGTGACCCGTAGCTATGCGCCTTCGGCAGAGCAAGAAGCCATGCTGCTGAACAATATTGGTTCTACCCTTTACACGCAGGAGAAAGTGGCCGCCGCTCTTTCCTACTTTGAGCAAGCCCTGGCACTTGCAGAAAACAGTGTGGCAAAGGCTGATATGCTACAGAATTGCGCCACCCTTTACGAAGAGTTGGGCCGGTCTGCGGATACTATAGAGCAGTATTACGAAGAAGCCCTGAACCTCTATCGGCAAGAGCACGATAACGGCGGAATCGCACTGGTATTGCTGAAGAAGGGCCGGCGGCTGGACGCCAAAGGGCAGTTCGAAGCCGCTATGGGCTTATATCGGGAGGCAGAGGAGCTTATCGAGGCTTACGACATCGGGCATATGTGGTATAAACTGTACCGTACCTTGGCCCAGCATCACCAAACAAGAGGGAACTACCGGGAAGTAGCCCGGTATGCTAAAGCAGCCATCGCAGTTGTAGAAACGCAGCAAAATTATTTCAATACCGCGACGGTCTACGAAATGCTGCACGAAGCCTACGCCGAGCTGGGCGACTACGAGGCCGCCTATGCTGCTCTGTACAATTGGACCCGCCTACAGGATACGGTGCAAAACGATATGATGCGGCAGCGTACCGAAGAGCTGGAAACCAAATACCAAGCGGAGCAAAAAGAGATGCAGAACCAGCTCTTGAAGGCACAGCAAGCCAATGCCGAAAAGTCGATCCGTAACCGCAATTTGATAATTGCCGTGGCACTGCTTTTGCTGCTGCTTGCTTTGGGGTGGCTGGGGGCTGTTCTCCTGTCTGCGCGAAAAAAACGGGAATACAAAGAACAACTCGAAGCCACGGTCGACAAGCGCACGAAAGACCTCCAACAAGCCAATCAGGAACTGGAGCAAGCCAATTACGAACTGCGCTCTTTCAGCTACATCGCCTCCCACGATATCAAAGAACCCATCCGCAATATCGGCAATTACGCGGGGCTGATCAACCGGCGCTTACCCAAGCCGCAGCGTACCGCCTTCCAAGATTACTTTGAGATTATTGAGAGCAGCGTAAAACAGCTTTATACCTTGGCGGAAGACTTTACGGAGTACATCTCGCTGTCTAAGACGAGTGCTTTTCAGTTGAAAGCCGTTGAATTGGAAGAATTGATGCGCCGGGTGGAGGCTATTGTGCAACCGCTGATCGAACAAAAACGGGGTGTGGTCCGTGTCGGTGAGCTTCCGAAAATACGCACAAACGACTCTTTGCTTTTCATCGCGCTCAAAAACTTGGTAGAAAACGGCTTGAAATACAATGAGTCGGCTATACCGTGCGTGGAAGTCTCCTACCGGCAGGCAAAAGGGCAACATTTAATCGTGGTAAAAGACAATGGCATGGGTATAGAACCCGCTTATCAGCAGCAAATTTTTCAAATGTTTAAACGATTACACAGCCGGGAGGCCTATCAAGGCAGTGGCATTGGTCTCGCCCTGGTTGAACTAGCGGCCCAAAAACTCAATGGCCGGGTGGAGCTAGAAAGCACGTTAGGAGAGGGGAGTACATTCACTTTATATGTGCCGGTGGGAGAAGGCAAGGCGCAAGCTGGTGAATAACGCAATAGCCGTATAGCAATTATCTATGCCCCGATAAGCTAAATAAATAATGTTTATTGTAATTTTGACGTCATCATTTAGGAATCAAAAACCATCACGTTATGGAAAAAGATAAGCAATCCAACCCCCACACCAATGGGACGAACGGCACGCACAGTGCCCCCGCCGGGCACGGCCCCAAGGGTAAAGTCTGGGATGTCAACCAATCCAGCAAGTGCCCTTTCATGGGCGGCCCTGTCAAGTACACCGCTGGTAGCGGACGCTCCAACCGCGACTGGTGGCCCAACAGCCTTAACCTGACCATCCTCCGCCAACATTCTACCCTGTCTGACCCGATGGGAGAGGATTTCGACTACGCGGAAGAATTCAAGAAACTCGACCTGAAAGCCGTCAAAGAAGACTTGTACGAGCTGATGACCAACTCTCAGGACTGGTGGCCAGCCGATTATGGCCACTACGGCCCTTTCTTCATCCGTATGGCATGGCACAGTGCAGGTACTTACCGCATAGCTGACGGCCGCGGTGGTGCAGGTTCTGGCACGCAGCGTTTTGCCCCGCTGAACAGCTGGCCAGATAATGCTAATCTGGATAAAGCCCGCCTGTTGCTATGGCCGATTAAGCAGAAGTACGGAAAGAAAATCTCTTGGGCGGACTTGATGATCCTGGCGGGCAATTGCGCCTTGGAATCTATGGGCTTCAAGACCTTCGGCTTTGCCGGCGGACGTGAGGACGTTTGGGAGCCCGAAGAAGATATCTACTGGGGCTCAGAAGGTGAATGGCTGGGCGACAACCGCTACACGGGTGACCGTGAGCTGGAGAACCCACTAGGTGCTGTGCAAATGGGGCTGATCTATGTGAACCCAGAAGGTCCCAACGGCAAGCCAGACCCGATGGCAGCTGCCCACGACATCCGCGAGACCTTTGGCCGTATGGCGATGAACGACGAAGAAACGGTGGCGCTAATCGCTGGCGGCCACACCTTCGGCAAGACGCACGGTGCCGGTGACCCGGACCAGTACGTTGGTGCAGAGCCAGCCGGTGCAAGCATCGAGGAGATGAGCACAGGTTGGAAAAACACCATGGGCAGCGGCAACGCTGGCAATACCATCACCAGTGGCCTGGAAGGCGCCTGGACCACTTCCCCGACGAAGTGGAGCAATAATTACTTTGAGAACTTGTTTGGCTACGAATGGGAACTGACCAAGAGCCCGGCCGGTGCTTACCAGTGGAAGCCAGTAGGAGACGCTGGTGCCGACACGGTGCCTGACGCTCATGACTCAGCCAAGCGCCACCAGCCGATGATGCTGACTACGGACCTGTCGCTTAAGGTAGACCCGAAGTACGAAGTGATTTCCCGCCGTTTCTACGAAAACCCAGATGAGTTCGCCGATGCTTTCGCCCGCGCCTGGTTCAAGCTGACCCACCGCGATATGGGGCCAAAAGACCGCTACCTCGGCCCGGAAGTGCCGCAGGAGGAGCTGATCTGGCAGGATCCGGTACCGGCCGTTGCTCATAAATTGATCGATGAGTCTGATATCAATAAATTGAAAGAGGAAATTGCCTCATCCGGCTTGACCGTGAGCCACTTGGTGTCTACCGCTTGGGCTTCTGCATCCACCTTCCGCAATTCGGACAAGCGCGGCGGCGCAAATGGCGCCCGTATCCGCCTGTCTCCGCAGCGCGAGTGGGAAGTGAATAACCACGCTCAGCTGAAGGAAACGTTGGACAAGCTGACAGAGATTCAGAATGGCTTCAACGGCGATTCCGCTACCGGCAAGATGGTCTCTCTAGCCGACCTGATTGTGCTGGGAGGTTGTGTGGGCATAGAAAAGGCCGCTAAGAAAGCTGGCCACGACATCACCGTACCCTTCACGCCGGGCCGCACGGATGCCACGCAGGAGCAGACCGACGTAGAGTCCTTTGGCGCACTGGAGCCATTAGCAGATGGTTTCCGCAACTACCTGAAGGTGGAACGTAACGTATCTGCATCGGCGGAAGAGATGCTGGTGGACAAAGCACAGCTAATGACGCTGACTGCACCGGAAATGACGGTATTGGTCGGCGGTATGCGCGCGATGGGCACCAACTGGGACCAGTCGAAGCACGGCGTATTCACCGACCGCCCCGGCGCGTTGACCAACGACTTCTTCGCCAACGTCCTCGACATGGGCACCACTTGGAAAGCCGTGTCTGACGATCAGGAAGTATTCGAAGGCCGCGACCGCAAAACCGGCGAACTGAAGTGGACGGGCACACGGGTGGACTTGATCTTCGGTTCGAACACGGAGCTGCGCGCTCTGGCTGAGGTCTACGGCTGCAGCGATTCCGAGGAGAAGTTCCTCCACGACTTTGTCGCCGCTTGGGACAAGGTGATGAACTTGGACCGGTTTGATTTGAATTAAGCGTATCGCCTACGGGCGGATATGATAGAATAGCGGGCAGCCTGCGGGAGTGGGCTGCCCGTTTTTTGTAGGAACAGATGTAGCTCTCCCTTTTGAAGCAAAACGATGAGCTTGATTGGAGGTACTGCGATACTATAGTCTGTAGCTAAAAGCCACTTTTATTCTCCCAAAAATTCCCTAATTTCCCATCCAACCAATCCACAACCTATGAAGTTAAGTTGCACCATCACCGCATTACTCCTATTCTGCAGCAGTTGGAGCCAAGCCCAAACCCAGCTCCTACGCCAACCCACCATCAGCCAGGACCACATCGCTTTTGTCTATGCCAACGACCTATGGCTAGTGGCTCGCGAAGGTGACCAAGCCCAACGGCTCACCACCGACGAAGGCGCGGAGCGCAATCCCCACTTCTCCCCGGACGGCGGCCAAATCGCATTTACCGCCCAGTACGACGGAAACGTCGATGTGTACGTCATGCC
>JAAAOU010000529.1 GCA_009908745.1 Bacteroidota bacterium
AGGCCAGTAGGCGATAGATACTAAAAAGCCTTGTACGTCCGCCGTAAAGCGCCGGAGATAGCCTGATGCAACCATATACTTCGCTGCAAAGCACTCCCTCACTCGATCGCCTTCCTCAACTGATCAATGCTTTCCTGCGAGCCGGTAACGTACAGGATGTCCCGCTGCAGGATCACCTCGTCTGGCCCCGTATTGGTGATGAGTTCCTCTTTTCGGGAAAGGCCTAGGATATTGATGCCGAATTGGCCCCTCACATCGAGTTCGCTTAGGGTTTTGCCCACAATACGCCGGTTGTCGGTGCGGACCTTCAGGCAGGTGATATCAAACTCCGGGTATTTGCCGGGGCGGAACGTCCGGGGGATGCTTTTCTTATTTTGAAAAAGGCCGTAGTTGTCCGAGCGGGTGATCTCGGCGAAGTGCTCGATATCATTTTCAGGAATGAGAAAGTAATGGAGTGTCCGGGAGAAGATTTCTATGGAGGTCTCGAACTCTTCTGGTATGACATCATCGGCACCGAGGGCGATGAGCTCGGGTATTTCATTGACAAACCGCGTCCTGACGATAAGGTGGACGGACTGGCTGACCATCCGGATATTTTGGGTCACTACTTTCGTCCCCTCGGGGTCTGAAATGGCAATGACGACAACCCGGGCTTTAGCGATATTGACGGCCTCCATGATATGATCCTGCCGGGCGTCCCCGAAGAGTATAGGCACCCCTTTTTTCTGTTCTGCTTTGACTGTTTCCGCGTTCATTTCCACGGCTACGTAGGGAATGTCGCTGAATTCGGCTGCCCGCGCCAAGTTGCTGCCATTGATCCCGTAGCCGATAATGACTAGGTGGTTGCGGAGTTGGTCCGTCGCTACGGAGTGGTCCCGCTCCTTCGAGGCCACCATTTTTCTGTCTAGGGTCTTCAACGGGCGGAACTTCATCACGCCAAAGGCGATACGCTCGGAGAAGATGATGACGAAGGGCGTCAGCAGCATCGACACGATGGAGACCGCCAGGAAGTACTGATTGGTTTCGGGGTTCAGCAAATCGTATTGGATGCCCACTTTTGATAGGATGAAGGCAAACTCGCCGACCTGAAACAACGCTAGGCCGGTAAGCACAAAAGTACGGGGCGGGTACCTCAACACCGCAACTGCCAAGGCTGCGATGGTAGACTTGATGAAAAATACAGCAACTACGATCAGCAGTACGATGCCGATATTGGCCCAAAAGAACTGCAGGTCAAGCAGCATGCCCACAGAGATAAAAAAGAAACTCGTAAACAGCTCCCGGAAGGGAAGGATAACGCTCGTAGCCTGATGGCTGTACTCAGACTCCGAGATGACCAGACCGGCTAGAAACGCCCCCAGCGCCAGCGACAACCCGGCTTCAGCGGTCAGGAAGGCCACCGAAAAACAAATGGTGATCGTCGTAATAAGAAACAACTCCTGACTGTTGGTTTTCGCTATTTTATGCATCAAGCGCGGCACCAAGTAGCGGGCGCTCAAAATGGTAATCAGAATGACCACGGCGGTCTCGAGCAGCAGCATCAGTATACTCTCCGCCACATTACCCGCCTGGCCGGCAATAATCGGGGTAAACAGCATCATGGGCACCACGATGATATCCTGGAAGATAAGGATAGCCAGCGCATTCCGCCCTTGAGGGGCTGAAATCTCGTTACGATCCTGCAGTACCTTCAGCACGATAGCGGTACTGGAAAGCGAGAAGAGCAAGCCGACAAAAAGGGATTCCTCCCAGGGGTTGCCCAGAAAGTAGTACGCCAGCCCGACCACCACCGCCGTCAGTCCCACTTGCAATGAGCCGCCGATGAAAACAGTATTTTTGATAGACACTAAATGCTTGATCGACAACTCCATGCCAATTACAAACAGCAGCAAGATAACTCCAATCTCTGATATGAGCTCAATCTGCTCGGACTCGCTCACCAGCCCCAGGCCGTAGGGCCCGATAATAACCCCAGTGACCAGGAAGCCCAGTATGGAGGGCAGCCGCAGCTGTTGCAAGGCGTACACGACAACCGTTGAGAAGCCCATGAAAATGAGCAGGTCTTGTAATAAGGGAAAATGCATGACAGTTGGTTTTAGAGGGTGGTGGAAGGGAACGCTTTCACCTACGGAGATAAGCTAGTATACCAGCATTTAGTTTTCCGAATGGCCCGCTTTTTTGCGAAAGCTGAAAGTGACTATACGGGCCATAGATCCATCATACGAAAGTGATAAATATCAGCCAGAACATTGACTGCTGCCCTTGCCGAATCGGTAAATAGCAGACAGCTTGAGCAAAAATGCTATGCCATGAAAACACGGTTAATTGTAATCGCAATCGTGGCAGGATGCAGCCTTCTTAAGCTACAAGCACAACCGCAGGGGCTGCTGCAACAACTGCCCGAAGAAGAACAAAGCGCCATTGAAGCCATCGCGCTTTACCCACAGGAAGAACGGGCGGCCGTACTTCAGGCTGCGATGCACCCTGAGATACTCGTCCGTATGGAAAACATCCGGCGAAGCACGGAAGTGGCATTCCAAGAGCGGATCGCCGAATTGACGGAAGAGGGGCAAGAGAAAGTGTACAGTCTGATTCGTTATCCCGATTTGTTGGATAGCATCTGCGTACGGGAAGAACGCTGGCCGTCCCGCGAGCTGTCGGCCTTGCTAGCATCATACCCGGAGGCCATCCAAAAAGATGCGGAATATACTAACCGGAAGCACTTTGAATTGCTTAAGGAGGTTCATTTTTTGTATGGGGAAGCTGAGCAAGCCTTTGAAGACGTGCTTTGGAATTACCCGGAGCATGTCCGGGCTACGTACCAAGGACTGGCCAAGTTGCCTGAGGTAGTCACCACCTTGGCCGAACACATGAACATGACGGTCCTGCTCGGCGACATCTACCGCCGGCACCCCGCTCAATTGGAACATGAGCTGGACTCGCTCAATGTGGTAGTCGCAGAACAGCAGGCACAGGAGGTCAACGAGTGGAAACAGCAACTGGAGGAGAACCCGGAAGTCATGTACGAGTACGAACAGGCAGCGCAAGAATTTGCCGAAGCGCAAGGCTATGAGGAAGAGGTGTATACTGAGCCGCTAGAGGAGCGCTATACCCAAGATATTTATGTGCATCATACTTGGCAGCCCTATCCTTATTGGTTCGGATGGCCGAGGTGGTACACCTACGAATGCTGGTATCCCTACCCTTGGTGGTACCACTGGGGCTTTTACTACGGCCCGCGGCGGGTGATCGTCATAGTGGGTATGCCTTCCCACAGCTTTGTCCACTGGCACTTCGGTCATTACCGGCATTTCTATTACTATCCACACTTTACAAACCATATCATTAGCCATTACGATAACGGGCCACGCTACGATACAAATATCAGGACAGTGGTCCGAAGTTGGGAGCAGCAACACCGGCGGGAGCTGCCGCAAGGCTGGTTCGAAGAAGACGGTAACCGGGTCAACCGGATTAGAGAATTCGGTCAATTTAAGATGGATTACGAGGAATCGGTGCGGACAGCCGGCCGCCAGGCACCTACTCAACAGACGTTTCTACGAGAAAACGCCCGGAAGTACCCTACTTTGGAACCGGTATTAAAAGAACAGCCTGAAGCGGCCCGAGCTCAAAAGCAAGCTAGGCGCGACTATGAGCCGTACTGGCCCAGAAAGCAATATGCTCCGGAAAAACAGGAGCCGAGACGATACGAACCCCGGGACAGAGTAATCGAAAGGCGGCCGCAGCCCCCGAAACGCATGGAAATTGACCGTGCGAAAGAGCGCCATGAGAACACATGGGAACGCATAAAACGAGAACCGAGACGGGAGACCCCGCCGCAACGCATCACTCCTCAGCGCCAACCACCTAAAGCGCCGCAGCAGCGGACTTTACCGAGCCAGAAGCAACGAAAGCAGTTGCCACAGAAAGGCAACGCGCCTGCTAAAAAGCAACAGTCGGTGCCAAAGCGGAGTGGAAATGGATAAGATGGTATATCGCTTCTTTGACTTTATTTATTCAGCACATCCGTTTTGATAAAATCATTGCGTAGTACCGGTTGCCAATCGAAGTCTGGCAGTGGAGTGATTTCGAAGAGCTGCTCGGGGGGCGTGCGCAGGACCACGTCCGTAAACGCATCTTCCAGCCGCTTGAGTTCCAGTAGGTCCTCATCCGACAGTTTTTGCTGCTCGGCCAGCGCCGACAGGCGGATGATTTCCGCGGGCTTTACGCCAGCTTTCAGCCGAATGCCCAAAGCCTGGCCATTGTCTGCCCGCTGTACGATGAAGAGGTACGGTATATCTCGGGTAGCATAGAAGGTGTTGAAAGGGTAGCGTGCGCCGGTCATGTAGGTAGCCGCATCCACGAGGCAGGGCGCCGGCTGGCTTACGGCCCGCAGGCTCGTGCGGTCGATGACGGAATCCGGGAAGAGCTGGTAGAGGGCTGTTTTTAAACCAACAAAACCGACGGCCAGCCCATCGCAACGGTGCCCGTGGAAACGGGTGAGATCATCGAGGCTTACCAATTGATGATGCCGCAATTTCCCTTTGGAAAAGTCGGTGTCGAGCACGCTGAGCGGCGCCCGGTTGCCCGTTGCCGGCAGGTACACGGTATAGCGGCCTTGGTGCTTCAGCCCATCGAGGTGTCCGGTGGTACTGCGGTCGGCTGCCAGGAAGTGCGGGTGGATAAATTGTCCTTTGTGGGTGAATACACCTTGATGATTACGGGAGAAGAATCCTATAATATCGCCCGGTGCTTGCTCCAAAGTAAAGCGCCGTTTGGCACGGTTATGAGCAGCATGGCTGTGCCGCTCTTCCGTCTCGTCCCGCATGATAATATGATAGTCCACCTTGTCCCATCGACCAGACAAGCGGAAGGGGAAAGCCTCCTCTGGCCCGTAACCATGGGCTTGCCCCAAACTGTCGATCAGCGTTTCCAGCGCTTTTGGCCCGTCAATGGGGCGGCCCATCTCGTAGGCAGCCCAACGTGGAACGTAGGCGTACACCAAGAATGGCGCCCGCACATTGGGGCTGACCTGAGTTATTATGCCAGAGCGAGTAGCAGATGCGGTAAATACCTGCCCGTCGAACACCGTAATTTCGCCCTGTAGGTTTTCTACTGGCCCCAGTGCAAAAAGGTGGGGGTGCTCCAAAAGGGTATCGAGTTGGGCATGAGGCGAAAGGTCGGTACCCATCATCACATTTCGGGCGGCCCCGGCGGTGAAGACCTGCTGCGCCTGCGCAGAAAAACTAATAACAGCTGTTAAAAATAATATAATAAACCAACGCATAGATTAGATTAGATTTGTGAAAATAGCCAGGTAATACACCCCAATGCCCACGAATACCACGCCAGCCACGTAGCGCATGCCCACCTCTACTTTTCGGATGACGTTGAATGTCTTGCCGATAGCCGAGGCGCTGTAGGCCAACAGATAAGCAAACAGCAATACCGGCAGCCCGGTTCCTATAGCGAATACAATAGGCAGATACAAGCCAGAGACCTGGCTGATGCTCATGGGCACGAGCATGCCAAAATAAAGGGCCCCGCTGTAGGGGCAGAAGGCGAGGGCAAACAGAATACCCAGTACTAAGGCACCTAGTGCCCCTTTGTCCTTGAAACGTTCGGTAAAGCGCTCGGTAAAATTAGTTTTGCCAAGAAAGTCCAATTTGATGACCCCCAGCATTACCAAGCCTACAATAATCAGGATAGGGGCGAGGTACAGCTCCCCGTTGGACTGGAAGAAGCGCGCAAGGTGGAACTTACTCGCCCCCCAGAACAAGGCCAGCCCAATTGCGGTATAGCTGATGCCGCGCCCTATGGTATACAGCACCCCGCTCCAAAGCACGGCCCGTTTGCTTTCCAGGTTTTTGGAGATGTAGGCCGTAGCCGTGATATTTGTGGCTAGCGGGCAGGGGCTTACTGCGGTCAATAGCCCCAGTGCGAAGGCCGCCCAAAAGGGGGCCTCGCTGTGTTGTGCTAGCTCATTGAGCCACTCCATAATGATCGTTTTGATTCGGTTTACAGTTGTTGCAGCGCTTGGTCAACCTCTCTGATCAGGCCCGCCTCGAATTTGCCATCGTCGCTCGTGGCATTCATAAAGGCAAAATTGGTCAGGTCTGTTTTGTCGCTCTGCCCGCCTTTCCGGGTGTGGACAAATAGGGCCGTCCCGGCCGCTTCAAATTCTGCTGCTATGTCGTAGTTTTCTTCCAGGTCCACATTGACCGTTTTGAATACCAGCTTGCCCTCTTCCAGGGCTTCCGGGAATTTTTCTTGCAGCGCCGCTTTGGCTTTGTTTTCGATCGTCTGGCAGGTCATGCAGCGGTGGGTACTGTGAAAGTCGATGACCTCTACGACTGCGGTTTGTTCTGCACCCGCCACCGTATTATTTTGGGCGTTGCTGTTGCAAGCGTTGAAACTTAAAAGCAAGGCAATAGCAAAAAGGTTAGATAGATACTTCATGGTAAATTAGAATTTCGTTGATTTACAATACAAGGTTGAATACAAGACCAGAGAAGATGATAAAGGTAGTCACCACCCCAAAAAAGATCAGGATGAGCCGCATAGTCATCACTTTTTTGAGCAGGGTGGCCTCTGGCAGGGACAGCCCCACTGTGCCCATCATAAAGGCTATAGCGGTACCCAGCGGGATACCTTTGGCGACGAAGACCTGAATCACCGGTACAATACCGGCGGCATTAGCGTACATCGGCACCGCGAGGATGACTGCGAGTGGGACGGTCCACCACTGCCCGCCACCGAGATACTGCTCGAAGAAGCCCTCCGGCACATAGCCGTGCATTGCTGCCCCGATGCCGATGCCGATGAGGACGTACAGCAGCACACCGCGTACGATGCTCCAAGCTTCCTGTGTGATAGCGGGTAAACGCTGCATAAAGGTTTGCTTGCCGCCCTCAAAATCATCTGTCAGTACCGGTTGTTCACCCATCTTTTGTACCCACTCGCTGAGGTAGCGCTCAACCCTTAGTTTGCCCATGACCCAACCGCCCGCCGCGCCCAGTAAAATGCCGGATCCAGCGTAAATCAGGGTAGTTTCCACCCCAAACATACCGAGGAAAAGTGCCAAGGCTACTTCATTGACTAGGGGCGAGGTAATGAGAAAGGAGAAGGTGACGCCAATCGGTATACCGCCCCGCACGAACCCGATGAACAAGGGCACAGAGGAGCAGGAACAAAACGGCGTCACCGCCCCGAAGATGGAAGCCAGCAGGTACTCCAGCCCAAACAGCCGGTTGCGCTGCAAAAAACTGCGCAGCCGCTCTACGGGGAAGTAGGCATTGACGATGCCCATGATAAAGGTGATGAGGAAAAGCAGCAGCAATATCTTTACCGTATCGTATACGAAGAAGTTCAGCGCTTCCCCCAGATGGCTTTCCGGTGCAATGCCCAGCAAACCAAAAACCAGCTTGTCGGCCAGCCATTCTATCCAGGTAAACATATTACTAGTTCTTTAAGAGTTCTTCCAATTCGGCAGCGGTGGGTACGCGGCCCTTGATGCAGACTTCCTCGTCTACCACTACAGCCGGCGTGCTCAGTATATTGTACTGCATGATGTCTTGTATGTCTTCTACCTTCTGCAC
>JAAAOU010000070.1 GCA_009908745.1 Bacteroidota bacterium
ATTCGCCTTTGTACTTGGCGCCGGCGATGAGGGCAGCGATGTCCAAGGTCAGGATTTTCTTTTCGCGCAGGTTTTCTGGCACGTCCCCTTTGACGATGCGCCAGGCGATACCCTCTACAATCGCCGTTTTGCCCACGCCCGCTTCGCCGATCAGGATAGGGTTGTTCTTTTTGCGCCGGCTGAGGATGTGCAGCACGCGGCGGATTTCCTCGTCCCGGCCGATGATGGGGTCGAGCTTGCCGTCTTCGGCCCGCTCGTTGAGGTTGATGGCAAATTTTTGCAGGGCGTTATAGCCGCTGTCGGCTGTTTGGTCGGTGACCTTGCGGCCCTTGCGCAGCTCCCCGACGGCGGCACGGAATGCCTCGTCGGTGGCACCCAGCTTTTGCAGCAGCTTGGCGGTTTCGTCTTTGCCCTGTACGATACCGAGCAGGATCAACTCAACAGAAATGTACTGGTCGCCAAAGTCGGGCAGTACTTTCTTGGCGCGGCTCAGCGCGCGGTTGGCGTCCTTGGTGAGGTACTGTTTCTTTGTACCTTCTACTTTGGGCGTTCTGTCTATGAGCGGTTCTATACCCTGCCTCAGTTCGCTGATGCTGACTTCGCATTTGTTGAACAGAAAAGTGGCAACGTCCTCGCTGCTCTCGAAAATACCCCGCACGAGATGGGCGGTATCGACGTGTTGTTGGTTATTGCTGCCCGCGATTTGCTGGGCTTTCTGTATGGCTTCCTGTGCCTTTATGGTGAAATTATCGTACGTCATTCAGTTGCTTTCGTTGTGCTCAAGTTGATGGGCGGGTGCTGTGAAAAGGGCTCCGGTATGGCCATGGCATCTTCTGCATCCCTGATTTGTAAAAGCTCTAGGCAATGTACTTCAAAATTCGGTCTTACACCAAATCCTTTTCCCGCCAATTGGCCGGGCGTTCGGCTTCGGCGGGGCCGTCCTGCGCCTCGCGTTCCGCCATCCAGTCGTCCCAGTCGTCGCTGAACCAGCCGTTGGTGCCGGGCAGGCCGAACAATTTGACGTATTTGATGACCAAAAAGATACTCCAAATGGCGCTTGCTTTCCAAAATTCAAAGCCGCTGCCGAGGATGGAAAGCACGGCGAAGATCAAGTTGAAGACCAAGAACGCCCGCAGGTTGCGGTAGAATTTAAGTTTAGGGGAAACCGTGGTGCTGTTGTATTTGTCGTGGTGTTGTTGGCACATGATGTTCTGTTTTTCTTCCAAATTGCAGATAACAGGCCAGCCAAGCCATTTTTTTCGACCGAACCGTCAAATCTTAGGGTTGAATGGCTACAATGCTGAGCTGACACGCATCAGGCAGCATTATGGGCCTAACAAGGCTCTTGCAAAAAAGCACAAACCATTATTTCATGTCCCACAAACTATACCTCCTTCTTGCCCTATTCACGCTTGGCAAAGTAGCGCCCCTACAGGCGCAAAGCACCGATTTTTTCATTTTCGGCCCCGAAGAGCTTTGCCCTGGACAGTGCGCGACCTTTTCGGTGCCTGCTTCCAACCCCGGGAGCGCTACAGTATGGAACAACGGACAGAGTGGGCAGACGGCTACCTTCTGTATGGATTCACTGGGGACTATTGAAGTCATTGCCACCCAATTCAACGATAACGGCGTAGCGGCATCCGATACGCTTCTTGTGACGCCGATCTTCAACGACGTGGATGTAGAGCTGTTCTCCAACGTCAGCGAGTTTTGCCCGGCGGCCAACGGCGGAGCAAGCGGGGGCAGCCCCAACGTGCAGGATTGCGAAGTCGTCTGTGCGGGGACGAGGGTGACCTACACTTGGCAGATTGACACCCTCGGCGGATTTTTAGCACTGGCATCGGTGCAGATTGAAGGGGCGACCACTTTTTCCACTTTCGCCGACCGGGTGGAGGTAGAGTGGGGGGCGTCCAGCCTCGGGTCAGTCACGCTGATTTTCGTGGACGAATGCCAGCAGGCCATAGAGCGGAGTATCTGCGTGGAAGTGCTTGAAAACCCCATTGCTGATTTTAGTACCGACCCACCCCTGCAAAACGATACCCTCTATACCTGTGAAGGACGCATCACCAGCTTTACGAATACTAGCCAATTTGCGGACGACTACGTCTGGAACTTCGGCAATGGCGAAAGCAGTACCGAGGTAAACCCCGAGTTTGCCTACGAAGCACCCGGCGTGTACGAACTCGAGCTGCGGGCGCTCAACGCTTGCGAGTGCGAAGACAGCAAATCCATTACCGTAGTGGTGGAGGAAGGGGATGTCCCCCTCGTCGATTGTGTGGGGACGCTCTGTGAGGGCGGGTTGGGGACTTACACGGCGACCAGTTTGCCCTGCCCCGGTGGCAGCCTGCGTTGGGAGGTGAGTGCGAATGGCCTTGTTATCGACGGTGGCGGACCCGGTGATGATTTCATTTCCGTAGAGTGGCAGGACGGCCCGGAAGGGACGGTGCGCCTGACGGTTGAGGGCTGCCCGCCGAGTAGTTGTACGGCACCCTACGAAATTACCGTGCCTATACTGTCGGAGGAAGCGCAGATCAGCGGCCCGGAGACGGTCTGCCTGGGCGAAGTAGGCAACTACAGCATCACGCCCTATGAGGGTACGGCCTTTGAATGGGAAGTGTCGAGCTTCGGCACGATTATCGAAGGGCAGGGGACGCCGGCCGTGGTTGTGGAATGGCGGGACGATCAGCTGGCCAGTGATCCGCAGTGGGTAGCGGTTTCGTTTGACAACTGCTATCTAGAATGCGGCGGCCGCGATACGCTGGAGGTCAATATGCAGCCTGAGTTTTTCACCTTTGGCCCGGTGGAGCGTTGTCAGGGCGACAGCAGTACGCATCAGGCGCGCTCGGCCCCCGGGAACTTGCCCGTAGTAGCGCACTGGGTAGCTACGAGCGCAGCCGGGGACACGGTGTGGACTTCAGCTGCCCCCACGGCTTCGCCTACCGTACCCTGGGAGGTGCCGCCGGGCTTGTACCGGTTGACCGCCACCCCGGACGACCCCTCTGCCTATTGTACTGAACAGTTCAGCCGTGTAATGCGGGTGATCGGCCCACCGCCGCCCGTAGACCGTATTGTGGGCGACAGCCTGATTTGCCCGGGGCAAGTCTACACCTTCGAAGCCGAGACGGATGTACCGGGGACCCGCTTCTTCTGGCGTATCAACGACGGTGGGAGCCTGCTGCAGCGGCAGGGCAGGAGTATAAATGTGCAATTTGGGGCGGCTCCCCCTTATGCTCTGGAAGTGTACCAAGAAAATGTGTTTGGCTGCCAGTCGGCGGTCACGAACCGCATCCTCAACCCCGTGCCTCCGCTCGTATTGCAGGGGCCGGCGGAAGCTTGCAATACAACATCTACGGTATTTACGGTAGAGGAGCACCCCATAGAGGCCTACAACTGGAGTATACAGCCGCCCTCCGCCGGTACGATTGTCGAGGGGGCGGATAGCGCTGCCGTCACCATACTGTGGAACGAGGCGGGGAGTGCTACGGTACAGCTAGACGCCTGCGGGCAGACGGCTGTTCAGACTATCACGGTGCATCCATTGCCGGAACCGGCACCTCTGCACCCCGATGCCCTCTGCCCCGGCGAGCAGGGGGGCGTGCAAACCGCTTTGGCTTACAACAGTTACAGCTGGGAAGATTCGACGGGCACGGAGGTGGCTACGGCCCTTAACCCCCAACTGCCGGCGGGCTTCTACCGCGTGTTGGTCACCGACGCCAACGGCTGTCAGGGGGACACGACTTTCCGCATTCGCGCCTACAGCGAACCGGATATCTCTATTTCCACCCCGGATCCCAATGCCTTTTGCAACGTACCGCCTTCTACCCGCCTTTACGCTACCACTAGCGAGGCGGGCTACGATTATCAGTGGCTGATGGACGGCATGCCGGTGGGCCCCAACGACGATCTCTACACCGCTACCGATTTTGGCGCGTACAATGTGAGCGTGACGGACCAAAACGGCTGCACCAATATCTCCAATACCATCAGCGTAGTGGGCTGCGGTGGTGGCGGGGTCAACCCGGCTGCTCCCTGCTCAGAGGATATTGACTTTACTGCTTCGGGCACCAATTTTTGCAATGAGCGCTCCTACAACGCCGTGCTTTCGCCCAACTACATAGCCGGCAGTGCCCAGTGGATATTTGATGACCCGCTGAGCGGTGTTGACAATTTCGCTTTTGTCACCAACCCCACACATACCTTCACCAACGCCGGGCTGTACCGTGTACTGTTGATCGCCTCCTTCGAAGACCCTATGACCGGCGCAGAGTCAGAATGCGCCATCTGGAAAGTCGATACGGTATACGCGGCCGCCAACTTTACCTACGACCCGGCCTGCGCGGGCGACCCGATGCCGTTTACGGATTTATCTACCTTCCTGCCCGATTTCCCCATCGATAGCTGGGCTTGGGACTTCGGCGACCCGGGGAGCGGGGCGGCCAACACCTCCGCGGATACCAATCCCGAGCATACCTACAGTGCACCGGGCACCTATACGGTCACGCTGACCGTGACGAGCAGTGAGGGCTGTATTGCGGTGTTCAGCCAGCCGGTGGAAGTATTGGCACCACCTTCCGCCGATTTTGCGGCTCCGATGGCGAATTGCGCGGGTAGTGTGTTGGAGTTTGAAGCCGCCAACGACCCCTCGGTGGTCAGCGCGAGCTGGGCCTTTGGCGATCCGGCCAGCGGCGGGGCGAATACAGCAAAAGGATTGACCGCCATCCACGAATACGCCAATCCCGGCACCTACACGGTCACCTTGACCACTGCGAACCAACTGGGCTGTACCACGACTTTCCAAAGAGACATCACCGTAGCGCCCAATCCGCTCAGCGGCAGTATCAGCCCGGCTGACCCGGCGGTTTGCGAGGGCGATTCGGTTACCCTAACGGCGCCGGCGGGCGGAACGGCATGGCTTTGGTCGAATGGCGCGAACACGGCTTCTATCACGGTTTCCCAGGGAGGAGCGTACCGCGTGACCGTCAGTGATGCCAATGGCTGTCAGTACCAGCCGGACCCGGTTACTGTAGATATCGTAGCCCTGCCCACGGACACCATTCGCGGCCTGCTTCTCGATGCGGACGGGCAACTGCTGGGCTTTGCGTACGATACCCTGGAGGTGTGCGAGGGGGAGGATGTGATACTGACGACGCTGGACGAAAGTACGCACAGCTATTCGTGGAGCGATGGGTCCGGCAGTGCGGAGCTCGAATTTACCGAAGACCGCAACAACCAGTTGAGCGTGGGTAATTACGAATACGCCCTTACCGTGACCGACGACAACACCGCTTGCGCGCGTGCTTATGGCCCCTTCACGGTAATCGTGCACCCGCTGCCGGCCCCGTTCATAACGGCAACTCCTACGGGCAATTTCTGCGAAGGCGAGCCGGCCACCTTCACCGTGGATAACCCCACGCCAGGTGTGAGCTATACCTGGAGTAACGGTCTGACGGGCACGAGCATGACCACGGATCAGCCGGGCGACTTTTTTGTGACTGCCACCAATGCATTCGGCTGCGAAGCCCGGAGCAACGCCATAACGATCCGTCCCGGCCCAGATATTTCTTTGGTGCCCAACGGCTGCTATACCCGCTGTAATCCGGACACGCTTTGCCTGCCGGAAATCCCCGGTATTGCCACCTATCAGTGGGTGCAGGACGGGGTGCCTATCGGGTCGCCTAATACGACCTTGCCGGAACTTATAGCCACGCAGAGCGGCAGTTACTGGCTCGATATGGTAGCGGATAATGGTTGCCAATTGCAGTCGGACGCCCTTGATATCACCGTGCTCGACAGCGTAGGCACCTTCATCGGCGAGGTCTTCGTGGATGTGAATGAAAACGGGGTCATCGATGCTGCCGATACCACCTTGAGTGGCGCGACGATCGACTTGGAGCAAGCCGGGGCAGCTATTGGCAATACCATCGTCAGCGACAGCGGGGATTATGTGTTCCCCGATCTGGCTAATGGTGACTACACACTACGCTTGGATTCGCTCAGCTTGCCACCTGGCTTTTCGCCCTACTACACCGTGGTGGACAGCAGCTTGCAAGGCTGCGGCGATTTGCAGGCGGTCAATTGGTTGGTACAAAATCTCTGCCCGACGGTGGATACGGCTTTTGTAAACGCGAGCGGCTGCGACAGCGTGCTGTATCAGGGCGTGGCGTACCAGCAGGATACGAGCTTCGCGCTCACCCTGTCTAATTTGCTCGGCTGTGATTCTGTCGTACAAGTGGATTTGCAGGTGAATAGTTCCTTTTCCGAGACCCGGCTCTTCCAGGCGTGCAGCGGCGACAGTATCAGTGCGGAAGGCGTGCAGCTCGCAGCGGGCGAAAGTATGGACTTTTCCTATGTCACTGTGGCGGGTTGCGACTCGGTGGTTAGCATCATGGTAGAAGAACTGTTGCCCGATGAAGACAGCTTGCTGCTGGGGGCCTGCCCCGGAGCTACGGTAACCTACGATGGCGTCGAGTTGGCAGCGGGCGAGCAGCAAAGTTTTGTCTATTCGAATGCTGACGGCTGTGATTCTACGGTATTTGTGCAGGTGGAAGCGTTACAGCCGAGCGCGGACAGCTTGCAGTTTAGCGCCTGCCCGGGGGAGACGGTGAGCTATGCGGGCGTGGACTTGGCGGCGGGCGCAGAGCAGAGCTTCATGTTTACGAACGCGGTGGGCTGCGACTCGACGGTATTCGTGCGGGTAGAAGCCCTGCAGCCGAGCGCGGACAGCTTGCAGTTTAGCGCTTGCCCGGGGGAAACGGTGGATTACAACGGCAATACGCTGGCGGCAGGCAGTACGCAATCTTTCAATTTTGTGAATGCAGTGGGCTGTGATTCCACCGTATTTGTAGAGGTGCTCGCGCTGTCTGCCAATAGCGACAGCTTAGAGTTTAGTGCTTGCTCCGGGGAGACGGTAGATTACAATGGCAACCTACTGGTGGCGGGCAGTACGCAGACGTTTAGTTTTACGAATGTAGCGGGCTGTGATTCTACCGTATTCGTGGAGGTGCTTGAAGCCCTGCCAACGGACAGCACCCTGATGCTGCAGGCTTGCGATGGGGAGAGCGTGACCTACAACGGGCAAAGCCTGAGTGCGGGCGCGCAGCAGGATTTTACTTTCGTCAATGCGGCGGGCTGCGATTCTGTGGTGACGGTCATGGTGGAAGCGGTGCAGTCGAGCAGCGACAGTCTTACTTTGGAAGCTTGCCCGGGCGAGCCGGTCACCTACGATGGCGCGGAGCTGCTAGCGGGCGAAACGGCGACTTTCGTGTTGACGAACGAAGCGGGCTGCGATTCCGTGGTGACCGTTACGGTGGTGGGCTTGCCCCCTGTCGAAGCGACCGCCAGTCCGGAAGCGGCCTGCCCGGACAGCAATACGGGCCGGATTACAGTGACGGACAAAAGTGGGAATGTGCCGGCCTGGGTGTATAGCCTAGACGGCGGCCCGCCACAGCCGGATAATGTATTTACGGGTTTGCCCGCCGGTGATTACGAACTGCTGGTGGAAGACGAGAATGG
>JAAAOU010000302.1 GCA_009908745.1 Bacteroidota bacterium
GGGTCAGTCGGCTGCGCCGCTCGCTGTTGCTGAGCTGTTCGGCTTTCTGTTTGAGTTTAGACTGGGTTTCGAAGCGCTGTAGGGAATAACGGATGGTGCGCACGAGGCCGCGGGCGTCGAAGTCGCCTTTGACCAGAAAGTCCTGTGCGCCGGCCCGTACGGATTGTATGCCGATGATTTCATTTTTGAAGCCCGTCAGTACGACAACGGGGAGGTCTGGAGCTTGCTCCCGGAACTTTTGCACGGTCCTGAAGCCCTCCACATCGTTGAGCTGAAGGTCAAGCAGCACAATATCCGGCTCGTACTCCGTCAGTTGCCCCAATCCTTCGGTCAAGGAAGCAGCCCTAAAGAGCTGATGCTTCAGCCCCCCGTCTTTCAGATAGGCTTCGATGAGCGCAATATCGGCGGGGTTGTCTTCAATGATCAGTATTTTTGTGTTATTGTTCATGTCCGTATTTATTCGCCATTGGCTTTGCGGTCGGTTTCTGGGCGAATTAATTAGGGAAGCTTGGTCGGCAGGGTAGTTGTCGACAACCAAAATTCCTCGACACGGTGTATGACCTCGAAGAAGCGGTCATAATCAATCGGCTTGTTGATATAACAATTAGCGTGAAGGTCATAACTGTTTAGCACGTCTACGCCCGCGTTGGAAGTGGTAAGTACCACCACTGGTATACGCCTGAGCTGGTCATCGTTTTTGATCTTGGCCAACACCTCTCTGCCATCCCATTTGGGCAAGTTCAAGTCCAAAAGGATGAGGTCCGGAGTGGCTTTATGTTGATAAGCCCCTTCTTTACGCAGAAATTTGATCGCTTCCATGCCGTCAACAACGACTTCTAAGTTGATGTCGTTTTTGCTGGCTCGAAACGCCTCCTGCGTTAGCCTTACATCCCCAGGGTTATCTTCAATTAAGAGGATTTGGTGGGGCTTGCCCTGTTTATTCATAAGTCCAATAGGCTATGCTAATTACACCAAACGTACGAGCATCTCTAAGATACATAAAAATAGGTTTTTTTCTAGTCCGATAGGAGGCTAAAGGCTTTTTTGTCAAAAAAAACCGCATTTTTTCGGTTGGAAGCTTGTACGCTCCTCTTTTTTGCTGCCGCGCAACCGTAGGCAGTGATGTCTCCTTGCCTATCAGGCCTCTTGGAAAAAACCCTTGCTGCTAAGCAATTGCGGGGGGAAGCACTGTTTCCGATGGCCCCCTTCCTTTTGCCCCCATCATTATCAAGAGATTTGTCAAAGAAGGGCTTATCTTTGCCAAAACGACAACGCTGATGCGAGCATTATCTTCCCTACGACAAGCTTTTGAGCAATACCGGCAAGATTACGAGCTAGGCCAAGAGCCCACTGGCCTTTATGACCCTATACATTACATTATGAGCAACGGGGGAAAGCGGCTGCGGCCACTACTGGCTTTGTTGGGCGCGCAGCTCTTTCGCGACCGCATTGACCCGGCTTTCCCTGTCGCCTTGGCCGTAGAGGTGTTTCACAATTTCTCATTGGTACACGATGATATCATGGATGAAGCGCCCTTGCGCCGGGGCAAACCAGCCGTGCATAGCCATTTTGGCCTCAATGCCGGCATTCTCTCGGGGGATGCTATGCTGATCCTGGCCTACCGATGTCTGGCCGAAGCAGGGGACGCGCCTACCGTCAGCCATTTGCTGCGCGTTTTCAACCAAGTAGCCCTGGAGGTATGCGAAGGGCAACAGTACGATGTAGATTTCGAAACCCGGCGTGACGTGACCATCCCTAATTACATCCGCATGATAGAGCTTAAAACAGCTGCACTGATCGGCGGCAGCCTGGAGATGGGCGCGGTAACCGTAGGAGCCCCGCTTAAGCAGGCTGGTTACCTCCGTACATTTGGGCGGCATATCGGTATTGCTTTTCAGCTGCAAGACGATATACTCGACACCTTTGGCGACCCGGAACAGTTTGGCAAGCGGGTCGGCGGCGATATCGCCAACAACAAAAAGACATTCTTGATCCTCAAAGCCCAACAACTGGCCGACGGGCAAGACGCGCAGCGCCTCGATGAACTGATGAGCGGCAAACCTGCCGATGAAGAGGCGAAAATCGCCGAAGTGACAGCCCTCCTGCGGAAGTTGAAAATTCCGGAATGGGCCGAAAAACTCAAAGAAAAGTACCAGCAGCAAGCTTTTTCCGCCCTGTCGCTCGTCGAAGTGGAAGGGGCGCGTAAACAGCCGCTGGCAGACTTGGCCAAGCAATTGCTGTCCCGTCAGAAGTAAGCGGGCTACGACTGAAAACTGATCTTGCCGTTCCACCACTCTTTCTCGATGGTAGCAGATTGCTTTTCGTAAAAACGTACCGCCGGCCGGTTCCAGTCCAAGACCTGCCATTTGGTCAGCTGGCAGCCAAGGGCTTGGGCTTCCGCCAAATAGGCGTCGAAAATCAATTGCCCGATGCCCTGCCGCCGGTACGATTCGCGCACCACAAAGTCTTCCAGGTACAGCATCCGACCTTTCCAGGTCGAATAGGTCATGTAGTACAGCGCCATGCCGATGACCTCGCCTTCCCGTTCGGCAACGATGGTTTGAAAAATGCCGGCCTCGTAGTCCGCGTAGTAGTCTTCCAAGGTGGCGATGAATTCGTGCTCCGCTTTTTCGTAAATGGCAAGTTCCCTGACAAGCGCGTGCACGGCGGGCAAGTCGTCACGGGTGCCTTTTCTGATGGTGGTCATAGACGATGGATGAAGTGTTTCAGAAGTGATGCCGCTCTTGACATCGCAAAAATATAGATTTGTTTTTGCACAGTGTATTAGACGTGTTAAATTTATATTATCGGGAGTAAGGGATGTAATAGATTAGCAGGTGCTGCTTATTTTTGGAGCTGAATTGTGCACTAGATCACCCGGCGGCGGCCTTTGGCCTTTTATCTTTGCCGCCCAACCGATCGGAAATCCGTATTGTTAATCAACAAGAATCGGCGGTTGCCAAAACAGGAAAGAAAATACCATGAAACACTACCTGCTGCTATCAAGCTTATTGTTCTTTTTCCTCGGCGCTTTCGCGCAAATGGAGAACCCGGTGACTTGGTCCTTCGAGTCTAAGATGGTCAGCGACACGGAAGCGGAGCTGGTCTTCAAAGCCAAAATAGAGGAAGGTTGGAAAACCTACTCGCCTAATCAGTCCTATGGGGATGACGTATTTGGGCCGGTCCCTACAGGTATCTTTTTCGACGAAGGCGAGCACTTTGAAGTGGCCGGCGCGCTTCAAGAATCGAGCAACCGCAAAGAGGCCAAGGAGCCGCTGTTTGACGATATCGTGGTCGCCTATTTCAAGAAGAGCGCTACTTTCACGCAGCGGGTGAAGGTTAAAGACTTTAGCAAGCCGATCACGGGGTATGTAGAGTTTATGGCTTGCGATGAGGAGAAGTGCTTACCGCCGAAGGGTGTGGATTTCAGCTTCTCGCTTTCTGCCCCGGCTGAGAAAAAGGAAGCCGCGCCGGAAAAAACAGACCGTACCGGAGCCGTTGAAAAAAACAATACCTCTTCCACTACAGCGGTGGCCGCCGCCGAATCGGAAGAGGAGCCGCCTGCGGTCGCGGAAGGCCAGCCGATGATGCTTGACGCCAACGATGCCGCTGCCAAGCCGGGCAACATGACCGACCCGGTAAGCTGGAGCTTCAGCAGCCAAGCGCTGGAAGATGATCTATACGAACTGACTTTCACCGCCGATTTTGGGGGAGGGTGGACGATCTACTCGCAGCAGACGGATGAAAACGACGGCC
Organism: Bacteroidota bacterium; assembly: GCA_009908745.1. Taxonomy (GTDB): domain Bacteria; phylum Bacteroidota; class Bacteroidia; order Chitinophagales; family Saprospiraceae; genus Phaeodactylibacter. Next base: position 3,757 of record JAAAOU010000302.1, read on the forward strand.
CCATCCCTACGGCTTTCAATTTTGAACCCGCCGGCCACTACGAGCTGGTAGGGCAAACCACCGAGGAGGGCAAGCTCAAGTCTGGCCCGGACCCTTATTTCAATAATGCGGTAGTCAGCAAGTTTGTCGATGGGCCGGTGACCTTTCGGCAGCAGATAAAGGTAGCTGACCCTTCCCAGCCGATCACGGGGTACCTCACCTACATGGCTTGCGATGACAGCCAATGTCTGCCGCCCGCGGATGTCGACTTCTCCTTTGATTTGGCTAAGGGGGAAGCCGGCGTGGCCAAAATTGACCCGAATACTGGTTTGAAAGCCATCGACCAACGGGTACCCAGCATACGCGAAACCTATACGTCCCCCGTCGGGCAGTGCGGGGAAGAAGCGGTGGCCCGCGACCAAAGCCTGTTGTGGACCTTTGTGCTAGGATTCGCCGGTGGTTTGCTGGCGCTACTGACGCCCTGTGTCTTCCCGATGATCCCGCTGACGGTTAGCTTTTTCACCAAGAGCAGTAAAGACCGGAGTTCGGGTATCCGCAATGCGTTGATCTATGGCTTGTCCATCATCGTCATTTATGTTTCTATCGGCTTGCTTATCACGGGGGTGTTTGGCGCATCGGCACTGAACACCTTGTCGACTGACTGGATTGCGAATACCTTGTTCTTCCTGATTTTTGTGGTCTTCGCTATTTCTTTCTTCGGCTACTTTGAGATTACGCTGCCTAGCTCTTGGACCAACAAAAGCGACGCCATGGCGGACCGGGGCGGCTTGATTGGTATCTTTTTCATGGCGTTTACACTAGCGCTCGTTTCTTTTTCCTGTACCGGCCCCATCATCGGTTCTGCTTTGGTGCAATCGGCGACAAGCTCTATGGGGCCGTTTGTGGTCATGCTGGGCTTTTCCACGGCTTTGGCTTTGCCCTTTGGCCTATTTGCGGCATTCCCGGGCTGGCTGAACAGCTTGCCCCGCTCGGGCGGCTGGATGAATTCCGTGAAGGTGGTGCTGGGTTTCTTGGAGCTGGCTTTAGCTTTGAAGTTCTTGTCGGTAGCTGACATGACGATGGGCTGGGGTATCTTGCCGTACGAAGTGTTCATGGCCGCTTGGGTGCTCATATTCGGTGCGATGACGGCTTACCTGTTTGGCTTTATCCGTTTCCCGCACGATAGCCCGGTAAAGAAATTGTCGGCGACCCGCGGTACCTTCGCCTTCTTGTCGCTGGCGCTGACAGTATACTTAGCCTCCGGTTTTATGTACAACGAGGAGAACAAGAGCTACAATGCGCTGAAACTGATGAGCGGCCTGGCCCCGCCGACGGCCTATAATATCCTGCTGGATAAGGTGGAAGCTGACCAAGATATCAAATCTAAGTATCCTTCTTTCACCAAGTGCGCCAATAACCTCGACTGCTTCAAAGTATACGAGGAGGGCGTGGCTTACGCCAAAGAGCATGATATGCCGATTCTGCTGGACTTCACCGGTTACGGCTGCGTGAACTGCCGCAAGACGGAGGAGCACATCTGGGTGAAGGATATCGTCAAGAACAAGCTGGAGCAGGATTTTGTGCTCATTTCCCTTTACGTAGACGAGCGCAAGCCGCTGAAAGAGCAGCTGTTCTCCGTCCCGCAGCAGGAGAAGCTGCGCAACGTCGGCAACTTGTGGGCAGACTTCCAGATCGTGAACTTCGAGCAGAACTCCCAGCCGTTGTACGTGATGATCAGCCCGGATGAACAGGTGCTTGCTGCCCCGCGCGGCTATGAGGAAGGCGCGCAGGATTATGCAGAGTTTTTGGAGTGTGGTTTGAATACGTTCCGGGAGCTGCAGGATGTGGAGAGGGAGACTTTGGGGAATCGGTAGATTTACTCTTTCCTCGACAACACCCACTTAAACTCTAATCCATCCGCTTTCCCCCTAGCACGGATCAGTATATTTGGGCCGCCTTCCCCCTCCGCCTCAATATTTTCCAAGGCTTGCCGGCTGAGGTCCTTACGGAACAGGTTGGCAAAGGGGATTTCAAACAGCAAGTTCGTACGCTGATCATCCGCCAGGCTGTACCGGCCGCTGGCGCTGAAAGTCAAAACAGAAGAAGGGACACGAAAGTGCCCGATGTGCAAATCCTGCCCATCCAAATGAAAGGTGTTTTCGAGAGTGGCGAATTCAATGTGCGACAAATCACGGTTGCGGAACAAGATATTGCGGATAGAGTCGAGTGCGGACAAGTTGATTAAGCTGCCGTCTTCTACCTGCAGCTCAAACCGGCCTTGCATAGAATTGGGGGCGAGTTCGTAGTTGGCATTGGCCTGCCCGCGGAACGTCAGTTTCCCGCTCAGCTTGCCTTCCAGGTTGTCGGCCGTAAGCGCTTCTTGCCCAAAGTTGTCAAACGCCTCAAAAAACCGCTTGATATCCGTCTTTTCCACCTGGGCCGACAAATTCAGGAGGGGCTGGTTCTCGCGCAGGCCCGAGATTTTCCCGCTCAGGGCGAATGTGCCGCCGGCAAGCTTCATTTGGGCCTGCTCAAACGCTAGGCGGCCATCGCCTAACAGGACGGAGCCCTCGACATCGTAGCTGCGGAAGTTGCGGTAGGCCACGGTGTCGAACCGGATGTCAAAGTCGGTTTCAATTTTATTCAATCCAGCATTGACCAAGCGGGTGATGATCGTCGGTCGTTCGGGTTGTCCCGTTGTATCGGATTGGAATTTTTCGGGGGCTTTGAAGTTGTTGAGGTCGAAACGTTGTGTGTTTACCCGCAGCGAAGCGTCCAAGCCACGTTCTGGTAGGAAAAGGAAGGGCAGAAAGTCACGTATGGTGCCACTCCCGTGCAGCCGGTTGCTATTTAGTACGACATCCAGGGTATCAAACCGGAGGTCCTGCCCATCAAAACCAAAGTTGGCCTGCACTTGCTCGAAGTCATAGCCCCGGGGTTGGTAAGTGAAAGCCGCCTGCTCCAGTTGGCCTTGCCCCTGTATTTTAGCCTTCAGCAGCGCTTGTTCCACATCAAAGTGCTTATGGGGTTGCCCCTCGTAGTGGAAGTCCAGCTTGACCTGGCCCTGCCCAAAGCGGAATTGGCCGGGAGCAAACATGCGGTTGAGCTCCCGCACGGGCATATTGACCTGCACATCGGCGGAAAGGAAAGGGTCTTGCAGTTGCCTAGCCTGCACATCGGCCCGTATAGGGGTGTTGCCAAACAATCGGGCGCGCAGGCCGTCCACCGTAATGCAGGTGCTGTCCCCCTCGCAAACCGGCCCGATCTTGCTTTGAAAAGCCACTTCCGACAACTCCATGCCCCGGTAAATGAGCGTGTCCGTCCGTACGGAAAGCATGCCGCTCAGTCGGCTGATCACTTGGTCGAACTGCTTTCCGATTGGCGTTGCGGGGTCGGCTTTTGGCACTGCTCTTTGCAAGGGGGGATTCGAGAAGGTATTCAGGTCGATCTTTTTGCCCTTCAACAGCAAAACGGCTTGCAGCGTCTGCTCCTCTCCTCCGAAAATGAAAGGCAGCAGGCCGTCAATATGGCCGGAAGTTTGGGCGATATTCCCATTGAGCCGGCCTTTTAGCGTATCGATAACAACGTCCTGTTCATTGAATCGCAGGCGGGCATCGATGGCTCTAAAGCGGTAGCCTTTCGGCAAATAGTCCGCATCTGCAGACTGAAGATGAGCGTGCCCGCTGAATTGAGCGTTGAGTGCCGCCTCTTTAAAACTGGCGTAATCGCTTAGTTTACCCCGGTAGCGG
>JAAAOU010000351.1 GCA_009908745.1 Bacteroidota bacterium
CTAGACCTCAACCTAGACCTCGACCTAGACCTCAACCTAGACCTCGACCTAGACCTCAACCTAGACCTCGACCTAGACCTCGACCTAGACCTCAACCTAGCCCTCAACCTAGCCCTAGACCTAGCCCTAGCCCTCCCCACCCCACCCTGCCGTTTTGTCACCCACCCTGTCAGCCACGCGCCTATTATACCTTAAATTGTCAGGGTATTTGGCGGATAAAGCCCCATTTTGGCAGAATTGACCGAACATAACGGCTTGGCATGTACATTGATGAGTGTAGAGTTGTAAATACTGAACAAAATCAAAAAATCACATAGCATGGGTAAAATTATAGGAATCGACTTAGGTACCACGAACTCCTGTGTTGCTGTAATGGAGGGTAACGAGCCGGTAGTTATTCCTAACGACGAAGGTCGACGCACCACGCCTTCCGTGGTCGCGTTTATGGATAATGGCGAACGGAAAATCGGTGACCCGGCCAAGCGTCAGGCGATTACAAACCCCGGTCGCACCATCTCTTCTATCAAGCGGTTTATGGGACAACGCTACAGCGAAGTCAAAAACGAAGTTGACCGCTCCTCTTACAAAGTCGTAAAGGGAGACAACGATACCGTCCGTATAGAAGTTGACGACCGCAAGTACACCCCGCAGGAAATTTCTGCCATGGTACTGCAAAAAATGAAAAAAGTAGCGGAAGACTTCCTCGGCCAAGAAGTAACGGAAGCCGTAGTGACAGTACCTGCTTATTTTAATGACTCACAGCGTCAAGCCACCAAAGAAGCTGGCGAGATTTCTGGCTTGAAAGTCAGCCGTATCATCAACGAGCCGACGGCTGCCGCACTCGCTTATGGCTTGGACAAGCGCGATCAGGACGCAACCATCGCCGTATATGACCTCGGTGGCGGTACATTTGATATCTCCATCTTGGAATTGGGCGAAGGCGTATTCGAAGTCAAATCCACCAATGGGGACACCCACTTGGGCGGCGACGACTTCGACCGTGTGATCATCGACCACTTGGCGGACTCCTTCAAAGAGCAGGAAAACATTGACCTGCGCAAAGACCCAATGGCGCTGCAACGCCTGAAGGACGCAGCGGAGAAAGCTAAAATCGAGCTTTCCGCTTCTTCCGAGACGGAGGTGAACTTGCCTTATATCACAGCTGTAGAAGGCGTGCCTAAGCACTTGGTCATCAAGCTGTCCCGCTCCAAGTTTGAGCAACTCGCCGACGAGCTGGTACAGCGTACGCTGAAGCCTTGCCAGAAGGCGCTGGAAGATGCCGGCATGAGCAAGAATGACATCGACGAGGTTATTCTTGTAGGTGGCTCTACCCGTATACCGCGCATTCAGCAAGCGGTGGAAGAGTTCTTTGGCAAAAAGCCGAACAAAGGCGTCAACCCGGACGAAGTGGTAGCCATCGGTGCTTCCATTCAGGGTGGTGTGCTGAGCGGTGACGTGCAAGACGTACTCCTGCTCGACGTAACGCCGCTTTCCCTCGGTATCGAGACCATGGGCGGTGTATACGACGTTGTCATCGAAGCCAACTCTACCATCCCGACGAAGAAGTCCAAGATATACTCTACCGCTGCTGACAATCAGCCGTCCGTGGAGATACATATCTTGCAGGGTGAGCGCCCTATGGCAAAAGACAACCGCACGGTAGGTCGCTTCATACTCGATGGTATCCCGCCCGCACCGCGCGGTACACCACAGATCGAAGTGACCTTCGACATGGATGCTAACGGTATATTGACCGTTTCTTCTAAGGACAAAGGCACTGGCAAAGAGCAGTCTATCCGCATCGAAGCTTCTACTGGGCTATCCAAAGAAGAGATCGAACGGATGAAAACCGAAGCCGAGGCCAACGCCGAAGCCGACAAGCAGCAACGCGAAAAGGTCGACAAGCTCAATGCCGCGGATAACCTGGTATTCCAGACCGAGAAGCAGTTGAAAGAGTACGGCGACAAATTGCCTGCCGACAAAAAGTCAACCATTGAAGAAGCCGTGGCCGAGCTCAAAGAAGCGCACAAGTCGGAAGACCTCGACCGCGTAGACGCTGCCACCGAGAAGCTGAACGAAGCATGGCAAGCGGCCAGCCAAGACATCTACAACGCCACACAGCAAGCAGAAGGCGGCCCTCAAGCCGGCGCCGAGCAAGCGCAAGGCGATACCGCCGAAAGCAATGGCGCAGACGATGTAACGGATGTAGAATTTGAGGAAGTGGACGAAGACAAGAATAAGTAATCCGCATTCCCTGTAGATTATAAATCCCACTGCCGAGCGGACTCGGAGTGGGATTTTTTTTGTCGCACAAAAGGGTGAGGCTTTAGAACCACCCTCCTCCCAAGCCTCGAAACGGCCAAGGAATACCCAGCAAAATCAGGATCAACCCGATTAGCATGAATACAAAGAGCGATTTGCCCGCTGCCGCGTCTTCTGCTTTCCGCTTGGCACGGCTGTACCCAATGGTGATCAGCGCTATAGCAATGAGCATGGTCGTGAGATGCTCAATGGTGTAAAAACGGGTCACTTCGTTCTTCATGAAGCCCTCTTCAAAATTAACAAGCGGGCTGATGAAATACAGCACCAAACCCAGTATCAGCTGGGTATGCGTTACGATAAGCGCAAAAAGCGCCGCTCCCTTCTTGTACTGCCCGCCGCGCTTCCAGGCCTGAAACCCCGCAACGATAGCGACGACTAGAGCCAGCAGCAGGACCCACCGCAAACCGGAGTGGGCGTGTTTTAAAATATTGTACATGGTCAAATGTAGTTTTGGTTACGGCAAAGCTAAGGATTCCCGCCTGTCCTTGGCCCCTCATCTTGCTGCTTTATGCAAAAGGAAACCGAAAATGTGGCGAATTCTGGGCTAAAAGCGTACCTTAATTCCGAAAACAAAAACCAACATCCCATGCTCGGAATGCTACAGGTCGTCATTGGCCTCGTGTTCGTCCTTCTGCTCCTCAGCCTGCTGGCCACAACCATGATGGAGCTCATCGCTTCCGCCTTTTCCCTGCGCGGCAAAAACTTGGAGCGGGCGCTGAAAAACATGCTCGACGCCACCGATATGGACGAGCGTGTCCTCCAAGCCTTTAAAGACAATGCGTTGTACAAGCAGCTATCCTACCGCTACGGTAAAAAACGCTATGCCCCCTCTTATATCAGCGCCCAATCATTTGAGTCCATTTTCATGGAAGTCCTCCTCGAAGGGAAAGGCTTCGACGCCCTGCAAGAGCAAGTCAACACCTTGCCAGAAGGCGAACTGCGCAAAGTGCTGCAGCAATTCCTCCACGAAGCTGAAGGGGATGCGGAGGCCTTTAAAAACCGCATCCGCACCTGGTACAACGACATCATGGACCGGGCCTCCGGCTGGTACAAACGCAACGCGCAAAAAATACTGGTCGGCGTCGGCTTTTTCATCGCTGTCGTCTTCAACGCTGATACCCTGGCCATCTACGAACGCCTAGAGTCAGACCCCGAAACTTTGCAAATGGTGCTTACTCTAGCCGAAGACTATGCCGATAGCAAAGCAGGAGGAGAAATCGCGGCGCCCAACGCCTCGCCCGCCTTCAACGAATCGCTCGATAAACTGGAAGGACTGGTCAACGACCAAATTGAATCCGTAAAATCCCCCCTCGGCCTAGGTTGGAAGAATGTCGACTGGAGCGAAGTTGGATGGTATGATGTACTGACCAAACTGCTGGGGTGGATCGTCACCGCCCTGGCCGTATCCCTAGGGGCCCCGTTTTGGTTTGACCTGCTGCGCAAGCTCGTGAATATCCGCAATGCGGGCAAAAAACCCGACGAAAGCTAGCCGCTGGAAAAGTTTCCAGTTTCTACCCCGCTGCTATACCTTATACTCAGTACGATTGCCCCCTGACAGCCGAATTACGACCGTATCGTAAAATTTATTACCTTACCGTAACGTTATGTAGCCTGTGATAAATGACGACCCCTCTACTATGAGAATTATACAACTAACAGATTTGCACATCGGCCAGGAAGGCGAAGATACCTACGGCGTCGACGTGCGCCAAAACTTCCTCCAAATCTTGGAAAAGGCCAAAGCGCAGCAGCCAGACCTCCTTGTCATTTCTGGGGACCTCTGCTTTGATGATGGTGATGCGGAAGTATACGCTTGGATCAAAGCCCAACTCGACCACGCACAAATCCCCTACGAAATCATGTCGGGCAATCACGATGACCCGACCCTTATGGCCCAAGTTTTTGACCGCGAAGAGTTACTTCGTGGCAAAGAGTTGTATTTCCAACGCGAATACGAAGGCCGTACGGTGCTGTTCTTGGATACGACGACTTACCAGATGTCCAAGGCGCAGCTTGACTGGCTGCAGGAAGCGCTTGACCAAATCAAAGGCACGGCTTTGGTCTTCATGCACCACCCGCCCCTGCCGAGCGGTGTCCCCTTTATGGACAGCAAGCACCATCTCCGCAATATGGACGCGGTGCAGGAAGTTTTCTTTGCCCACCCCCACCCCGTACAGGTCTTTACCGGGCATTACCACGTAGAAAAAGTCGTACAGCAACGCAACCTCACCGTTTACATCACACCTTCCTGCTTTTTCCAGATCGGGCAGCGATCTAAGGACTTCGAAGTCGATCATTACCGTATCGCGCTGCGCACTATCGACTGGAACAACGGCATCATGATGAACGCTGTACATTACCTCGACGAAGCGCATTCTGCAGTTTGATCCCTGCCTATATCCCATTTTTTTGCTTTATTGGGCGGCAAAACAACCCTATAAGCAATGGCCAAAAAGCAGCGACTCAAGCCGGTCTCCAACGAAGAAACCCAAACCGGCGAACGCTACCCCGATGTTTATCAAGACTTTAGCCCAGACAAATTCTTGGATTACAAGCAACAGCAAAGCCGGGTGCTCATCCGCGCCGCTAATGGCTTCCACCTTCAGGTTGATGCGCTAGCAGACCACACTTTTCGATTCCGCTACGCGCCAGAAGGGCAGTTTGAACGGGATTTCTCTTACCTGCTTGACCCTAAAGCGGCTTACGAAACCCCCGGCTTTCGAGTGGAAGAGGAAGACGATTACCTTAGCTTGCGCACACACGCCCTTATTTGCCACATTTACAAAAAGGGGCTCAACGTCTATCTCTACGATGCCGAATCCAATGTGCTGCTGTCTGCCGACGACGCCCCTGTCCGAGTACGACGTAGCATACTGCACGGCGTAGAAGAGGTACGCTGCACCAAAACAGCCGCCAACCGCGAGGCTTACTACGGGCTGGGCGACAAATCCTGCGCCCTCAACTTGCGCGGCCAACAGCTGCAAAACTGGAATACGGACGCTTTCGGGTACGGGCAAGATACGGACCCACTGTACCGCAGTATCCCCTTTTACTACGGCCTGCGGGACGGGCACGGCTACGGCCTTTTTTTCCACAATACCCACCGCACCCACTTTGATTTTGACGCCGCAGAAGACGGTACAGCTGCCTTTTGGGGAGACGGTGGCGAAATGGATTACTTCTTCATCAACGGCCCTAAACTGCTCGACGTCGCCCAGCGCTATGCCTGGCTGACCGGCCGGCCGGAACTGCCACCGCTGTGGGCGTTGGGCTTTCACCAGTGCCGCTGGAGTTACTATCCGGAAGAGCGGGTGTACGAAGTCGCCAAGGAATTCCGCAAGCGCCAAATCCCCTGCGATGCCATTTACCTGGATATTGACTACATGGACGGCTACCGCTGCTTTACTTGGGACGAGGCACATTTCCCGAAGCCGAAAAAGCTGATCGAAGACTTGCGCCGAGACGGCTTTCAGACCATCGTCATGATTGACCCGGGTATACGCGTGGACCCCGATTACCACGTCTATGCCGAGGGGATGAAGCGCAAAGCGTTCTGTTACCGCAGCACAGGCGAGTTGATGCGTGGGCCGGTATGGCCGCCCGACTGTGTCTTCCCCGATTACACCAGGCCGGAGGTACGGGAGTGGTGGGGCACGCTGTATGAAAAGCTTTACAAAGAGCAAGGCGTAAGCGGCTTTTGGAACGACATGAACGAACCTGCCGTGTTTAAAGTCGACCGTGCCACATTCCCCGATAGTGTACTGCATGATAACGAAGGAGGGCCGTGCGACCACCGAAGGATTCATAACCTCTACGGCCACCAAATGTCCCGGGCTACCTACGAGGGTTTGAAAAAGCTCCGCCCGGAGAAACGCCCCTTCGTGCTTACCCGGGCCACCAACAGCGGCGGGCAGCGCTTCGCCAGCGTCTGGACGGGAGACAATATCGCAAGCTGGGAGCACCTGCGGCTGGCCAACCTACAGTGCCAACGCCTCAGTATCTCCGGCTTCTCCTTCGTGGGCTCCGATGTAGGGGGCTTTAAAGACCAGCCCGACGGCGAGCTCTTCCTGCGCTGGATGCAACTTGCCGTTTTCCACCCGCTCTATCGCGTCCATTCTATGGGCAACAACGTAGACGGGGCAGCCGAAGCCGAGGCCGAGGCGATACACGAGGCCGAACGCACCAATCGCCTGGACCAAGAGCCTTGGTCCTTCGGCGAGCCATATACGAAGCTCAGCAAACAGGCGGTAGAACTGCGCTACCGGCTGCTCCCCTATCTGTATACCGCCTTCTGGCAATACGTCGAAAATGGCACTCCCATGCTGCGCAGCTTGGTCTTTGCCGACGAGCGGGATGCCAATACCCTCAATCGCGAGGACGAATTCATGGTCGGGGACCATCTGCTCGTACTGCCGGTAACGGAAGCCGGGCAGACGATGGGCAAAGGCTACCTGCCGGCCGGCGAATGGTATGATTACTACGCGGGGACGCGCTTTCAGGGGAAACAAGAAGTCAAGATCGAGTGCGGTTTGGAACGGATTCCATTATTGGTGAAGGCAGGGGCGGTACTGCCCCATTATCCGGTGCAGCAGTACGTAGGCGAAAAAGCATTCGATCGCATCACCCTACAAGTCTACCACGGCCGTGCAGAAAGCGAACTGTACGAAGACGCCGGAGATGGGTATGGCTATCAGGAAGAAGCTTACTGCCTGCGCAACTTCAGCACCGCTACAGCCGCGGGCAGCTTTGAGCTGCATCAGAGTATAAGCGGCCAGTACGCCCCCGGCTATCAAAAGGTAGCTTTGCAGTTGATTGGCCTGCCGTTCACGGTGGCAAAGTGCACTTGCGATGGAGAAACCGTGGAGTGGCGCCAAACAGAGCGGGGCGTGGAAGTGGAGGTGCCTGCGGCATTCCGGCATGTGGTGCTGAGGTAGGACAGGAGGCAGCGATAATTATTGTCTTTCCTCCTCTATCCTGTTCTTCTTGATTAATTCCCCGAAAGTTGTCGACTGTATCTGGAAAATAAATTCTTGACTGTATTTTCCAGTTTAAGAGTTTACCAGCTCTAAAAAGTGGTGTAGAAGTGCTTGCGCTCTTACAGCGAGCTGGACAGCAGGTTGATTAACAAACGGTTGATTCGCTGCAT
>JAAAOU010000153.1 GCA_009908745.1 Bacteroidota bacterium
CGAGCAGGGGCAGCCTTTGACCCTGGGGTTGGCTTACCGCAATGGCAAGAATGATCTGGCAGGGGGCTTCAACATCGACAACTCCCGCAAATTCGCATTGCTGGGCGACCCCGCCATGCCGCTGGCGCTGCCGCAGTACGAGGTGCGGACCACGGCGGTGGGGGAAACGACAAGCACAGGCGGCGAGCCCGACACCCTGCGCGCCCTGCAGCAGGTGACCATCAGCGGGGAGGTGGTGGATGCGGCCGGCAATCTGGCAGAAGGCTTCAACGGCATCATCTACCCGACTATATTTGACAAGGCGCAGGACGTAAGCACGCTGGGGCAGGGGGCGAATTCCGTCTACCAGTACGAGATACAGCAGAATATCATCTTCAAGGGGCGGGCCTCGGTAGTGGGCGGCCGCTTCGAGTTTTCTTTTGTGGTGCCCAAGGACATCAACTACGAGCTGGGCTACGGCAAGATCAGCTACTACACGGCCGACGAGGGGCAGCTGCTGGACGGCGCGGGCAGCTACGGCAACTTCCTGATCGGCGGCACGGACCCCAATGCCGTGGCGGACAACGAAGGGCCGCGGGTGGAGGTGTACATGAACACCGAGGACTTTGTCTTCGGCAGCGTGGTGAACCCAGAACCCACCCTGCTGGTGCGGCTCAGCGACGACAACGGCATCAACGTGGTGGGCAACAGCATCGGGCACGACCTAGAGGGGATACTCAACGACGACACGCAGAACACCTACCTGCTCAATGACTTCTACGAGTCGGACCTGGACGACTACACGGCCGGCGAGGTGCGCTACCCGATGGGCGAGCTGCCGGAAGGCCGCCACCGCATCAAAGTCAAGGCTTGGGATGTGGCCAACAACTCGGCCGAGGGCTACACGGAGTTTGTGGTGGCACAGAGCGAGGAGGTGGCCCTGCAGCAAGTGCTCAACTACCCGAACCCGTTCACGGACCGCACCTGCTTCCAGTTTGACCACAACCTGGCGAACCAGGACATAGAGGTGCTGATCCAAATCTACACGGTCTCCGGCCGGTTGGTCAAGACGCTGCAGACGACGATGTTCTCCGACGGGGCGCTGCGGCAGGACGACTGAGTGGGACGGCCGGGACGATTTCGGCGGCCGGCTGGCGCGGGGTGTGTACCTGTACAAGGTGAAGGTGCGCGCAGCGAATACGGGCGCTAGCGACTTGAGCGGCGAGAGCGATTTTGAGAAATTGGTGATTTTGAAATAGCCGAGTTGTTAATTTTTTGCCATCCAAAATAGGGCGGGGGAGCAGGCGTTATTTAATCGTATGTTTCCCCGCTCTCATTTTATCCCCCTATGCTTTAAATGTAGAGCGGTCCAAAATAAGGCAATCATTTTTGCGTATTGGAATACAGTGCATCTTGTCACAGCTTGGCAAGGTGTTTGCAAGACTTTTTCAGCAAGCCGGTGATCCGGCAACAAATACTATATTTGCAAAATCACTTCGGAAAAACCATGAGCGTCTCATGAAAAACTTACTACTACACAAATTTTTGCTCCTCGCCGCTGCCATTTTTACCTTCAGCACGCAAGCTGAAGCGCAGTGCTACGAGGAAGATGGCGTATTCTACAACCTAGATGGTACGCCCTGCACCAATACGGTGGTCTCGGCGGTTCCTTTTTTGCGTATCGTGGCGGATGCCCGTTCCGGTGCGATGGGAGATGCGGGTATCGCCATTTCCGCTGACCCCAACGCTATTCACTTCAATGCTTCCAAGTTGGTGTTTGCGGAGGAAGAATTCGCGATGTCGGCCACCTATACGCCTTGGCTTCGTTCGTTGGGCTTGAATGATGTTTACCTGGCTTATCTGACGGGTTTTTACAAACTCGACGATCTGCAGACGCTGGGTTTTGGCCTGCGGTATTTCTCCTTGGGCAGCATTCAGTTTACCGACCGCAACGGGCAGCCGCTGGCGATGGGGCAACCCAACGAGTTTGAAGTATCCTTGGCTTATGCGCGTAAGCTTACCGACAAGTTTTCCGCTTCCCTGACCGGTAAGTTCATCTACTCCAACCTTGCAGCCGGGCAGCAAGTCGGTGGTGGGGAAACCATTGAGCCCGGTGTAGCCGGCGCAGCTGATATTGCTATGACTTATACCACGGAGGTAGACGGTCGTCGAGGCGATAACGAACTGACGTTAGGCTTGGCACTGACCAATATCGGTTCGCGTATTACCTACACCAATAATATCGTACGGGATTTCATACCGGCCAACCTTGGTATTGGTGCAGCCTATACAATGAACCTGGATGAGTACAACTCCATCACCCTGACTTCTGATGTCAATAAGTTGATGGTGCCTACACCTTGCCAAGGCGATTTTTGCGAAGACCAGAACAACAACACCATATTTGACTACCGCGAGCAGTCATCCATCAGTGGTATCATTTCTTCTTTCAGCGATGCGCCGGAAGGGTTCCGGGAGGAGATGAGAGAGCTGATGTACTCCTTTGGTGCTGAATACTGGTACGATCAGCAGTTTGCGGTGCGTGCCGGCTATTACTCCGAGCACTTGCAGAAGGGCGGCCGCAAGTTTTTTACCGTGGGGCTAGGGCTGAAGTACAATATCTTTGGCTTGAACTTCTCCTATCTGGTGCCGACTACCAACGTGCGTAACCCACTGGACAATACCCTGCGCTTCTCCCTGATTTTCGACTTTGGCAACTTCGATGAGCTGGAGTAAGAAGAACGGAATATAGCAAACGAAATGTAGTCATCCCGAACGCCGGTCTTTGCCGGGTTCGGGATGACTTGTTTTTAGGGCTAGAAGTTGTAGGTAAAGCCAAAGCGGAAGTCAATTGGCGATCGTACCGAGTTTCCGGGCAGCAGCACGTTGTACAGCAGGTAAATATCATACCCCCATACCCCATTGCCGTCATTGTAGCCAGCACCGATATAGCCGTTGCTGATACTGACCCTGCCGGTAGCAAACTCATCCCCGTTGAGCGTACCGGTGTCTACCCGTTCTTGTAAGTCGACCCCATATTCTAGGTGGATGAAAAAGTTGCGGATGATTTTATACCGGGTAAAGGCACCCACTCCATAATCTATAAGATTAGCACGCCCGACAAACGGGCCTAGGTTTTGGCGGTAGTGGCTGTACAGTAAAGAAAACCGAGGGCCTACCGAAAAATTGTCGGTAAGTTTGTAGCCGATCAGGGGGGATATGCCAACTTGAAAAAGGCTGGAAAAATTACCGCCGTTAAACCAAAGCGTCAGCCCGCCCCCGTACCACAGCCGGTGGGTAAAGCCCTGGCTTTCGTCAAAATACTTGTCTACGTCGCTGTCCTGCGCTTGCGTGCCCGTTGGCAGTGCTAACAGCAACACAAAGAGCAAGCAAGATAGCTGAAATACTTTTTTCATAGTCTAGATGATTTGAAAGTTGAGAGTTGCTGCGTTGCTCTTGCAACCTCAGCTACTTAATAACGTACAAAAAGGAAAATAAGATGCCGGACAGGCGTTTGCCAAAACTTAACCGGCCTATTGCTTTTCGTTTATAACGATAAGGCTTATTTTCTGAGCAGCAAACATACGCGTCGGACACAATAAGGCGTACCGTAAAGGCTCATGGCCCTGTTTGCTTGAGATAAACCCAACATTTGTATGTGTTCTCCACCCCGTTTATTAAGTGTTCTCCCGCTACTGTGGTTGGCTTTTCTGCCTGCCGCTACTGGTTTTTCAACCGCTACCGCACAAGATAGTTTGCCAACAGCAGACTTTGAGCTGGATATTGTATTCGGCTGCGGGCCTTTCCTCGTGCAGCTGGTCAATAATTCCAGCCCCAATGCTAATACTTTCGCTTGGCATATTGATGAAGCTACTCTGCCAGATCCCAATGCGCCTAATCCTATTGTGCAGGTACAGCAAGCGGGCACCTATAATATACAACTTATTGCTGGCAATGCCCACGGGGCGGACACCATTGTGCGGGAGGTAGTTGTCAATGGAGCACCTAGGGCAGATTTTAGCTATGAGTACGAACTAGGGCGGTTGGAGCTGCGTACCAATAACCTTTCGGTAAATGCCTTTTCATTCGAGTGGGAATTTGGAGACGGCAGCGGCAGCACACAAACCAACCCAGTCCACACCTATAGTACGGATGGTTCCTACTTAGTGCGTTTAGTAGCATTCAACGATTGTGGGCAGGACACCTTTCAGCAAACTGTCGATGTGGTTACGCCCCCTGAGGCGGGTTTTTACCTTCCGCAGGATACCGCATGTGCCCCATTTACGGTGTCGCCCATAGACACATCCAGCGATAATGCCGATCGCTTTTATTGGTCGGCCTTGGGGGCAAATACCGATAGCTCTACCCAACGGCAGCCTGCCTTTACCTACACCTCACCGGGTACCTATACACTCGTGCAGCAGGTCGCCAACGCCGCAGACAGCAGTTCGGTGTCCCGTAACCTAACGGTGCTGGGGGTACCGGAGGCCGAGTTTACGATCAATTACAGCCTGGGCGACTCTACCATACAGCTTTCCAACACCAGTACAGGCGGCAGCACCTACGCTTGGCAGTTTGGCGATGGGCAGGGTAGTAGTGCTTTTGCGCCCAGCCATACTTTCGACGCAGAAGGGGACTACGACGTACAATTGCTGGTGGCGAATGCCTGCGGCACGGATACCGCGACGGCCTCGGTAACAATCGCCAAGCCACCACAAGCCGGGTTTCAGCTTTCGGCTGCTGAAGGCTGTGCGCCATTTACCCCGGTCATTACGAACTTGGCCAGCAGCAATACGGATCAGTATTTTTGGACGGCAGAAGGCGCCTCCCCAGCGGCAGCTACGGGAGCAAACCCTGCTTTTACCTATGCCGAGCCCGGTGTTTACCGGATTATACAGACAGTAAGCAATGACATAGGCAGCCATGCCGATACCTTAGTGCTGCTGGTGAAAGGCGTGCCGGCAGCCGACTTTGAGTTTACAACCAACGGCGCATCGGCGGACTTTCAAGCAGCCCCTTCCATTGCGGAAAGCTGGTCTTGGTTCTTCGGCGATGGCTTCAACGGTACAGGGCCGGAAACCACGCATGTCTACGGGGCAGCCGGCACCTACCAAGCTAGGTTAGTGTCGGCGAATGAATGCGGGCAAGATACCGTAGCCCAAGCAGTGAAAATTGACGGGAGCTCGCCTCTGCCAAGCATTCTCCGCAGCGATAGCGTGGGTTGTGTGCCGCTTACCGTGCAGTTTGAGGCAACAAACCCTGCCGATTCGATCCATCATTGGCAGTGGGATTTCCCCGGGGGCGTGCCGGCGCAGGCGATAGCACCCTCCCCAACCGTCAAGTACATTACGCCTGGACTGTATCCGGTTCGGCTCGTCGCCTCGAATCCTTTTGGGACAGGCGTAGATACACTGCAGCTCGCCGTGCGGGCCATGGCAGCACCTGCCGCAGCGTTTGATGTTTCTACAAGTGGGTTGCAAGCTGATTTCCATGACCAATCGCAGGGCGGCAGCCTCACGTATGCTTGGAACTTTGGAGATGGGGCTACGAGTGCCGCAACCAACCCACTGTACGTTTACTCAGAACCCGGGGATTATACCGTTCGGCTAACGACAGCGAATAGGTGCGGCGCGGACGAAACCGAGCGTACGGTAAGCCTACGCCCATCCAGCCAAGCACGCCCCAATTGGCTAGACCAGCTGAGACTTTACCCCAACCCGGTAACCGATGACTGCCGGCTGGAGGTACAAGCCAACCGGCCCGCCCGGCAGATTGAAGCCTCCCTGTTTGCACCAGAAGGCCGGCTGCTTTGGGCCCAATCTTACGGGTTTCAAAGTGGGCAGTTGGCTATTCAGCTGCCAATGGAGCAATACCCGCCCGGCTTGTATACGCTAGCATTGGGGTGGGAAGGCCAACGGCTATACCGTCAGATTATCAAACAGTAGCCTTACCGGACTACCGTGGCCACCGTCCGATACTCGAAATCGTCCCCGCGGGGCCCACGGAAGGTGACAAGCACCATGTATACGCCTTCCGGGACTGGCTGGCCGACGTTGTTCTTGCGGCCGTTCCATCCTTGCATAGGGTCATTGGATTCAAAAACGGTCTCCCCCCAGCGGTTGACGATCAGCATCTCGAAGTTGGCAATACCGTCAAAGATACCCCCGCCCCGGTAGATGTCATTGGTGCCGTCATCATTGGGTGTAAAGGCATTGGGGAGGAAGTAACGGATTTCCGGGATGACGTCTATGAGCTGCACAAGCGTGTCTTGGCAGCCGCTGAGATGGGTCACGATTTGCCGGACTTCGTAGCGGCCGGTATCCCGGAAGGTGTAGGTCGGGTTGGGCTGCGTGGAGTTCCGCCCGTCCCCAAAGTCGTAAAACCAGCGCACCGCATCCATGGACGCATCCGTGATATTGACCGTCGGCTCCAGGTTGCTGAGTTCGCGGGGGCTAAAGTCGAACCCTGCCTCCGGGGAGGCCAGCACCGTGATCAGGTCCTCGAAGGTGGTATCCGTTTGGCAACCCAGTGGCGAGGTAATATCGATAGAAACGGTATACACTCCAGCTTCATCGTAAGTGTAGGTCGGGCTAATGGCACTGCCCATGCCGCCATCGCCGAAGTCCCAGTTGATATCGTACTCCTCGTTAATAGGAGTGGAGAGGTTGTCGAAGAAAATTTCGGCAGGTTCGCAGCCGGTAAAGGCACTTGGGGCGATGATAATCAGGTTGGGCACCGGGTAGTAGGACACGATGCGCGTTCGGGTATCTTGGCACTCGTTAGTATCGGAAACGGTCAGCGCTACGGGGAATTCCCCCGGCTCTTGAAAGGTATGGACCGGGTTGGTTTCGTCGGAGGTATTGCCGTCCCCAAAATCCCAGGACCAGTTGTTGATGAAGCCGCTGCCTGATACGGAGAGGTCGGTGAAGTTCGTCGGGCCGGAGGTGCAGGTGTCGTATTCAAACTCAAAGTCCGCGTTGATCTCCGGGAAGATGACTGCTCTGATCTGCGCCGTGTCGCCACAAATCGTGTTGGGGTTGAGGATAAGGGTACCCATGTACTGCCCGGTGTCAGGGAAGGTCAGGGCGGGTTCCCAGTCGTCAGAGGTCAGCTCCTGTCCGTCCGCCATGAACGACCAGCTGTAGGTCTCGATGTTGTTCCGCTGTACACTTTCGTTGACGAAATTGACGGTGGTCTCCCCGCAGGATAAGACGACGTATTCCTGATCGTCGTTCTGCTCGGCGGCACCGACCCGGGCTATGACGGTGGGGTCACAGCGTTCTACGTTGAACTGGAAGTCGCGTATGGTGCGGCTGAGCAGCTGGCCGTTTCGGTATTCTTCCACACAGACCCCTACCACGAATTGGCCTTGTATGGTTGGCGTGCCAGTGAGCATGCCCGTATTGGGGTCGATGGTTATGGGGTCTGCTCCACCCATGGGGTTGGTCGGGGTGTAAGGCGGGCTGAAGGTAATG
>JAAAOU010000319.1 GCA_009908745.1 Bacteroidota bacterium
GTAAGCGGTCCGTGTACGGGTTTTGGCATGGCCAAGACGGTCTTCGTGCCCCTTCGCGTCCTTGGTGGTGATTTCCACGCAGCGCTTGCTGGTGTATTGTAGCCACGAATGTCACGAAGGCACACGGATGCAAGCGATCCGTGTACGGGTTTTGGCATGGCCAAGACGGTCTTCGTGCCCCTTCGAGTCCTTGGTGGCGATTTCCACGCAGCGCTTGCTGGTGTATTGTAGCCACGAATGTCACGAAGGCACACGAATGTAAGCGGTCCGTGTACGGGTTTTGGCGTTGCCAAGACGGTCTTCGTGTCTCTTCGTGCCCTTGGTGGCGATTTCCACGCAGCGCTTGCCCGGATACACAGGCTCAGATTAACTTAAGCCCTACGGATAACAATAGCTCCGGCAGTTCACTGCACCAAATATTCTGTTTCCACAAAAGCAGAATCCGTCAGCGTGCGGAGGAAAGCGACGAGCGCCTGCTTATCCAGTTCGGAGAGGCCGAGTGGCCGGATTTTGGGGTCGACATTCGGGCCAGCATGGCCGCCGCTGTCGTAGTGGTCAATGACAGCTTCAAGGGTAGGGAGGCTACCATCGTGCATGTAGGGCGCCGTTAGGGCAATGTTGCGCAGGCTAGGCACCCGGAATCGCCCGTTTTCGTAGCGAATACCGCTTACGCCGCCCCGGCCGCGGTCTTTAATGGCATCAAGGTCGTGGCTGACTTGCACACCGTTGTTGATATAAGTCTGATCAGTGAACAGCGGCGGGGTATGGCAATGCCCACATTCTGCATCGGGCAGTTCAGCGGAGGCATCAAAGAAGATATCGCGGCCGCGCTGTTCCAGGGGGCTGAATTGGGCTTCCCCGCGTTGCACGCTATCGTATTTACTCTCGCTGCTGATGAGGGTGCGCTCAAACTGGGCGATGGCGCGGGCTGCTAAATGCTTGTCGATCTGCGCCGGGCTGCGGATACTGAAAGCGTCCTGAAAAGCTTTGACGTAAGCAGGCTGCTGACGCAACCGGCTAAGCACCGTATCCCAGTCACTATCCATTTCGTGCGGGTTTTCGACCGGGTCGAGTGCTTGCAGCTCCAAGTTGGGCGAGCGGCCGTCCCAGAACAAACCTTGGTTGACCCAGGCGAGATTGGCCAGGGTAGGAGCATTGCGGAAGCCTTTTTCGCCGTCTACTCCGACAGCGATAGCTTTGCCGTCCGTAAAAGCCCGTTCTGGCAAGTGGCAGCTGACGCAGGCGATGCTGCTGTCACGAGAAAGAATGGGGTCGAAGAATAGCTGCTGGCCAAGGGCAATGCCAGCTTCGGTGAGTGGATTCAGGGTGTCGGCAGTCAGCTTGACAAAGTGGGCGGGTTGGCGCAAAGATACGGTCTCTGTTTCGGGTGCGGGGTGGCAACCGAGGAGGAAGAGAAGTGGTATGTATAAGCCGTATTTTTTCACTTTGGTTTAGTTGGTGGCTATTATAGGGCAACGTTTTAAGCTAAGGCTTGCAGCTCCGGCTTACGTGCACGATCAGGCCGCACACGTAAGCTTTGCTCGAACTTAGTTTTGATCGGCGCCTCTAGTCCAAGCCAACAGCTCGGTTCAAATTCTCCCCCATAAAAACGGCGGCGGGAGAGGTCGTAGAGTGAGCTTGCCGAACGTTGGCAAAATCGAGGAACTCACCGTCGGCACTGACCATGATCTTCTCGAGGTCGATATCAAGCTGCAGCGTGGCATCCGTATTGGGCATTAAATCGATGGCTTTGTCGAAAGAAGCCTTCCGGAAGTTGTTGTTGCCGCCCACGTGGAAGGTCAGCTTATCCGACAGTTCACTATCGCCGTCTACATCCGTATTGCCTTCGACCTTAAAGAAAATATAGCTGCTAGCGTCTTCCCAGTAATTTTGCGAAAGCGGGTGGGTCAGCTCGTAGTCGGGCGGAATGGTGGCATTTAGTTCCGGTGAAACGCCCAGCCCTACCTTGAGGCCAGTGTAATTGCGGGCGGGGACTTCCACTTCGGCCAGGTCAAGGCCCGCTTCCGCATCGTTGGTGGAAAATACTTCGCCGTAGTTGGCTAGCACCACGTCGGTCACGAGTTGTTCCCGCTCTTGGCCGCCTTCTTCGTAGGTCAAATAAATATCGGTAAGGTAGATTTGGAAGAGCTGCAATTGCAAAGGCTGGCCTTGGTAATCGTAGATGTCTTCAAACATGACAAGTGGCTGATTGCCAAATGTTGCTTTGGCATTTAGCGTAAGCGTAGTCGTTTCTTTCATTTCAGGCTCGTCATCGCCACAGCTGCTGAAAAACAAGGGTAGCACGAGCAGGAGTAAAGGGAGCAGTTTGTTCATGATTCGGTTTTTTCTATAGAACGCTCCTTTTCGGCAGACGGTTGGTGATCTTAGTCACCTTGGAGGGTAATTGCCGACAAAGAAAAGGCTTCTGCTGTGTTGCTGACAATTTTCTGCGCCAGTTCGGCTTTGGTGTCGGTATCTACATTGATGCCATCGAGCCATTTACGGTAGTCGATTTGGATGGTGGCGCGGAAGTGGAAACCGGGCTGCTTGTCTACGCCTACGGGCAGGTCGATGAACTGTACGTTGTCGTTGGTGCCGATGCGCAGCAGTTCCGGTAGGGTATCGGTAGCAGCAGTATCGCGGAACAGTTCGATAAGTTGGAAAACGTAGCCGGAGTCGCGGTTGAAGTAAATCAGGCTGTCGCTCAACCCCAGTGGATGGGTGATGGGGAAGGAGTCGGGGATGGCTTGGTTGGCTTGCCCGGCAACGCCGACGAAGAAGCTGAGTGCGTTGACCGTGGCGGATTCGCGGACGGTCCCGATGGTGATGTTGCCGCTATTCGCCGCCGTGCCGAACGCAAAATTGTCAGTAATAAAAAATTCATTGACACGCCCCTCGTCGCTTTCGATGTAAATGGCAATCTCGTCGCTAACTTCCAACGTGCTGCCGTCGGCCAACTGCAGGCGGATGTCGGACAGCAGGAACTCGAAGCGGTTAAGTCGGAAGGGATTACCCACCTCATCAAGGTAGAAGGTGTCTTGCAGCCGCAGGTTCGCCGTGGTATCAGGGTAGCTGTAGACGTGCTCGAAGCGCAAACGCAGCTCGGGGTATATGCAATCGGCGGCATCATTTTCGTCGGCGGAGAAATCATAGTTGACGGCTTCTACGTCCAAGCAGCCTGCTTGGGGCTCGTAGCAGGCCTGGGCGAAGAGCAGAAGGGCGATCATGCTCAATACAAAAGGGCTCAGTTTACTGTTTGTTCTCATACTCACGCACTAGCTTTTTGACGATCTGCTTCACCTGGGAGCTGAATTCCTTGTTCAGTATCCAATTGAAGTACTGTTTGTCTTTGCTCAGGGTTTTGGCCACGGGTTTGCCGTTGTACTTGCCAAAGTTGAAAACGATCTCCCCATCAAGGTCGTATTTCATCTTTTGGGTGGCGTCTACATAGCGCAAGTCGTTGGTAAAGTCGTGGATCGACTGCATATCATTGACGATGGGCGTGGGGGTGATATTGCCATCCCCGTCCACGTGATCGACGCCACGGTAGCGTTGCAACTGCCCCTTCAGTACGTCTACGGTAGCGCGTACGTCCACTAGTGCATCGTGGGCGTTTTCCATTTCTTTGTCGCAGTAAAACTTCAGGGCGGCGCGCAGGGTGCGGGGCTCCATTTTGTAAAACACCCGCTGTACGTCGATGGTGCGCCGGTTGTCGATGTTAAACTCTATACCCGCCCGGTCGAATTCTTCCATGAGCATGGGGATGTCAAAGCGGTTGGAATTGTAGCCGGCTAGGTCAGCATCGCCGATGAAGTCGTAAATGTCTTGGGCGACCTGCGGGAAGGTCGGCTTGTTGGCCACGTCTTTGGGGGTGATGCCGTGGACCTGCAAGGCTTCTTCGGTAATGGGGAAGCTGGGGTTGATGAGCATTTCGAGTTCCTCGGGTTCGCGATCGTCGGCAAAGTACTTGATCATACCAATTTGCATGATACGGTCGCGCACAACATTCAGGCCGGTAGCTTCGATATCGAAAAAAACAAGGTCGCGGTCGAGTTTGAAATCCATAAAGAGGTAGTCGGTTTGGTGAATTACTGTAGGTTTTTCTCGCTACCGGCAAATATAGCATTTAAACCTTGGGTATAACGAACGTCCATGCTGCCGTCGGGTTGGCTGAAGATGAAATAAGCTTCCACGGTGGGGAGCTCGCCAGCGAGTTGGTAAGCGCGTTCGGTACCTAAAGTCATAAAGGCGGTAGCGTAAGCATCGGCGGTCATGCAGTCGGGCGCAAAGACCGAGGCGCTGAGCAAGGTATTGCGTTCGGGGTAGCCCGTTTTGGGGTTGATGGTATGGCTGTACTTGACGCCGTCCACTTCGTAGAAGTTGCGGTAGTTGCCGGAGGTAGCCAAGGCCTGGTCCTGCAGGGGGACGCTCGTTTGCAAATCGCGTAAGCTGGCTTCCTCTTTGGGCAGGCTAATACCGAGTTGCCAAGTGGTCCCCCTTGGGCTTTCCCCCTTGGCGAGGGTTTCGCCGCCGATATCCACCAGATAGTCTGTGATGTCGCGGTTTTGCAATACTTGCCCTAGCAGGTCAACCCCGTAGCCCTTCGCGACAGCGCTAAAGTCGAGCTTGACGCCGGGCAGGGCTTTGCGCAACCACTTGCTGTCTTCGTATATAGCAAGCTCTACTTTGTCCAGCCCCACGAACTGCAAAAGGGAGTCAACTTTAGAGGAATCGACCTTTTCCATCTTTTTTTCCGTGTAGCCAAAGCCCCAATAGTTGACAAGGGGCATAACAGTAGGGTCGAAGTAGCCTTTGGTTGCCTGTGCAACTTCAACGGATTTGCGGTAGTTGTTGAGGAAGTGGGTATTATCGTAGTGCACGTCGGCCCCCTTCACGGGATGCGTATGGAGGTCGAAAACACTATCTGCGGCATTGAAACGCGAAATAGTGGACTGTGGAATGTAGGTGGAGACTTCCAGGTTGAGGGTTCTTAGCACCGAGTCAAAAGTGGGCTTGAGGTCTTTGCCCGTGCGGTCTTTGTAGGTAATACGGTAATAGGTGCCCATGGTTTCTCCTTCGACTATGCTGTAGTCGGCATTGCCGGCGGACGAACTACCGTCGGGGGCGCATCCGGCTAGCAGAAGGAGCAAGAGGATGGGTAACAGATGAAGCAAGGCAGCTGATGGTTTAGCGGTATAGCGTAAAAGAAAATGGGTCATTGCAAATGTTTTATATTAGTAGTGGCAATTAGGCGGTTTTACGGATTTGGCTGTCAACGGAATACCATCCGGGGCCGGCGATCAGCAAGCAGACGTAGGGGATGAGGTAAAGCAGGGCTTTTTCGTACTTGCCGAATGGGTCGCCCCAGTGTGCCCCGAGTATGGCGACGAGCATAGTGATGACAAGCGGGACGCTGGCCAAGCGGGTGAATAGGCCGATAGCAATCAGCAGGGCACATAGGGCTTCGGCAAACACAGCTAGACCTAGGGATATTTCTGGGCCCAGCCCCATGAAATCATAAAATTTGATGGGGGCGTCACCAAACAGCTTCATGAGCTTGGGCCAGCCGTGGCCAAATAGCATGCTGAGGCCAAAGGTAAGGCGCAGCAGCAGCAATACGATGTGGTGGTAACGGGTGTGGGTCATGTTTTTGCTTTGTAATGCTGAACAGATTTGCCGGTGCAAAGTTAACCATCGCCAAGTCTTATTATTACGCGCTTTGGCAGGCCGCCTTGACGAGCAGCTGTAGCCTTAGACGGAGGTACGGGGCTGGCACCGTACCGGGAAGTTGCAAGAGTTGGCAATGAAACAAAGTTGGTGCGCCTGCTCATGCAGTTGTTTCGCCAGCTGCTGTTTTTCTGGCTCCTGTATCCTCACTTTCGGACGAAGCTGCACCCATTCAAAGTGACCGCCTCCGTCGGCATTCTGAATCATTTGCCCTTCTGCTTCATCCTCGTACTCGACCACAGTAATGCCGGCCTCCGCACAGAGGTGCAAGTACCACAGCTTGTGGCAGGCCGAAAGGGCGGCAATAAGCAATTCCTCGGGATTGTAGCGGGCAGGATCGCCCCGAAATGCCGGGTCAGCGCTTCCGTACAGAACGGGCTTGCCATCTGCTTTGATCTCGTAATCCCGCTTGTAGGCGGTATAGCTGCTCGTGCCTTTGCCGGTATTGCCGGTCCAGCGCAGATGCAGTTGGTAGTGGTGCTTTGGCATATTCAATAGCAAGGAGGGGATGGAGTTGGTGGGGGATTGGCTTCGCCTTTCTCCAGCGTGGGTGGTATTGTATTGGTGGAGGTAGGGGGATTCGAACCCCCGACCTCTTGCATGCCATGCAAGCGCTCTAGCCAGCTGAGCTATACCCCCAATATTGAAAGTTTCCTGCTCCGTTTGAGCGAGTGCAAAAGTAAAGCATTCTTTGGAAATATGCAATAGCGAGGCCACAAAAAATGCTTAGCGCTGCTTCTTATTTTAGGTTGATTGGTGTCAATAATAAGCTATGATGTGCTGGGTGGAAAACCAAATAAATGGATATGTCAGGTTTCTGGCTAGGGGAGTTGCCACGAATTTCAAGAATTCCCACGAATGTGAGCGTGTTGCATTATCATGGCATGTATGGCTTTCGGGTGCATTCAAGTAACATTAGCGGCAGAAATCACAAATACCCCTGCAGCTCCGCCAAATGATCCAGCTCATACTGTATAGACAACCCCGCCGCCATCGCCTGCCGTATAGCCACTACCTCCTCCGCTTTGCCGCGAATCAGCACATTACTCATACCCAGCGCCCGGCCAAATTGCATGTCAGTGAGGGAATCGCCGACCATATAAGAGCGGGAGAAGTCAATATCCGGGAAAATCTTTTGGGCAGCGTACCCCATTTGCGGGGAAGGCTTGCGGCAATTACCGGGCTGATTGGCCAAGTCGGTACAGCAAAATATCCGATCGATCCGGCCTCCTGCTTCGGTTATGCTCTGCTGCATGCGCCCGTGTATGTTTTCCAGCTGCGCCTGCGTCATCAGCCCTTTGCCTACGCCCTGCTGATTGGTGACAACGAAGACGTACTTAAACCACTTTTCCAATACCGCGATCGCCTCCGGGTTGCCCGGGCACCACCGAAACTGCGCCCATTCCGAGACGTATTCTCCAGGCAGGCGCTCGTTGATCACGCCGTCGCGGTCTAGAAAGAGGGCGGAGTATCGTGCTTGCGGCATCAATCTAGGGTTTTGTGAAACAATCCCTGCCAGCAACGCTTTCTATGAAAAAAACCAACGCAAATGAGCAAAACAGCAATCATCAGCGGTGCCGCCGGCGGATTGGGCACCAAAGTAACGGAAAAATTTTTAGCAGCGGGTTATACGGTTCACGCTTGGACCCAACCAGGGCATCCCGATCAGATCGACCGGCTGAAAGAAGCCACCGGAGCAG
>JAAAOU010000286.1 GCA_009908745.1 Bacteroidota bacterium
GAACGCCAACGAGGTCATCGCCAACGTAGCCCTCGAGATGAACGGCTACGACAAAGGCCGCTACGACATCCTCCACCCCAACGACCACGTCAACAAATCACAGTCGACCAATGACGCCTACCCCACCGCCTTCCGGGTGACCCTGTACTATTACCTGAACCATTTGCTGGAAAAGCTCAACCTGCTGACCACCCGGCTGGACCACAAAGCAGCCAAGTTTGGAGACATCCTGAAAATGGGGCGCACCCAGTTGCAGGACGCTGTGCCTATGTCGCTGGGCGACGAGTTCGGTGCCTGGTCCACCAACCTCAAAGAGGAAGTCAAAAACCTCAAGCGCAACCGCGACCTCATCCTGGAAGTCAACCTCGGTGCCACGGCCATCGGCACTGGCGTCAACGCGCCCCCGGGCTATTCCGAGCTAGCCATCGGGTACCTGCAGCAGTTCACCAAAGCCAGCTTCGTCAAAGCCGAAAACCTGATCGAGGCGACCTCCGACTGCGGCGCCTATGTGATGATCTCCGGCGCGGTCAAGCGGACCGCCGTCAAGCTCTCCAAAATCTGCAACGACCTGCGGCTGCTCTCCTCCGGGCCACGCTGCGGGCTGAACGAAATCAACCTGCCCAAGCTGCAGGCGGGCTCCTCCATCATGCCCGCCAAGGTCAATCCGGTCATTCCGGAAGTCGTCAACCAAGTCTGCTTCAAGATCATGGGCAACGATGTTACCGTATCCTTCGCCGCAGAAGCCGGGCAATTGCAATTGAACGTCATGGAACCCGTCATCGCCCAATGCCTTTTCGAATCGATCGAGCTGCTGTCCAATGCCTGCGAAACCTTGGCCGAAAAATGCATCCGCGGCATTACCGCCAACCCCGATCACACCCGGGAAATGGTCCTGAACTCCGTCGGCATCATCACCTTCCTCAACCCCTACATCGGCCACCACATGGGGGATTTGATCGGCAAGGAAGCCATAGCCACCGGCAAAAGCATACGCGAGCTGGTGCTGGAAAAGGAACTGCTCTCCGAGGAAGATATCGACAACATCCTCTCGGTGGAGAATTTGATGAAGCCTCGGTATACGGCGAAGTTGTATAAGTAGAATGGGTTGCCCCTGAAGAGGCGCGACAGAAGGGAGAGCATTTTTCAGAGCTGGCGAACCGGCCTGCTAACTTTCTAACCTTAGAACGCTACAACTTTACAACGGCAAGCTTAAAAGGTTTGAATATTGCCCGAGCCATGTCCCGCTCGTCTCCTCCCCTCAGGAGAGGTGCCCGATAGGACGGAAGGGGTACCGTTTAACGTGAAGGAGAGCAAAGCTCCCTACACGACAAGCATTTTACATTTCCACAGATTTACATTTTGCCCTTTTGCAGTTTCTTCGCCCGAGCCATGTCCCGCTCGCACTTTTACATTTTAAATTACCACAGATTTACATTTTGCGGTTTTGCGGTCACCTCACCCTCAAAACCGCATAGTCCCCGCCATCTGCACCCTGTTCGCCTGGCCGCGACGCCCCGAAAGCTCTTGTTTTTCACCGTGCAAGAACTCCAACCCCACACAAATATCAGGTACCGGGCTATAGAAAATATTAGCAGAGCCATAGATGCAATAGTCCAGATCATCCGCCGCAAACTCCTCCATCTGATGGATGTCCACCCCACCCAGCAGGACAGTAGAGCTCCATTGCTCCGACCAGCTGTGCTCATAAGCCACAAAGCCCCCCGTGATCCCTACAGCCTCCAGCTCATGGCAATCGCTTTTGCAAATAGCATCGTACCCCAAATTACGTACGCCGCGGATATAGCGCGCCAGCCCCCGGCCACCGATGACTTGCAGCTTCAAATAATCGCGGGCTGTGGCCTTCACTTTGGCGGAAGCCATCATGCCTCCAGCCCACAGCGAAGCCAGTTCCATAGACTCCGGTTGGTCGTTGGCAGGTCGTTCGTAACGCAATTGACGGGCTAGGGCCGCTACTTTTACAAAGTTCTTTTCGCCCCAGCGGTATTTCCAGGCCGCCACCAAGTCCGGCAACAGCTGCTTACTGACCTTCACGCTGTCCGTTAGAGTAAGCTGCTCGATGGGATTTTCCAGAGACAACATGATGGCCTGATCTTGAACAGAGAAAGTATACCGCAGCTGCGGCACCCGGTAAAGGGCGGCGCTATTGGCCCCTTCAAAGTCTACTATCTTGGCGCGCGACTCAATATCGTAAAAGTTGGACCAAGTCTGGCCCACCGTCCAACCCCGGTATTGGAAATAAGCGTGCCGCAAGCGTACCAGCCCGCCCGGTTGATCCGCATTGCTGTGGAAATCCGCCTCAATCCGCCCCTTGAGAGCTTGCTCTTTTACCCTTCTTTCTATCTTTAATCCAACTCGGGATTGCTTGGCGCTGAAAAAGAGGTGGGGCGCGCTTCTGGTGGAGGCATCAATAGGGATCAAAGCCGGCCGGAATAGGTCACTATTGCCCATATCTTGGAAATCGAGCGTGGCATTCAGCCGGACAAAGCCGTAGGGCTCTAAAGTCAAAGTGGGTGGTTCCTCCTGCGCACTCAGCGTAAGAGCGTAAAATAGGATAATCAGGGTGGCAATTCGTGTGTGCATGGCAACTTTGCTTAGATCGTGTACTGAATACACTAAGCAAGCTAGCAGGAGTTGCGGCCAACACCAATGACTGATATCACCAGCAGCATTGATCGTTGTCTAGCTTTCTCAACCCTTCAACCTTCTTTCATCCGCCGTAGCTTCACGCGAAGGCGGGCCAACCTTTCAACCTTCCAACTCCCCCACCACCCCCTCCATCACCTCCAACGCCCGCCGGTAAGCCGCCGCCTTCTCTTCCGTGATATTCAGAAAAGCAAACAGCAGATTTTCAAAGCGGAAGGAATAAAGGGCATCGGGATCTTTCACCGCCCCCGTAGAGAAATTGACATTCTCCACCAAGCCCGTATTGCCGTATTCATAGATAACCTTAAAGTGGTTCGCCTCCAAGCGGTTTATATAGATGTACAGCTCTTCCAGCCGCTGAATATTATCCGTTACAGCCGCATTGCGCAGCAGCTTGTAGTCCCCGCTGTTAACCAAGTTCTGGTAGATGTTGCCGCTACGGTGGAAGTCTGAGAAGTTATAGAGCTGCGGCAGTAGGCGGACCAGCGTATCGAGCTGTTGCCGGTCGCCGCGGCTGACAATGGTCTTGGCGCGCTCCAGCAACTCGTGCTGCGCCTGATTATACCGCAGGGTAGCCGACAACTGCTCCCGGTCCTCCTCGATCTGGCGGAGCAGCTTTTCGTACACGCCCTGCTCCGTCTGCCGTTGGATGCGGTTGTTGTTCCAGTTGTTGATCGACAGGGCGATGAGGATGCCGATGACGACGATGATGGTTTCGCCCAGGGCGTAAAGCAGGTATTGGCGCAGCTTTCCCCGCTCAATCGACTGCTTGCGGAAGGATCTGAAGAATTTGATCATGCCAGTTCGCTTGTATTGGTGAGAAGACTCTAAAGTACAACTTCCGCATGACTGCCGAAAGCGTAAAATTTGCTAAAAAATCAGTTTCAGTGCAATCAAGCTAGACTGAAGCTAAAAAAAATTGCTCTCTTCATCGCCGCCGCCCCGCCAAATGCCAGTTTTGCGTATATTTATGCCGCCAGCCGGCTTTGTGTAGCTCACAGGCGGACACCCTTTGATTATCAACTTATTACAAAACACTAAACCCTATGAGATCGACCATCTGCGCGCTATGCTTCCTCCTGGCCATCCTCAGCTGCCAGAAGAAAACTGCAAGCTCCATTATCACGGATTTTGAAAATACGGTATCCAAATCCACGTCCTTCGAATACGATATCCACTACAAAATGAAGTACTTCAGTTCAGACGACGACACGCTGAATTACTATACGAACTGCCGCCTCATCCGGGATGCGCAGGACACGATTTTCAGGGGCGCACTTTGGATAGATAACGACAGTATCGACCGGTACTACGACCGGGAACACATCTACATAATCGATCATAGGGAGAAAGCCATCACCCGTTTCTTTCCGCACGAAGGGCAGGAATGGGCCATAAAGGGCAATACCGTCAGTGGGGTGTTGGACGCCTATTTTTTGAGGGAAAACCGGCTTTCGGGCTATCTAAAGGACTCTACGATAACTACCACACTGACAGATTCCGTCATCGACAACGAGAAGTACCGCATCATAGCCTTCCGCTTTGCAGACGAGCTGCCGATAGAAAAGCAGCAGAAAACCTTCTATTTCAACAAGCGGAATGCGCTGAAAAGAATCACCTATAGTGTCAAGTTTCAAAATGAATGGCAGTACAACGAGTGGCACTTCAGCAACGAGCAGTACGATGCCATCGAAGCGCAGGCCCTCCAATCCGAGCTGGATAGCCTGATCGCGATTTACGCCCTCGAAGATTATGAAGAACCAGACGAAACGGAACTCCAGCCACTAGCCGTAGGGTCGGATGCGCCCCCGTTCTCCGGCCTGCACTACCAAGCGAACGACTCCATCGCGCTAGCAAACTACAGGGGAAAATATGTCGTACTGGATTTTTGGTACAAGGACTGTTTCCCCTGCATCAAAGCCATCCCTTTTCTGAATCGCCTAAACGAACAATTCTCCGATGAAGAGCTGGTGGTGCTTGGCTTGAACCCCATCGATGGTGTGGAGAAAAACCGCAAAAAACTCCCTGATTTTATCGAAATCAACAAGATGAACTACCCCATCGTGTTCATCGACAGGAATACCACCCAAGACTATAATGTGCGAGCTTACCCGACTTTTTATGTGCTGGACAAGCAGGGGAAAATCATTTACTCCAAGATGGGCTACGGCGAAGACAGTGACGCCAAAGTGGATAGTTTGCTGAATGCGGTGATGAAATAAGGCTATCATTCCAGCCCCTTCGCGCTCTCGGCTGTTTATTCGGCCACAACCTTTTTTACATAAAGCTGTTATGTATTTTAACCTAACGCTATTATGCATAACAAGGATAGGTATATATCCATTATGCCATCGTATTAAAGGCCAACGAAATATAACACAGCCCACATGAAACAATTATCAGCAATCGTACTCACGCTGCTCACTTTTCCGCTCTACGCCCAAGTCAGCTCAGACCACCCCATCAACGAGGTGATGGACAAATACGACATCAAAGCGACGACCATCAGTTTTCACCCAAATGGAGCGTGCCTGATCTCTACCTCCCTCGACCGCGAAGAGAATACACAGTACTTGCTCCTGATTGATCATTACCAGGATATGGACGCCGTTAAAATCGACACCCTGGAAACCCGCCGGCCCAACCGCTCCGCCTTTTCTGAGGCGTCGCCAAGTTTGTGGTTCAATAGGCTTCAATGGCATGCTAACAGCAGATCGTCTTGCCACCTGAATGCCCGACTACAGAGCACTGCGAAATACTTGAGATACACCCTCTTTACGCTTTGCTATAATTTCGTATCTTGAAGTAAACTAACACTATGAGAAAAACACAACTACCCCTGCTTGGGCTACTGCTGCTCGTAGCCTGTCAACCCCAAAGCGACCCTCCGCCAGCCGAAAATGAAGATACCGGCACCGGCGTCCCCATCTCCTACTACATCGATGCCCAAGACGAAAACCTGGGGCTGGGCGAAGCCCGCTTCGGCGACCTCGACAGCATGCTGCTGCGCCGGGAAATCCGCGCTTTGGTGCCTTATAACCAAACCTACTATTACATCGACGGCTCCGAAAGACGGGGCATCGCCTACGAATCCCTGACGCTGCTGGAAAAAGCTCTGAAAAAGAAATACAAATCAAAGGCGCCTACCCTGAACTTGATCTTTGTGCCCGTCACGCGGGACCAATTGATACCCGCTCTGGCCAACGGCTACGGGGATATCGCGGCCGGTAACCTCACCATTACAGAAGAAAGACAGGCGGAGGTTGATTTTTCCGACCCCTTCATCAGCGATGCGCAGGAAGTACTCATCTCCGGGCCACAGTCCCCCCCGGTTGAATCCTTGTCTGATTTATCCGGCCAATCAGTCTACTTGCGGCAGTCCAGTAGCTATTACACCCATATACAGCAACTCAATGATTCGTTGGAAGCAGCGGGCAAGCGCCCCGTAAAAGTCGAACTGGCGGAAGAGCTGCTGGAAGATGAAGACATCCTGCAGATGGTCAACGCCGGCCTGGTGCCCTTTACCATAGTCGACCTGCACAAAGCCGAACTTTGGGCCGAGGTACTAGATGACATAAAAGTGCACGAAGACCTAACGGTGCACAGCGGCGGGCAGATCGCCTGGGCGTTCCGCAAGGACAGCCCCCAACTCGCCAAAGAGATCAACGCTTTTGTGAAAACCCACAAGAAAGGCACCCTGAAGGGGAATGTCCTCCTAAACCGCTACCTGAAAAACACCGACCGGCTGAAAAACAATACCAGCGAAGAGGAATTGGCCAAGTTTGACGCGACGATCAATTTCTTCAAAAAGTACGGGGAACAGTACAACTTCGACTGGCTGCTGCTCGCCGCGCAGGGCTACCAAGAATCCCGCCTCGACCAAAGCCAGGTCAGCCAGGCCGGCGCCGTGGGGATCATGCAACTGCGCCCTAGTACTGCCCGCGACCCTAACATCGGTATACCTGACATCCACAGGCCGGAGAACAACATCCACGCTGGCGCTAAATACATGGACTTCCTGCGCGGCCGCTACTACCGACACCTGTCGATGGACGACTTCAACAAAATGATCTTCACCCTAGCTTCCTACAACGCCGGCCCTCGGCGCATCGCCCAAATGCGGAAGAAAGCCATCGACAACAACCTCGACCCCAACGTCTGGTTCGGCAACGTGGAGCTGGTCACTGCCCGTACCGTAGGCCGGGAGCCCATCGACTATGTGGGGAATATTTACAAGTACTACTTGTCTTACAAACTGGCCGAGCAGTTTTTGGTACAGAAGGGCCAGCTACAGTCAGGGATTGGGGAGTAATGTTATAGGCTGATGAGGTTCTTGCCCTACAGATTTCAGCTCCTCGTCATTACATTTTCGCTGTACGTCAGCAACAACCTGCAGCCCGCCCTATCTGTAGACTGGCTCTAAGTAAGCCAGCCTACAGGTGGGCCGGAAAAGCAAAGCACAGCAGTCCCACAGCTTTACAAAGAATAACGGGTAACACCTGATGCTAAAATCCATAGCACGGATAATAGGCCAGACTAAACAGCCTATGTTAAGACCCTGCCCATGCAGACTATGCCAGCCCTTATGCCGTTTATGAGGTTAAACTAACGCCATGAATATCAGCCAACATCAGCGCTTGCCCCTCTTGTACTTATTATGCGCTCTAGGGGTGTGTAGTTTGTCCTGCCAGCCCGAAAAAGAAGAAACCGTAGACTTATCCCCCAACGCAGATGCGATTGAGATCAGCAGTACCCATT
>JAAAOU010000296.1 GCA_009908745.1 Bacteroidota bacterium
GGGGTCAGCGGAGCGGGTAGATACGGCAGGGTCTGGCCGGAAGTCATCCCTGCGCTCTAGCCAAGGCCGTTTCAAGTCGTTCCCGCTCAGGCGGTAGGCGACCCACTCTGCCAGCTCGTGCGCTTCCACATACGACAAGACGTACGTATCGTGGAAAACCACTTCCCCTTCTCCCCCACCCGGTACTAGGTAGCTGAGCTCCGCGGGTGGTGCAGTGGTGGAAGCAAAATACCCCCCGCTGAAGAGATAATAGACGAATATCAGCCCCGCCACAAGCGCAGCGAGCAAGCCGATACGCACGACATTACCGCTGTTGCCCTTGCCTTGCCGGCTGTGATTCATCCTGAACTTGGCCATGGTTTTTGGGCAAAAGTACTACTAAAAATTTAAGAATTTGAAATCAAAGCGGCCACCGCGGCGTGCGGTTGGATCAGCTTGCCGGTCTCTTTCGTGTTTTTGGTGTTCTTGCCGGTTTGCTCCAGCAAGGTGTGCACCTCCTCCGCGGTCAGGCTCGGGTCCAGGCTCTTCAGCAAGCCGACCAAGCCGGAGACATAGGGTGCCGCCATAGAAGTGCCGCTGTACGTAGCGTACTGACTGCCCGGGGTGGTGGAGTAGATATTCACGCCCGGCGCGGCTATACCCATCCGCAAGTCGGTGATATAATTGGAAAACACCGCCCGCTGCAATTCTTGGTCAATAGCGCTTACGCTAATGACCCCATCCACACCGGCTGGCACAAAGTTTTTGGCGTTGCGGTTAGCATTGCCCGCCGCTGCCACGACTATGGTTCCTTTTTTCTGGGCATAGTCCACCGCTTTTTGATAAGCGCGCTCCCGTTTCTGATTGGACAAGCCGCCGAGGGAGAGGGAGATGACGGCCGCGCCAGCATCGGCTGCTTTTATCATACCGTTGATGATGCTGCGCTGTGAGCCCATGCCGGCTGCGTTTAGAACTTTGATGCTGGTGATTTCGACAAAATCGTCCCCCAGGCTAAAGGAGGCGACCCCTACCCCATTATTGGAAACGGCGCCCGCAATGCCCGCACAGTGGGTACCGTGCCCTTTCGGGTCATTATCGTCAGCCGGGTTCAGAGAACGGTAATGGCCTTTGAGGTCTTCGTGTTGGCCGTCTACGCCCGTATCGAGAATGGCGATCAGCGCTTTCTGCCGGGGCTGCAGCTTTGCATTGCGCGTGAGTTTGTACAGGGCGTCTACTTTCATGGCTTCGAATCCCCAGAGGTGTTGCAGCCCCGGGTCGTCTATCCCGAAACGATGGTTGATATTGGGCTGTTTTTTAGCCGGTATGGGGGCTATGCTGATTTGCTCGTTTGGTTCTACCCAATCTACCTGAGGTATTTGCTGCAAATCGGCAATAATGGAAGAGACTTGATCGAGCTGATCACTGGGGATATCGACCGCCAAATAGTCGTCCAGTTCCGTAACATCCGCCGCCGCTGGTTCGAAGCAGCGCTTGGCGGTCAAATTATATTTGTACACTACCGCTTGCAGGACGTCGGGCGATTCCCCTTCTGCCAATTCGACCAAGAGTTCCGCCGTGGGCTCGTAACTCTGCGTGACATTTGGCGTTTCCGTAAGGCTATTCGGGATGAAAGCATAGTAAAACCAAGCTAGGCCCAAGCTGACAACAGCCGCCGCAATGTAAAATTTCCGCTTTTGGTAACCTGCCCACAGAAACGCTAAGCCCGCAACCGACAGCACTACTAGGTCCCTGAATAACACTGAGAGCTTTTGCCCAAACGGCACCTGCGCGGCAAAGACCGTGACCAAATAAGCAGCAAACAAGCCAAAAAATAGATTTTGGAACAAGCGGGAACGGCTTTCGTCACGCTGGTAGAAGTACCAGAGTCCCAAGCTGATAGCGGTAGCGCCGTAAAGTATCGGGTAAAGCATAGTGAGAATTTGTCGTTAATATCGTTAATATAAAGAGCATACCCAAATGCATTCGGCCAAGGCAGGGTAATAACCGTCGTAAGGCAAGCAGTTTGCACTCAACCCTCGGTAAGGCTCGCGTGTTCTAGAATAGTCACAAAAACGCTACAACTGTGATGCGTATTACAGTCAATAAATCTCAAGAGTTTTTATTTTTGCCACAGTTGAAAAGCAGTCAAAAAATAGACACGAATGGCAGATCAAGTTGAAAAAGTAAAATGTCTCATTGTCGGCTCCGGACCAGCCGGATACTCTGCGGCCGTGTACGCCGCAAGGGCCAACCTTGAGCCTGTGCTGTACACGGGCGAAGAGCCGGGCGGCCAGTTGATGATCACGACCGATGTAGAGAACTATCCCGGCTACCCGGAAGGTATCATGGGGCCGCAGATGATGGATGATTTCCGCAAGCAAGCCGAACGCTTCGGCACGGATGTGCGCATGGAAATGATTACTAAGGTGGAGTTGAACGGCGGCCTGCATAAAGCATGGTCGGAATCTGGCCAGGAAATCCACGCCAAAACCCTTATCATCTCTACCGGTGCCAGTGCCAAATGGCTAGGCTTGGAGTCCGAGAAGCGCTTGATGAACAAAGGCGTTTCGGCTTGTGCGGTTTGCGACGGCTTCTTCTTCCGCGGCCAGGAGGTCGCTATCGTGGGCGGTGGCGACACGGCGGCAGAGGAATCGCTGTACTTGTCGAAGCTTTGCCCCAAAGTGCATATGCTAGTACGCCGGGATGAACTGCGGGCGTCCAAGATCATGCAAGAACGGGTGATGAATACTGAAAACATTCAAATTCACTGGAATACGGAAGCACAAGAAATTTTGGGCGAAGAGGAAGTAGAGGGCGTGCGCGTCATCAACAATCAAACCCAAGAAGAAACGACCCTCCCGGTAAGCGGCTTCTTCGTGGCGATCGGCCATAAGCCGAATACGGATATTTTCCGGGATTTTATAGATATGGACAGTACCGGTTATATCCATACCGATGGCAAGTCGACCAAGACCAATGTGGAAGGCGTGTTTGCCAGCGGCGATGCGCAGGACAACGTCTACCGCCAAGCCGTGACCGCAGCTGGCACAGGCTGTATGGCGGCTTTGGATGCTGAACGCTACCTGACGGAAAAGGGCGTGATCTAACTGATTTTACCCGAAATCGGTGAAAAATGGCTATATTGCCGCTCGGCGATGTAGCCATTTTCATTTACCAGCTATAAACAACTCAATACGATACATGTCAACTGCAACCACTACCCGCTTCCGGCCTGGCGTACTGCACGGCGACGAAGTGACCGAGCTTTTCGATTACGCTAACGAAAATGATTTTGCCTTGCCCGCTGTAAACGTGGTAGGCACCAATTCTATAAACGCCGTGCTGGAAACCGCCCGTGAGGTCAACTCGCCGGTCATGATACAGTTCTCCAACGGCGGTGCTCACTTCGTAGCCGGCAAAGGGATGTCCAACGACAACCAAAAAGCAGCCATCCTCGGCGGCATTTCCGGGGCTATGCATGTGCATACGATGGCGGAGGCCTACGGCGTGACGGTTATCCTTCACACCGACCACTGTGCGAAAAAACTGCTGCCTTGGATCGACGGCTTGCTCGATGCTGGCGAAAAATTTCACCAAAAACGGGGCTACCCGCTCTACAGCTCCCATATGCTTGACTTGTCGGAAGAGCCGATCGAAGAGAATGTCGAGACCTGCGTGCGCTACCTCGAGCGCATGGATAAGCTGGGTATGACCATAGAAATGGAGCTGGGAGTAACGGGCGGTGAAGAAGACGGTGTGGACAACACGGACGTCGACAGCTCTAAGCTCTACACGCAGCCGGAGGAAGTGGCCTATGCCTACGAACAGCTCAGCAAAGTCAGCAAGCGCTTTACCGTTGCTGCTGCCTTTGGCAACGTGCACGGCGTTTACAAGCCTGGCAATGTGGAACTCAAGCCCATCATCTTGAAAAACTCCCAGGAGCACGTCAAAGAGAAGTTCGGTACCGAAGACAACCCGATCAATTTTGTATTCCACGGCGGCTCCGGCTCCAGCCAAGAGCACATCCGTGAGGCTATCGGGTATGGGGCGATCAAGATGAATATCGATACCGACCTGCAGTGGGCTTTCTGGGATGGGGTGAGAAATTACCACGAAGCCAATGCCGACTACCTCAAAGGGCAGATCGGCAACCCGGAAGGCGCCGACAAGCCGAACAAAAAATACTATGACCCGCGCAAATGGCTGCGCAAAGCGGAAGACAGCTTCCGAGCGCGGCTGAAGCAGGCGTTTGAAGACCTGAACTGTGTGGGTAAGAATGCCTAGTAAGCGCAGAGCGGTTTAAAAATGCACTAAAACGGGTAAAAGCCAAAGCAAGCTTTTACCCGTTTTTTATATCCACCGGCCCTCAAACATCTTCCACACCTCGTCTTTCACCAATGGGTTAGCCGTAATGGTCACCGGCTCTTTGCGGACCGGGTGCACGAAAGATATGCTGCGGCAGTGCAAGTGGATGTTCCCATCCGGATTGGCGATGGGTGCCCCATACTTGATATCCCCGCGGATCGGGCAGCCGATGTGCGACAACTGCACGCGGATTTGGTGGGGGCGCCCGGTCTTGGGCTTGACCTCTAGCAAGTGGTGGTTGCCTATCTCGGCGATCATTTCGTAGGTGAGCTCTGACTTCTTAGCTTTCTTGTGCCGTTTTTTGATGGAAGCATGCGCCACGTTACGCGAACGGTCTTTATCGATGTAGTGCACCAATTTGCCCTGCAAGGGGGCAGGCCGGTCCTCTGTGATGGCCCAGTAGGTTTTCTGTATAGCCCGCTCTTGGAACAGCTTGTTCATGCGGGCGAGCGCTTTGCTGGTCCGGGCAAATATCACCACGCCGCTCACCGGTCGGTCGAGCCGGTGGATGGTGCCCAAGAATACTGCTCCGGGCTTGTTGTAGCGGTCGGCAATATACTGCTTCACAAATTCACTGAGGGGCTTGTCTTGCGTTTCATCTCCCTGCACGAGCAGGCCAGCCGGCTTGTTGACGGCGATGAGGTGGTTATCTTCAAAAAGTACTTGCAGTCCTATCATTAAATGGTATTCAGTTGTTATCCGGAATCGGCTTTTTAGGGATAGTAAATAAGGAAGAAGAGCCCGTACCTACCCCAATGATGGAACTCATCGCATCTTCTGGCCGGGTATCCACGTAGCGGATTTTCTCTTCTTTGATGTGAAAAACAAAGCCGTTGGTCGGATTGGGGGCAGTCGGCACAAAAACGGTAACATGCCCTTCTCCGACTTCGTCGTCTGTCACAAAGCCGGTCATCAAAGCGCCCGTACCGAACGCATCAACCAATACGACCTGGGAGAAAGGCGTCTTGTCGCGCCCCAAAAACTGCCGGACGGTTTCGCGGAGGACGCCGTACAGCGGCAAGTTCATCAGCCAGCGTTGCTCGAAGCGGGTAAACATCTTCCCCCCAACGCTGGTCCGTACCACAATACCTACAAAGAAAAACAGAGCCAGTACTATACTCAGCGAGATCAAGTCTAACAGGCCAGAAGACACGCTCTCCGAGAAAGGGATGATCGCCCTTATCGGTTTGAGCAGCCTTGCGGTGAAACGGACGACCAGCTGCACCAAAAAGATGAAGAGCGTCAGCGGCAATATCACCACCAAGCCGCCAATAAAAGTAGTGATGACAAAGCGCTTTAGCCGTTTGAAAAGGCTTAGAGGCTGTTTAAACTTGCTGTTCTGCTCAGGTTTCACTGATATTGCTTTTCGTAGTACGCTTTATATTCCCCTGAAGTAACACGCTCCAGCCAGCTGGTGTTGTCCAGGTACCACTGAGCTGTTTGGCGCAAGCCTTCTTCTGCCTTCACCTTTGGGGCCCAGCCCAGTTCTTGCTTGATTTTCGTAGCATCAATAGCGTAGCGGCGGTCGTGCCCCGGGCGGTCTTTCACGAAAGTGATCAATGCCCGGGAAGTACCCTGCGACTGGCCCAGCAGATCGTCCATCACGTCACAAAGTTGATGTACCAAGTCAATGTTTTTCCACTCATTATTGCCGCCGATATTGTACGTCTCGCCGTTTCCCCCCTTGTGGTAGACGAGGTCGATGGCTTCCGCGTGGTCTACCACCCACAGCCAGTCGCGGGTATATTGCCCATCGCCGTATACCGGCAAGGTTTTGCCGTGGCGGATATTGTTGATCATCAACGGCAGTAGTTTCTCAGGAAACTGATAAGGGCCGTAGTTGTTCGAGCAATTGGACAGCACTACCGGCATGCCGTAGGTGTGGTAATAGGCCCGTACCAAGTGGTCGGCACTCGCTTTGGAAGCCGAGTAGGGCGAGCGGGGGTCGTAAGGCGTGGTTTCGGTGAACAGGCCCGTCTTGCCCAAAGAGCCATAGACCTCATCGGTAGAAACTTGGTAGAACCGCTTGCCGCTAAAGTCGCCCCAGTGGTGCTTGGCAGCATTGAGCAGCACTACTGTACCCACAATATTCGTCTCGATAAAACTCATGGGGTTGGAAATAGAGCGGTCCACATGCGACTCGGCGGCCAGGTGGATGACGCCGTCGAATTGATGCAGCGCAAAGAGCTCCTGCATGGCCTCCGCATCCGTGATGTCGGCTTTTACGAAAGTATAGTTGGGGGCGTTTTCAATGTCCTTTAGGTTTTCCAAATTGCCAGCGTAGGTCAGCGCATCGAGGTTGACGATGTGGTAGTCCGGGTACTTGTTGACCATCAAGCGGACGAGGTGGGAGCCGATAAAGCCCGCGCCGCCGGTAATAAGGATACTGTGTTGTTTTGAGCTCATGCTGTGGTTTGATTTTTAGGAAGCTGAACAAACCCAAACGGGGCAGTTACCGAAGCCGGAAAAATTGGCGGTATCCGGATGTAGCCCGTCTGGTTTTACTATAACAACAAAGTTACGGATAAGGTGTGTCTTGGCAAGCAGCAGACGGCGCAGAATGATAAATTTTCCTACATTAGCGGCAAATTTAAAGCTATGCGGAACTTCATATTATGCAGCTTTCTGCTTTTGCTGGCGGCTTTGCCTGCACTCGGCCAGCAGGAGTATGAGACCTTTGCCCTGAACCGCGGCAACGCGCTTATTTTCGACTTTAGCTACGGTTTCCACCAGCCCGGCGGCGATCTCGACGACCGCTTCGGCCAGCATTTCAGCATCGGCAGCGGTGTGGAGTGGATGACCGACAAGGGGAGCTGGATCATGGGGGCTACTTTCAATTACTATTTTGGCTCCCAAGTGAAAGAGAACCCGCTCCTCCCCTTGCTCAACGACGAGGGCTTTTTGATTGGCAACGACCGTGAGTACGCCGACATCAGCCTGCGGATGCGAGGCTTTTACGCCGGGCTGCACGCTGGCAAGCTGATCAGCTTGGGCTTCAAGAACCCCCGCTCGGGTATACGGCTGACGGTGAGCGGTGGGCTGCTGCAACACAAGATAAGGATACAGAAAGACCC
>JAAAOU010000474.1 GCA_009908745.1 Bacteroidota bacterium
GGTTGCGGGCAATGGCTTCCGCCTGCCCCCGTTCTTCGGCTTCCAGGCCAGGAAACGCGCCCGGCGTGTCAATCAGGCAAACCACCGGATAGCTGAAACGCTCGGCCAGCTTCATCAGGCGCAAGGCCTTGCGGTAGCCTTCTGGGTTGGCCATGCCAAAGTTGCGGTACTGCCGCATCTTGGTGCTGACCCCTTTCTGGTGCCCCAGAATGACCACCGTCTGCCCATCTAGCGAGCCCAGCCCTCCCACGATTGCTTTGTCGTCGGCGAAGTTGCGGTCGCCGTGCAGCTCGATGAACTTGCGGCACATCTGCTCTATATAGTATAAGGTATAAGGCCGTTCGGGGTGGCGGGAAAGCTGCACCTTCTGCCAGCCGGTCAAGTTGCCGTAAATCTCTTTGCGTTTGTTCTTGATTTTATTTTCCAGCTCCCGCGTCATTTCGCTGACGTCGAGGTCTCCTTCGCTTCCTACCTGTTTGATCTTTTCCAGCTGTTCGTACAGACTTTCCAGCGGCTTTTCAAATTCAAGGAAAACCATAGTTGTTGGATTTTGAAGCAGCGATTGCAGCCGCTCTTGTGGCGTTTGATGTTAATAGGCAGCAGGGCTTTGGTTTTGGGTTTGAGGGGGTTGTGTGCGCTGCCCGGGTGTTTTTATAGCGGCACAAAAGTAGCAATAAGGGTACAATATGAAGCCTTGGCTCAACTTTTTTTCATTTTTTTTCAGTGGATGCTTGCGCGATGTTGAAATTGCCTCTATATTTGCACTCGCACAAACGCAATAGCGGGGTTGCAGAGAAAAAATAAGGGCTAAAAGCAGCTCTTACAAGAATAATTGGTCCGGTAGTTCAGTTTGGTTAGAATGCCTGCCTGTCACGCAGGAGGTCGCGGGTTCAAGTCCCGTCCGGACCGCCTCCGCCCGCCGAAGCTCTTCAGAGCGAAGGCGGGCTTTTTTGTTTATCCCCAATTTATCCACCACCTCTTTTCCCTGATATACACGATTTCGGCGGGCTACGGCGGTCGAAGACCGCTTATTAGGCGTGAAGCTCTCCAGAGCGAAGGCGGGCATCGCCCTGCCCTTTCCCACTTCAATACGGCTAAAGCAACCAAAGGCAACCCGCCTATGGTCTCTCTAGTCGTTAGCCAAAAAATGGATACCAAGTTACAGCAAGCCTCTGCCCCTGTCAATAACTTCCGTAAGCAGTGTCCATAGGTCCTGCATGCTAAATTGCAACAAAATTCCTATATTACCCGTACAATGGTGAAGCGCCTTAGACTTGCAAGACGGCTAAACACCCCAACGACGTGCCCCGTGCGGTCAAACAGCAGGAATATGAAAACCACGCTCAATCAGGATCCCGAACAACGCGCCCGCGATCAAATCGATCAGATGCTACGGCAGGCGGGGTGGTTGGTATACAATAAAAAGCAAGGCAGTATTTTTGATGGTACCGGTGTAGCCATGCGAGAGTACCAAACCGAGGTAGGGCCGGTGGACTACGCGCTATTTGTCAATGGTAAACCAGTGGGTGTCATCGAGGCGAAGCGGGAAGAAGAAGGGCACCGGATGTCGGCCGTAGAGGAACAGTCTAAGAACTATGCGGAAGCCACTTGGAAGTACGTTGGCAATCAGCCGATTTCCTTTATTTACGAAAGTACAGGGACACTTACCCGCTTTACGGACATGCGTGACCCCAAGCCCCGGGCGAGGCGTGTATTCAGCTTTCACCGGCCGGCCACCTTAGCCAAATGGGTGAAGCAGAAAAGATCACTGCGTACCCGGCTTATGCAAATGCCACCGCTGAACAAGGCGGGACTGCGCCCGGCACAGATCGTAGCGATCGAAAATCTGGAAAAGTCTTTTGCGGAAAACCGCCCCCGTGCTCTCATCCAAATGGCCACTGGTGCCGGTAAGACCTACACGGCAGCCACTTTCGTATACCGCCTCCTGCGCCACGCCAATGCACGGCGCATCCTCTTTCTGGTGGATACCAAAAACCTGGGCGAACAGGCCGAGCAAGAATTCCGCGCTTTTCAGCCCGAAGACGACAACCGGCAGTTTACCGAGCTGTATAACGTGCAGCGGCTGACTTCCAGCTATATCGCGCCAGACAGTCAGGTATGTATTTCTACCATTCAGCGGCTGTACTCTATTTTGAAGGGGGAAGAGCTGGACGAACAAGCGGAGCTTGAGAACCCCAACGAGAGCAGTTGGCTGGAAAAGCAGCGTCGGAAGAAAGAACCCCTGCCTGTGGTATACAATGAACGGTTACCGATTGAGCAGTTTGACTTTGTCGTCATCGACGAGTGCCACCGCTCTATCTATAACCTCTGGCGGCAGGTGCTGGACTATTTTGATGCCTTTCAGGTGGGGCTTACCGCAACCCCGGACAGCCGTACTTTTGGCTACTTTGACGAAAACGTAGTCAGTGAGTATACCTACGAAGCGTCAGTAGCGGATGGTGTAAACGTGGGGTACGAAATTTACCTCATCGGAACAGCTATTTCACAAGGCGGCGGCCTGATCAAAGAGGGGTGGGATGTAGAACGCCGCGAAAAACTCAGCCGACGCAAACGCTGGGAGCAGCAGGATGAAGACCTGGAGTACAGCCGCCGAGACTTGGATAAGAAGGTGGTCAACCCCAGCCAAATCCTCAACGTTATCCGAGCCTTCAAAAGGGCATTGGAAACGGAGATATTCCCCGGCCGTGTCAAAAACGGTAAGTACCAAGTACCCAAGACGTTGATTTTTGCTAAGACCGATAGCCACGCTGATGACATTATCCGGGTCGTACGCAAGGAATTTGGGGAGGGCAATGAGTTCTGCAAAAAGGTAACTTACAAGATAGAGGAGGATCCCAAATCAGTCCTGTCCCGCTTCCGCAATGACTACTACCCGCGCATTGCGGTGACCGTGGATATGATCGCTACCGGTACCGATGTGAAGCCCCTGGAGGTACTGCTCTTCATGCGCGATGTAAAAAGCAGCAATTACTTCACCCAGATGATGGGGCGTGGCACACGCACCATCCACCGCGATGACCTACAGGAAGTCACAAGCGCAGCGGAAGCCAAGACCCACTTCATCATAGTAGATGCCGTAGGCGTCACCAAGACCAAAAAGACCAATACCCGGCCACTGGAGCGCAAGCGGGGCGTAGCACTGAAAGACCTGCTCGGGGCAATCTCGGTGGGCGTCACGGAGGAGGATTTGTTTTTGTCCCTAGCGAACCGCCTCAGCCGGCTGGACAAACAACTGACCGAAAAAGAAAAAGACGGGCTCCGCGAGATTACCGGCGGCAAAAGCCTGCCTCAGATGACGCGCGAGCTGCTAGACACTTATGATCCGGATGTACTGGAAGAAAGGACAGCGCAACACCGGAAAAAGTACCCCCAAAGCCCGGCCCCGGAAGTGGTCCAAGAGCAAATACAACAAGAACTCGCCCGGAAAGCAGCGGCTAACTTCAGCGGGGAAGTCAATGAGTACCTGGAAAAGGTGCGTCAAGTACACGAGCAGATTATAGACTCCCACAACCTGGATACCGTCACCCAAAGCGAGTGGGACAAAGAAAGCGCCAGCAAATTAAAAGAGTTGGCTGATGACTTTGCGGCCTATCTGGAAGCCAATAAGGATGAAATCACCGCCCTACGGCTATTCTACGGGCAGCCCTATCAGCGGCGGGAGTTGACCTTCCGTATGGTAAATGAATTACTAGAGCGGATTAAGCAAGATAAACCTACGCTGGCGCCCTACGCGGTGTGGGATGCTTACGCAAAACTAGATAACATCCAAGCCAACCGCCCAAAGCAGGAGCTGGTCGCCCTCGTCTCCCTCGTTCGCCGGGTGTGTGGGCTAGACGAGCAGCTGACACCTTACCCCAAAACCGTGGACAAGAAATTCC
The DNA here is from genome assembly GCA_009908745.1 of Bacteroidota bacterium. Taxonomy (GTDB): domain Bacteria; phylum Bacteroidota; class Bacteroidia; order Chitinophagales; family Saprospiraceae; genus Phaeodactylibacter. The sequence continues at coordinate 3,900 of JAAAOU010000474.1, forward strand.
AAGACTGGGTATTCGGCAAGCAGGCCGGGGCGTTGAAGTTTACAGAAGATCAAATGCAGTGGCTGCGCATGATTAAAGACCACATCACCGGCAGCTTCCACCTGGAGATGGACGACCTGGACTATACGCCCTTTGATGCCGTAGGCGGGCGGGGGCGTATGTATCAGCTCTTTGGGGCGGAGATGGATGGGGTGATTGAGGAGCTGAATGAGGTGTTGGTGGCGTAAAATTGAAAACATCACCTTTGCTCATCTTCACTTTGGATAATTTTGAAAGAACCTTAATTAAAGAGATACTTTGAGAAAAGACAATTGATATGACAAAACCAAAATTCATAGGCGAAGCAGGCGAGCATTTTGTTGCATACAAGTTGGCAAGAAGAAATTTATACGTCGGGTTGACTTTAGGGAATATGCCAAATATCGATTTGTTGCTAAGTTCAAATAGTGGATTGAAAAGTATTTCAATCCAGGTCAAAACGAGCAAGAAGGCTTACCGTAAAAAAAGACATGGAAGTGAAGGGTATGAATGGGACGTAAATGCTGGGGTGATTGGTAGACACTCGATAGATTTTTGGTATGCATTTGTAGACTTTAAGGGGGCGGAAGATACACAGCCGGATGTTTACATAGTCCCATCTTTATGGGTTTCAGATTTTGTAAAGCCAGAATTTTCAAGAAAGCTTTATTTCCTTCCTAAAGCTGCGGCGGATTTGACAAGAAACAATTGGGGAACGATTGAAAAAGCTTTAATTGATGATAAAAAGATTACTGAGTGGGCATCAAAATGGGATGAAAAATTATTAGTCCGATGGGGCAATTGAAAGGCAATTGTGCACTGCAATGGCAAAATTGATCTCCTTTAGACTAGTAAAGAAAACGTTAAGGAATGAGTGAATACTTGGGGCTTGATACTGGAGGACAATCAAATAACTGGCTTGCTTCGCTTAGGGCTAAAGACGGAAGCGTTGCTTTATCCGAAATGCCGAGGGTTGTTAATCAAGAAGATATATTGAACAGGGTTACAGAAGCCAATATTGCTGGGCTCGCCATAGACGGTCAAATAACTTGGTCTTATACCGACACTAATGGCTTCAGACCATCAGATTTACAAATAAGAGAATATTTGCAATTAAACTGCCCCAACGGTAAGAACTGGGTACAATCCTATAACTCTTTACAAGTCGTGCCTTTGAAAAGCAGGCAAATTGCAGAGCTTGTCAATCCACATATTGGGATATTGATTGAAACTCATCCACGCGTAAATCTATTTTTGAAATTTAAAGATCAAGATGCTTCTTTACTTGAAGCAATTCACACCTATAAGAGAGACGAAGCTAACGGAGAAATTACAAAGAAGCTCTGGAATATGTGGTGTGAGTCTTTTTGTATAAAAATTGAATGTGAGGAAGCTACTGATACTATTTATGATGGACAGCTTGATTCGTTGGTCTGCGCATCTATTTGCTATGCGTTTCACAACAACTATCAAACGTTAAGGAAGCTGCAAAACGGCCCTAATACCACCAGAGGGTTTGGTCCCTTTTACGTGTTGGATTTTAAATGAGAAAGGATTCAGCTGCAATAACGTCTATATTCCCAGTCGTGGTATCATCGATTAACAGAAGGTGAAATGCAAAAATCAACGGAAAAAATCATCAGGCAAAAACTAAACAAGCTGAGGGCTAATCCGCGTGTGAGGCTTAGCCAAAATACTGATATCTCCTTATTAACTCGGATATATGATGAGCTAGGGGAAAAGGAGTTTAATAGGATATTAAAACAGGAGGGAGAGGTTGATTTATTGACGGATAGATTTGGTGTTAATATCCCATCATTTCTCTACGACTTTATTGATGACTTGATCATCGGAATAAATCAGGAAAGTCCTTTCGACCCCTGGGTCACACCTCAAACAACTCAGAAATTACGGAAGAAATAGATGAAAAGTTTAAGGAGGTTTTAAAGATTCTGGATGGAGATGACGACGGTGATTAAGATCATCGAATACTCAAATTAGGGAAAAGCGTCTTTAAGCATTTTCCTATTTTGGGCAAAATGGGTATTACTACTAATAGCAAGCAGAACACAATTAGCATATGAAAATAAAGATAAACAGAGTACGGGTTAAAAATTTCCGCTCCCTCAGCAGCATAGAAACGACTTTAGGAAAGGTGACTTTACTATTGGGGCCAACAACTCAGGAAAGACCTCTTTCCTGAGAGCACTAACAATAGCGCTTACATCTGACCGAAAATTTACATCCCGGGACGATTTGTTTATCAACAAGGCTGGACAATACCCAGCTAATCCTCGTATAGAGATTGATATCGAAATTAAATCAGATGGTAATCTAACTTTCTCAGATGAATGGGCACAAGTATTTGGATCTGATATTCAAATCGACTCACGGGGTGAAGAGTTTTTTGCCTACAGGACTGTTGTAGACTTTTCTGCTCAACAGAGTGAGGCCCAAATTAAACGGTACATCATAAAGAATTGGGATTCAGGAAATGCTGATGAAAATGAAGAGGTAACTGCCAATATATCGAAAATACCGTTGTACTTCATTGATGCACAGAGGGATTTACAAGAGGATTTGAAGTTTGCTCAATCCTACTTCGGACGCTTGGCTTCTCAAATAGAATATGACGATACGCAAAAAGAACAGTTAGAAGGAGAGTTAACGACGCTGAATCAAAAGACAGTTGAAGAGAGCCCTGTTTTGAAACACCTTAAAACTTCGTTAGAAGAACTCAACAAGACGGTGCAAACCAAAGGCAGTGGTGTAGAAATCACGCCATTTCCGAAGAGGTTAAGAGATCTTCACAAAGGGCTTAAAGTCAATTTTCAAGACGGTGGTTCTGAAACCTTTAGTTTGGAGTATCATGGCATGGGCACCCGAAGTTGGGCTTCTTTGCTTGGATACAAAGCTTATGTCAACTGGATAAAGAGAAAAGCAGATGATGACGGAGACATGTTACACCCGGTTTTGGCACTGGAAGAGCCAGAGGCTCATCTCCACCCAAATGCCCAAAGGCAAGTGTACGGGCAATTAAAAAATGTCACGGGGCAGAAAATCATAAGCACCCATTCGCCCTATATTGCCCCTTTGGCGGGATTGGAGGAGCTTAGAGTGTTTTATAAAGCAGACGATTCCACTAGTATTGCTGATTTGAAGCAGTTAGCTAATGCATTATCACTAAAAGAGAAGCACTCCTTAGAAACTCAAATAATCAGAGCACGAGGGGAGTTGTTCTTTGCCAGGTTTGTTGTCCTTTTTGAAGGACCAACGGAAGAAGGAGCGTTACCTGTTTTCGCGAAAAAACATTGGGGGTGTGAAGCATTTGAGAAAGGTGTTAGCCTTATGGAATGTAGTGGTGACACTTATAAAATGTCTGATTATAACGGATTGCGTAGCTGCCTTCGGTAGCCATTCAAAGAGGCTGCCAAGAGCAAGTTCTGCAACCAGTCTTGATGATACGTAAAGCCATTCAACCGGGCTGCCGGGCTAGCAA
>JAAAOU010000089.1 GCA_009908745.1 Bacteroidota bacterium
GGCAGCAGCAGCCTTACTGTCAAATTCGCATAACCGATACCGGGCCTGGCATCAGCGCTGCCCAGCAGGATTTTATTTTCAACCGTTTTTATCAGGCCGACGACTCCTCCACCCGGCCGGTTGAGGGCAGCGGCATAGGGCTCGCACTTACTAAAGAATTTGTACACTTGCTCGGCGGGGCAATAACTGTAGAAAGCCAACAAGAACAAGGAGCCTCCTTTCAGGTATTGTTGCCCATACACCGGAATGCCCACCAACAGGAGGCGCCCCATAAGGCCCCCCCGGTTTCCCCACCTGCCTACGCGCCAAAAGCCAAGTCCAATACGGCTGAGCAAACCCCTCTCCTACTCTTAGTCGAGGATAACCCTGATGTTTCGACCTACCTGCACGCCTGTCTTCAGTCGGGCTACCGGCTGGCTTTCGCCAAAAATGGGCAGGAGGGCATAGATCAAGCCTTAAGCCTAGTTCCTGATATTATCATTTCCGACGTTATGATGCCGCTCAAAAACGGCTTCGAGCTTTGCGAAACCCTGAAAAGCGATACCCGAACCAGCCACATCCCTATCGTATTGCTTACTGCCCGCGCTGACGAAGCCTCCCGGCATACTGGCTTGCGCACCGGGGCAGATGCCTACCTCACTAAGCCCTTCAACCGGCAGGAGTTGTATATCCGTCTGCAAAAAATGGTAGAGTTGCGGCAGCGCCTGAAGGCCAAATACAGCACCGCCTCTATGCAGCCGGATACCTCCAGGCCCCCCGAAGACCCGGAACTGCACTTCCTGCAAAAGCTGCAATCCATCATTCTGGAGCACCTCTCCGAGCCTGGCTTCCGTGTGGAACCCCACCTGTGCCGCGCCATAGCGATGAGCCGCCCGCAGCTGTACCGCAAGCTCAAAGCACTGACGGGCCTATCCCCATCCGCCTTCATGCGTATGCTAAGGATGAAGGAGGCGCGGCGGTTGCTGCAGTCTAGGCAGTATACCGTACAAGAGGTAGCAGATAAAACCGGCTTTCAGGACGCCTCCTACTTTAGCAAGGCTTACCAAAGGGAGATGGGAGAACCTCCCCAAAAAACAATAAGCCATTCAAAATCAAATACTTAGCCTGTTCTAAATTCGGTTTGAACGCTATTTACCAGAGGTTGAACGCTCGTTCTTGGTATTTCAAGCTATTACAGTGTTGCTTTGTGCAACATTTCATTTCAATCAATCTTAAAACCTGTTTAAAATGAAAAAACATGTTCTATGGCTCTTTCTATTGAGCTTAAGCCTAACAACTAGCGTCATTGCCCAAAAGAAAATGACAACTTTCAATCCGTCAAAAGATGGTTTTAATTTTGACAACCGCTTTAAAACTCATACCGGAGACCCGGGTAGTATTAAAATCGACTGGGGAGGCCTATGTGGGGGTATGTCATTTGCAGCTGCTGATTACTTCTATTCCAGTGTACGAATGCCCAGGCAAAATTATGCGCCCGCGAAAGGAACAAGGCTCTTCGACTACCTCTACGAGAGGCAGCTCAATTCCCTCTCCGGGGCAAGTATTGATAAGGTTGCCGAAAACTGGTTTAACCCCTTTGGCTCTAGAAATGAAGAATTCTGGGGCTGGGCCGTTGATGAAAGGCTAAAAGAGCTAAAACGCTTTATTGACCGCAATCGACCCATTCCCATACTGCTGTTTAATGGCAGAGACAACAATGTAGCTAAAAACCATTGGGTTTTAGCCATCGGGTATGACTTAGGAGGATACAAATTCCGAAAAAAGAATGATCCTAGGGTTGAGCGGATCAAAATCTTTGTCTATGACCCAAATGAACCCAATAAAACCTGCGTGCTTGTGCCCAGAAAAGGCGGAGAGTGGATGATGGATTATCACATTTGGAATACCTCTACAAACCGGCTCGGCAAAAAGCTCGATTACAATAAAAGAAGATGGCGGCATTATTATGTTTATAAGGAGTTTCGTCATAAGTCGCCCCCTGCCATTCGGAACAATTCAACCGTGCAGCCAGGGAAATATCAGCAACTCTTCCTGACTTTCCGAACTGGCGGCGACGACTTGCGCGGCGGTAATGATAATGTCCATGCTATCATAATCTTTGAAAGAGGAGACCGTCAGGTCGTCAAGAACCTCAATCGCTCCAAACGCTGGCCCGACAACAGCAGCGAGACGGTGCGCATTCCGCTTAAGCGGGCAGTTGACAGTAGGGCTATCCGGGAAGTCCGCCTGGAGACAACCTTCGGAGGCGGCATGGGAGGTGACAACTGGAATCTCGATCGATTGACTATCCATTTGGGAAACCGGGGCATTAGACAGAAAAAGATATACGAAAAAGAGGGAGACCCTCTACTTCGCTTTACCGGCGATCGCAAGCGATTTACTGCTTCAAGATTAGCAAGGTAGCCATCAAACCTTTGAATCAATAATTAATGATCGGGTTGATGGGCGAGCTACCAACTGTGTTTAGCCGTTTCTTGAAGAAGAGGGGTTTTCCTATGCTGTGTAGACTCAATGGTGAAGCCCCCCTTCTGCTTAAACACTAATTACTAAAAGTTGAATACTTGCTTCACAGCTATACCGACAAATCACCTTTGATTAGTACCGATTTTATTTATTAACCTCCCTCTTAGGGAACACAAACCTACCATTATGAATAAGCTTGGATTATTATTTCTGTTTTTAACCTTCACCACTATTACTTCCTTCGCTCAGGCCGAGTCGCAGATGGATGCTAAAACATTCTTCAGCCGCATGAATGGGCAATGGAAAGCGGATACCGACCAATCGACTACATCAGAGATGTTGCCCAAATTGCAAGAAAGCAATGTATCGGCTAGGGTAGTCAATACCGGTAATGGCATCTTTTTGGAAACCGATTCCCGCTACCTTTCCGCTCAAGGAGAAGAGGTAAACGTAAGCAGCGCCTACTTTTTTGCGGTGGACCAAAAAAATAAAGTGTATTCCACCAGTACGTCAATAGACGACGCAGGGCAGACTGAAGGCTACTACGAGGATGGCAAAATGACCCTAAGCTGGGAAATGCCAGAGACCAAACAAATTAATGATGCCAAAGCTATCCTATATTTTGATGCACCGGGCCAGCTTGTCTACATACAGCAATTCAATACAGCGGCAGGCACCACGCTGGAACGCAAAGCGGTGTACGTACGGCCGTAGGTGCTTCGAGACACCTAAAACCCATATTACCTAAAATTCATCAGGTCTTCAAAACAAAGCAGCAGACACTAGGATTGTTCAGACACCTTTACTGAAATTTCTTACTCGGTAATTGTGGCTACCAACCAGATAAAAAAGCGCCGGTTCGCGCATCGATTGGCGATTGCCAGCTAAGATGATATCGTATAGCAATTGCCATTACCCAGGGTAATATACGCCCTTCCACGGTGGTGCCAAAGCGCTAGCGCTTGCGGAGGTCAATACAACAAACCCTACCTACTGCGGATAATGAAGACAGAGTAACTACCCTCCTTTCTCAATCACAATATTAGCAGGGGCCATTCTGAATAAGATTGGCCCCTGCTGGTTTTACCGGTAGTAGCCATCAAAAACAGCCCTTCATCGAAAAACCATCCCGCTTTATCCAACAGACTGGCATGGCCGCCCTTTTCCCCACATCTTTCGCTTATCGAAAACAAAATAGTCGAAACGATGAAATCACCACGATTCAAAGGGTTGCTGCTGCTACTGTTTGCAGCCACCTTCTTCACCGCCTGCCAAAAAGAGCTGCCGCCCGTCGAGGACAGCTTAACGTATATCCCCGAAGACGCTGCCATGGTCACCGCCATCCGCCTGCAGCAGCTTATGGACAAAGCCGATTTTGAAAGCCTGAAGCAAACCGAGGGCTTCCAAAATATGCTTGAAGACGCTGCGGAAGAGAATGCTACGTTGGCCAAAGTCTTAGCGGACCCTGCCGCCTCGGGCATCGACCTTAGTAAAAACATGTATGTCAGCGTGGAGCTGTCCGACAGCGAGCCGCTGATGACCGTGGCGAGCTTTTCTATTGCCGAGCCCGAAGCACTGGAGAAAATGATGGAAGGCCTGGAAGTAGAGGCTAGTCCGGTGAGCAACGACTTCAAATACTCCGACACCCCCGGAAAGGCCTCTGTGGCTTGGAACGATGAGGTACTGCTGCTCGGCATGGTGGACGAGTCCATCAGTGTCAAAGACCGCCTGCTGCGCTACCTGGAAACCCCAGCAGACGGCAGCGTGGCCGGCAATACCAATCTACGCGAGCAACTGCAGGGCGATTTTGACATCCTGAACTGGCTGTCGAGCGACTTTATCCTGCGGTCGCGCGACTGGCAAGCCTCCGGCAACCTGCTTAACTACGACAAGGAAGAACTCAGCGGGCAGTACGTTGCCCATGCCCTGACTTTTGAAGAGGGCGTAATCGAGAACAAGGTCATGCTAGACCTCTCCGGCCAGCTCAAAAACGACTTGGGCATGTTTTTCCGCGACGAAGTCACCACCGACTTTATTTCCGCTGCGCCGGCTGGCACCCCCGCCTTCCTGCTCACCGCCGCTTTTGACATCAATGGCGTCAACCAACTGCTGGTTGAAAAATACAGCAAGGGCGTGGCGGAAAAAACGCTCAATGAGTTTGGCCTTTCGGTAAAAGGGTTGCTGAAGGCTTTCTCCGGCGACATCATGCTTGCGGGTTACGAATCGCCCAAGGGCGCTGCCCTGTTTGCCGCCGCCGTGGAAGACGAGGCGCCGCTCCGCACCCTGCTCGACAAAGCCACCGAAGACAACAAGCTGGAGCAGCTCAGCGACAACCGCTACCGCTTCTTGCGTTGGGAGCGTGAGGCGGAAGGCGACTCCACCTACGTCAAGACCAGCATAGAGATGGACGGCGAGTTGCTGCTGCATGAGGGCCTGTTCTTCATCGCCAACCAACCTGCCCTGCTCGACCAAATAGAAGCAGGGAACACCGGCCTGAGCGGCGAATTGGCCAAGCAGTCTGCCCAAGCCATGGGCGAGCATATTTTCACCGCCTTCGGCAACCCTGCCTTGATGAGCGCCTTCGATTTCGAAGCCGAACAAATACAGGAGGTGGAGGCCTCCGCCGACCGCGAAGGCATACAGCTCCGCCTAGAAATGGACAACCAAGAACTCAACAGCCTGCGCTACCTCATTGAGCTGATGGAGAAAGAGCAGGCTGCGTCCGAGCTCTAACCGTTTGAATAACCATTATTTCCTGTTATCGATAAGGTTTTACGCGAGCCCGCCCCCATGTTTGGGGTGGGTTCTTTTTTTGTGGTTGTGCCTCAGCTTGTTGCAATATTGTGCGAACATTTATGGGCTTGGGCCTTGCTTTTTTGATTAAGATTACGCTATATTTGCATCGCTCTTTGAAAAAGGGTAAAAATAACAAGCGGGAGCCCCCGCTCGGTGATAAGCTGGGGAAGGGCGCTTCCGCTTGGCATACAGGGCAGACTTGCTGCGCTGGATAAATTGACAATTCTTTTTATAAGCGGATGCCCCGACAGTAGTCGGGATTGCATTACGTACAGTACAAGCGGATGTAGCTTCCCGATAATAATCGGGACCAAGGTTGAGGTCGCGGGTCCCGACGAAGCGAAGCTTGTCGGGATGCAGACAGGCTACGCCTCGTCTGCATTCGAATCTCGTCATCCGCTCCATTTTGAAGGAGCATAATGTTGCTTCCTGTATTTGACATATAAATTATCACAAGCGGAAGCCCCGACAGTAGTCGGGACGGGAGTAGAGCGTCCCGCTTTTTTCTGAAAAAAAGCGGGACCAAGGTTGAGGTCGCGGGTCCTGACAAAGCAATAAATTGCTTCTGTTGATTGATATATAAGCGGATGTAGCTCAGCTGGTAGAGCGCAACCTTGCCAAGGTTGAGGTCGCGGGTTCGAATCTCGTCATCCGCTCAAAAGGTCTTCTGTGCGCAGAAGACCTTTTTTATTGCAGGTACCCGGTGTTTTGGTTATCTTGCATCCTTGAAACAAGCTTCCGCTCCGTGGAGTGGAACTTATCACTAGCTTTTTATTTTTATAGTGTACCCATGCCCGGATGGTGGAATTGGTAGACACGCAGGACTTGAAGTAAAATTTGAGTGCACCGGCGGAAACGCCGGATGTAAAGCTTCTCAAATTCGGGGGAACCTTCTCTGCCGGAAAATTCCGGATAGAATGGCAATCCCGAGCCAAGCCACGCAGGCGCACCTATGCCCTGCACGGAAGGTGTAGAGACTTGACGGGAAGCGCCTAAGTACGGACAATCGTCGGTATACGGTGAAGAGAAAGTCCAGACCACAAATCCTCCTGATCGCTGACGGAGGGCGCAGCGAAAGCTGTAGCCGGTAAGAAAATCCTGTGGCCATTGCGGCCGTGCGGGTTCAAGCCCCGCTCCGGGTACAAAAAGGCAGCTCTGCGCAAGCAGGGCTGTTTTTGTATACCCCTACTCTATTATGCTATGTATTTCGTGTACGCATTACAAAGCCTGAAACGCTCCTATATTTACGTCGGCATGTCTGCCAATCTCAAGCAACGCATCAGTAGGCACAATGCTGGCTATGAACGTACCACGAAACCTTACGCTCCATTCGTCTTAATCTTTTTTGAGGTCGTGGATAACCGTCCCGAAGCCAGGCAAAGAGAAAAATACTGGAAGTCTGCAGTCGGTAAGAGAAAGCTGAAGAAAATTGCTGCTAAAATGGGATATTGAATCCTGTGGCCATTGCGGCCGTGCGGGCCTGTCTAACTGGCGTTAGCCAGGTAGATTCAAGCCCCGCTCCGGGTACAAACAAACAGCTCTGCGCAAGCAGGGCTGTTTTTGTATACCCCTACTCTATTATGCTATGTATTTCGTATACGCATTACAAAGCCTGAAACGCTCCTATATTTATGTTGGCATGTCCGCCAATCTCAAACAGCGCATCGATAGACACAACGCCGGTTATGAACGTACGACCAAGCCTTACCGCCCTTTTGTTTTGATTTACTTTGAAGTCGTAGATACTCGCCCGGATGCTCGTCAAAGAGAAAAATACTGGAAGTCCGCATCTGGTAAAAGAAAGCTGAAGAAAATTGCTGCTAAAATGGGATATTGAATCCTGTGGCCATTGCGGCCGTGCGGGCCTGCCCTGCCACCAAGGCGGGCCTGTCTAACTGGCGTTAGCCAGGTAGACCTGTCCGCCGAGGATCAGCCAGGTAAATTCAAGCCCCGCTCCGGGTACAAAAAGGCAGCTCTGCATTTGCAGGGCTGTTTTTGTGTAGGGCAAACGCACCAAATAAGTTTTTTATGAAAATGAACGAAAAGAGGCCGAAGCGAGCCGATTTTGACTGGGATTCGCCTCAAGCCAGCTGTCCGATAGCTATCGGACTTCATTTTGGCATTGCCCCAAAACGAAGCAAACCTGC
>JAAAOU010000297.1 GCA_009908745.1 Bacteroidota bacterium
GCATAGCGGAAATCAGGGAAACCAATCCCAGCGCAAAGCCCGCCGCAAACACGGCAATCCCTTGCGTCATGGTAATCGCCTCCGTCAGTACGCCGGAGTTGTTGATGATAAAAAAGCCGGCAAAACCATACAGCCCCTGCGTACTCGGCAGGGCACTCAGCAGCATGTAGCTACCGAAAGCATCTTCGTTTTTCTTCAGGGCGCCTACGGTCGCATTACCGCCCATAGAAACGCCGATGGCGCTACCCACGCCAGAAAGGCCGATCATTAATCCGATGCCTAAATAAGCCAATACAATCGCACTCATATTGATAATCTGTTTTTTCGTTTTTTTATTATTGTTCCTGCTGCCGCAACGGGTCGTAAGGCTTCCCCCCGCCCTCAAAGCCGGCATTTTTGTAAAATTCCACAAACGTCAGGCGCATCGGGTGTACGAAAGCGCCCAGCGAGGCTATCAGCAAGTTGGCGGTGTGCCCGACAAGCAGGAACACCACAAACAGGATAGGCCCCAGAATGTCAATCGAGCCCCGTATCTGCAGGGCGATATCATTGACCACCAGCCCCAGTATGGCACTCGCGATGCCCAAGGCAAACAGGCGGATGTAGCTCAGCAAGTCGCCGAAGATACCCGTGATGCCGTATAGTGCCCAAGCGCCACTGCCCAAGCGCCCGAAGATACCTGCCTCGGGGTCGCTGAACAATACAATGAGCCCTACGGCACCCCAAGCTACATACTTGGAGTACGGCAACAGCAGCTCCGCCATACCAATATCCACCAGGCTCAGGATCAACAATATCCAGCCTACTGGGGCGATGCCGTGCTTCCAGCCGTACTGCTGCCCTTTGTTGAGTGCCTTCACCCCCAGGCCAAACAATATCTGCACCACGCCCAGTATCAGGGCCAGTTGAAAGGCCTGATCGCTGTCGAGCATGTAACTTCGGACTCCCCCGAGCCAAGCGAATTGGTCTTGCAATAGGTTCAGTCCGAACACCGTCCCCGTCAATGCGCCGAATAATATGGTAGCCAGCCCCAGAAACTGCACTAGTGTCAGGGTTGGCTTCATAGCGGCATCTGCACGAAATTTGTAAATCGTAGCGGCCAGCACCAACACAATACCGTAACCGGCATCGCCTAGGCAAAAGCCGAAAAACAGCATGAAGAAGGGCGCAAAGTAGGGGGTCAGGTCCATCTCCCCGTAGGAAGGCAGGGCAAATAGCTTGGCAATGGGCTCGAACAAGCGGCCGAACCGCGAGTTGCGCAGCAGCACCGGCGGTTGGTCCTTGGGCTGAGGGCGCTCCTTCAAATAAGGAACGTCTTCTCGATCACACAGCGCTTCCATGTCCTGTTCTGTACCCTTTGGCGCGTAACCCTCCAGCACCATCAGGCGCTCGTCCGCTTCCCGGCGGGTACGCTCTATGACGGTCATTAACTGCGTAGTGTCCTGCACATCCTGCAGGGCGGCTTCTACGGCTGGCAGGCCGATTTCTGCCAAGCGGTCCAGCCGGGCTTCTATTTCGTTGATCTGCCGCTCGAAAGCCGCTTGCTTTTCTTTGAGCTCCACCGTGCCGTTCTGTGGGTCGGGCAGCATTTCCACCCCGGGAATTTCGATTGGTTCTTCTGCTTTGGTAATCCCTACAAAGTAGGCATCTGCCCCGAGGTTACGCAGGTGGGCTATCGGGTATTCTTTCTCCCACTCGGGCTGGTAGCGTTTGGCCGCGCAGACAAAAAATTGCACTTCCAATCCAGCGGCTTCCAGTTTTTTCACCGTCTCGATAGAAAACTCACCCCACGGCTTGAGGATGTCAAACTCCTTGCGGACCGTAGCCCGCTTTTGCAAGAGCGGCTCCAGCTCGTCCATCAGGGCTTCGTATTTCGCGATAACACTATGCCCCTCTTCTGAGCTAGCTGTCGCTTTGCGCTCCACTTCCACCCCCCGCTTCTCCAGCCCTTTCTTGACGGTAAGCAGGCGCTGCTGCAACGCCATACGGCCCCTTAGCTCCTCCGAGGGGTCGCCCTCCTGTTTCCGTACATGCAGCACGCCTAGCTTGCGCAAGCCCTCCAGAAAGTCGACATAGTCGGAGTGGTGTACCATAAAGAGGTATTTTCGCATCGGTACGATCATAGGGATTCGCTATTGGTGCGCTTTTTCACAATTTTTTGGGCGGCTTTCGCCAAATTCTCTTCGTCCTCCAGATAGCGCTCGATCTTTCGGATGGCGTCTTCGTAGCCGGGTATCTGTACTTTCTCGTACAAGTTGACTTTTTGGGTAGTTTTCTTACGGGCAAACTCCAGGCGCTCCATTTTCTGCAATAATATCTTGTGCTGCAAGGCCAGCTCTATCCACTCCTTGAGCAGCTCCATGCCCGCCGGGAACCAAGCCGGCCGGTTGAACAAGCTGAACGGGTGGCGGATAAACTCGATATCTTCCAATACCGGCGTGTTCACCCCGGCCACTTTTTGGTACCCCACCTTGACCTCCTCTACCTCCAGCAGATCAAAGTCGAACTCTTCCCATAAGCCGGCCATGCCCTTGTGGCTTTCTATCGTCTCGTCCAGCTTTTGGGCAACACCTTTCGCCTCCTTGCGCGCATTCTTCACTTCCACGCGCAGCGCCGCCTCCTTGTTCTTGAGAATAGGCAGGGCATTCTCGCGGATATTCAGCTGCTTTTTCAAGCGCTGCAGGGACGTTTTGTTGTATTGGAAAGAAATCGCCATAGTTTGCTCATTGTTATTGTCCGGGCCAGTATTGGTCGGTCAGTGATTGCTTGATGCCCACCTCTGCTTTGGAGAAATGGCTCGCAAACAGCTCCCAAGCCGTATCCAGCATTTTGTCTGTATCAATATTCACGTCAATAGCCAATAACTTTTCGGAATACCCCCTAGCGAAATCAAGGGTCCGTTTGTCGTAGTCGGTCAGCTCAAAGCCGTTTTCCAACTTGGTTTTGGCATTCGCGGCGTCAGCGTAGAGGCGGACGGCCGCGTTCATCACCTGCGGGTGGTCCTCCCGGGTTTTCTTGCCAATCACCAGCTGCTTAAGGCGGGATAGACTGCGGAAGGGGTCGACAATCACCTTGCCAATATCCGTATCCCGCCGCAGGAAGAGCTGCCCTTCGGTAATGTAGCCCGTATTGTCGGGAATGGCGTGGGTAATATCCCCGCCGGACAGCGTGGTGACGGCCACAATCGTGATCGAGCCCCCCTCTTCAAATTGTACGGCTTTCTCGTATAGCTTGGCCAGGTCACTGTACAAGGAGCCCGGCATACTGTCCTTAGATGGAATCTGATCCATACGGTTGGACACGATGCTCAGCGCATCCGCGTAAAGCGTCATATCGGTCAGCAACACCAAGACTTTTTCTTTTTTCTCCACCGCGAAGTACTCGGCCGCCGTAAGGGCCATTTCCGGTACGAGCAAGCGCTCCACCGTGGGGTCTTCCGTGGTATTAACAAAACTGACGATACGGTGTAGGGCCCCTGCGTTTTCAAAGACACTTTTGAAATACAGATAGTCGTCATTGGTCAGCCCAATGCCGCCCAGCACAATACGGTCGGCTGCCGTACGCAGGGCCACGGTAGCTATCACTTGGTTAAACGGCTGGTCCGGGTCGGCAAAGAAAGGGATCTTCTGCCCGGTGACCAGTGTATTATTCAAATCGATACCCGCGATGCCCGTGGTAATGAGCTCCGAAGGCTGCTTGCGCCGCACCGGGTTGACCGAGGGGCCGCCGATTTCCTGCTCGCGCCCTTCTACCTCTGGCCCACCGTCGATCGGCAAGCCATAAGCATTGAAAAAGCGGCCTGCCAGGGCATCCCCCACTTTCAAGCTCGGTGCTTTCCCCAAAAAGACGACTTCCGCATCCGTAGGCACGCCCTGCGTACCCGCAAATACCTGCAGGGTCACTTTTTCGCCCATAATTTTCACCACTTGCGCTAACTGCCCGTTCACGGTGGCCAGCTCCTCGTAACCAACATCCGTAGCGTGCACCGTGCAGGTGGCTTTTGTGATTTCCTCTACTTTTGTGTAGATGCGTTGAAATGCAGTGGGCATCGTTATTTGTTTTTTCTTGTTCTTAATTTTTTCCAGCGTCCTAGCTTGGGAGTTGGAAAGTTGTAAAGTTGCTGGCCGGTCAGCCAACCCTGAAGGACTCCACTCCCTGCGGTCGTTCCGCCTTCAGGGTAAACCTTTCTTTCATCCGCCGTAGCTTCATGCGAAGGCGGGCTAACCTTCCTCCACTTCCCGCTCCGCCAGCGTCTCTTCCAACTCCTGCATATTCTGCTTAAAGTCCTCCGAGTCAAAAGCCGAGTAATTCATCTGCTTCATGGCGTTGATCACCCGTTTGAAGTAGGGGTTGATCTCCTCGTAGCGGTCGAAGGAAAGCGGCCTGTCCACCACCTCCAATACTTTATTCACCATATACTGTTGGCGGTCGAGCGGCGTACGGGCATCCACCTCGTCAAAGGCATTTTGCTGCAAGATGATCTCGTCGACAATCTCTGACCGCCAGAAGGTCAAGTGGGTATCAATGGATACGCCATCGTCGCCCAGGATATTGATTTGCTCGGCGGCCTCTTTGCCCCGCAGCAGTATGTTTCTGAGTTCATTCACTTTGTCGGTCCAACGTTCCTCAATTTGTTCGTTCAGCGTGCGCTGCAGCTCGGGGTACTCCAGGTATTTGGAATAGCTCTCAATGGGGTCGATCGCCGGGTAGCGTTTACTGTCGGCACGCGACTGCGACAGGGCGTAGAAACAGCGGGCGACCTTCTTCGTGGACTCCGTCACCGGTTCTTTGAGGTTGCCGCCGGCCGGCGATACGGTACCGATAAAGGTAATCGAGCCCGTCTCCCCGTTGTTGAGGTGAACGATGCCCGCCCGGGCGTAGAAATTGGAGATGATAGCCGGCAGGTCCATCGGGAAAGCATCCGGCCCCGGCAGTTCCTCCATCCGGTTCGACATCTCACGCAAGGCCTGTGCCCAGCGGGAAGTCGAGTCGGCCAGCAACAGCACTTTCAAACCCATAGCGCGGTAGTATTCCGCGATGGACATGGCGGTGTAAACCGAAGCCTCGCGCGCCGCTACGGGCATATTGGAGGTATTGGCGATGATGGTAGTCCGCTCCATCAGCTTGCGCCCCGTCCAAGGATCTTCTAGTTCGGGGAACTCCACAAACAAGTCGACCACCTCGTTAGCACGTTCGCCGCAGGCCGCCACGATTACAATATCGGCTTCTGCTTGTTTGGAAATGGCTTGCTGTAGTACGGTTTTACCGCTACCAAAGGGGCCAGGGATAAAGCCAGTGCCTCCCTCCACCATGGGCGTGAGCGTGTCTATGGTACGTACGCCGGTTTCCAGCAGTTGATACGGCCGCGGCTTTTCCCGGTAGGCTTTTATGGCTTGCTTGACAGGGAACTTTTGCAGCATACTGACTTTGTGTTCAGTCCCGCGCTCGTCTTTGAGTACCGCAATGGTATCCTGCACCTTGTAGTCGCCTTTTTCCACAATAGAATCAACGGTATAGCGGCCTTTTAACTTGAACGGCACCATAATTTTATGGGGTATGCCATTTTCATCCACTTGCCCCAGCCAATGGCCAGCAGCCACTTCGTCGCCCGCTTTGGCCAGCGGCTCGAATGCCCAAGCCTTATCTAGGTCCAATGCAGAGGTGTAATCCCCTTTTTGCAGGAAAATGCCGCTCATGGTATTCAGGTCGTGCATCAAGCCGTCGTAGTTGCGGGAGAGTATGCCGGGGCCGAAGGTGGCTTCCAGCATATGCCCCTCGAAGCGCACCTCCATGCCGGGCCGCAGCCCGCGGGTGCTTTCGAAGACTTGGATGTAAGCTTTGTCGCCCATCACTTTGATGACCTCCGCCATCAACGGGGTGTCGCCCATTTGTATGAAGCCAATTTCGTTTTGCCCCACCGGGCCGTCTACTTGTACCAGGACGAGATTGGAGATGATACCGCTGACGCGGCCCGTGGTATGTTGTTGCGTTGCCGTCATGTGAGTTCTATCTTTTGTTCCATTTCCGAGATGAAAGCGCGTACGCGTTCCTGCCCGGCCGGCGCGTCGAGCGACAACCACCGCTGTAGCATGCGGAGTTGCAGGAAGTACCCGAGTACAACCTCTATTGTAAAATAGTAGAAGACCAATTGATTGTCAATATAATTCCACTTCACGCGGTCTATGGCTTTTTCGCGTACGGACAGTTCGTCGCGTTCCAGGTCGTTGATCAGTTTATTGAGGTAGGAAAACTCGCTGCCCAACCCGAAGTCGCGGGCACGGGATTGCTGCAAAGTCTTCACCACTTCCCCTTTGCCGATGAGCTGCCCTTCGTCGTTCAGCTCGTACCGGCGTATATTCCAAGCGGCTAGGACGTTGCGCAGATCGCGCTCGAATTCCAGCCAATCGTGAAGGAAACCACGGGACTGCTGCAGGGCATACTCGTAGTACAATTCTGTCAGTTGATTCCGCCAGCTTTGCCCCTCTTGCAGCGGCTGTTCTTCTTGGTAGGCGTGCGCGAAACGGTGCATGTAGGGCGGCAGCCCTTCTTCGGCTTGCAATAATGCCTTCATCTCCGAGTCGCTGTATTGGCCGAGCGGCTCCCAGCCCTCCGTATCATTCTTCAGCAGGCGGAGCAGATTACGGTTGTCGTGCGGGAGCAACAGCAGACGGACTTGCGCAAAATCTTTCGGCTCGAGCGCCTCCTCCAACTTCTCGACGAAGTCCACCATTGAATAAGGCGCCCGGCTTTGGTCGAGCACCATCTCCGGCAAACTGGAGATGAGGTAGAAATAATCGCGTTTTTGCAGTTGGTTCATTGTTCTTGAATCGCTATGGCCAGCTGAATTTTGAAATCGTTATCAATTTGCTTCGTGAGCCGCTTACCGTTCTAAAGCATCAGTCCTTTTCTGCCCCGCCGTACAGCAGCGCTTTCGTCCGGGGCCGCAGGAAGTCGGCGAAAAAAGCCTGGAAATCCTCTTCGGTAAACGACACCACATAGCTGCCGTCCGCCGGGCCAATACGGAACCCTTCTGACAGTTTCGGGTCGGGCTTGACGGTCAACCCTTGCTGCAGTTGCTCTTGGGCACGCCCGGCGAAATACTCGTACAGTTCTTTTTCCTGCTCGGGGGACAGACGCAAGGTGGTCCCTTTGTCTTCCTGTTGCCAGTGCTCGATCAGCGATTGGATGATGCCTTTTAGGAAGTCTTTATCGTCAAAGGCTTCGCTCGTCGGTTTTTCTACCGCTTTGGTAGTGACTAAACCGGTGATCTGCTGTTTAAGCGCATCCACCGTTTGTTCGGCCGACAATTTGAGCTCGGAGGTGACATTACGCTTGAGTT
>JAAAOU010000165.1 GCA_009908745.1 Bacteroidota bacterium
AGTCCGGTTGGGGTTGAGGCCGCGGGCGCCGATGGCCAGCTGCAAGCCCGCCCCGTCGTTTTCCCAGATGTTCAGGCCCGGCACGCCTTTGTAGACTTCCCGGGCGTTGTTGGCGGCCAGGTTGCCTTCTAGTTTGTCTAGCTCGATGAGTTCGCTCTTCTTGGAAGCATAGATCGCGGTGCCTTCCACATTGCGCAGCCGGGTCATGCCGTATGCCGCGCGGGTGGCGGCTACTTCTACGGCTTCCATATCGTACCGCAATTGCTCCAACTCCAGCTCCAGGCTAGCCTCAGGGCGATTGGGGCCGATTTCCACTTCCACGACTTCCGTGTTGTAGCCGGTCGCAAAGATGGTCAGGTTGTACTTCCCCGGCAGGTCCACGGGGATGCGGAAGCGGCCGTCCGCCGTAGTTTCCTCCACCGTGCCGGTTTCCTGCAGGAAGACCGTGGCTTCCGCAATAGCGCTTTGGGCTTTCGCGCTGCGCAGTTGGCCGGAGATTTGGTAAGACTGGCTGTAAACGGCAAAAGGCAGCAACAGCAACAGCGCCCAAAGCACCGGCTTAGTCTGCCTGCCCATCGTTGCCAGCCATCCACAGCCTGCTGATCCGCTAGCCTCTTTGGCGTAAGCCTTTGGCAATGCTTTCATCGTTCTGAAATTTGTGTCTGCGTGCCCGCAAAGGGCAGAATCCATGTTTTAGGCGCAAAGCCATCCTCTATACTCGCCAGGTCCACTGTCGGGTCAATCAGCCGCTGACTCGATCGGCCGTTGAGCGCCACGTGGCAGTCTACCGTGACCTGCGGCCGTTGAATGCCGTAGCGCTCTTGGTACACCGCCGCCAGGTGATGGGCGTACTGCAGTATGAAGTCGGGCTGAATGGCCATTTGCTTTTCTTGATATGCCGTCAAAAACGCGCTGTTGTCCACCTCGGCGGTACGCCCGCTCTCCGGGTCGTGCACCGTAAAGGTAGCTTGCCCTACTTTTTCAACTAGCATGACCCGCCAGGCGAAGCGGTAGCCTTCCTCCGTCCAGAGCACCGGCCCGGGGTAAAGCGTGTACCGCAGGGGCAACAGCAATTG
Source organism: Bacteroidota bacterium (assembly GCA_009908745.1). GTDB lineage: Bacteria > Bacteroidota > Bacteroidia > Chitinophagales > Saprospiraceae > Phaeodactylibacter. The sequence goes on from JAAAOU010000165.1 coordinate 1,077, forward strand.
CAGGGCAAAGTACGCCAGTAAAGCCGGGCGCAAGAATGACAGTTGCCGCGGCCCGAAGGTGTAATGCCGGCCGGTCTGATCCGTGCTGTACCCGATCTTGCCCAGCCAGCGCTCATGCACCGCCGCCGGGAAGAAGATCAGCGTATTGAAGATCATGATAAAGGGGAACAAGCCGATATTGAACAACAACTTGGTCAGCACATGGAAGACAATCACCGCTACGTAAGCCAACGGCCGGCTCCATTTCCACCGCAGGAAAAACGGGATAGTCAGGTCGTAGAACGCCCCAAACCAGCTGAAGGCATAGGCCACCCAACTTTGCGTAAACAAGGGGCCGAGCAAGGGCCAATCTGCTTTCGTAGGCAGCCACACCGCCAGCGGCATCGCCCGCAGCAGCCAGTCGGTATTGAGCTTGGCAAAACCGGCGTAAAAGTAGACAATACCCACCTGCAGCATGAGCACGTAAATACACCAGGCCGGCACCGTATCCACCCGCCATTCGGGCCGGCGCCGCACGTCGAGGGAAAACCGCCGGTGGGCCGGCAGGACAATCAGCAGCAGCCCGAGCAGGCAAACCAAGTAGTAGTGGTTCAGGTAATTGGTGGCGTCAATCAATTCCGAATAGCTGAAGCTGAGGAAAAAGGCTACAGCCGACAGCCGGTACCGCCACCCCAGCATGATGCCCGCCGCGCTCAGCGCGATGATGCCGTACAGCGCATAACTGCCCCACAGTCCCAGGGGCTGCACCCATTCAAAGCCGTAAAATTTGAAAAAGAAGTCCGGCTCGACGTACAGGCGCTCTACCCAGCCACTGCTCATAAAGCGCAAAGCCCCCACCATCATCAGCCCGCCGAACAAGATGCGGAAAGTGACGAGGGGGGCGATGCCCTTGGGTTGCGTTAAATTAGGCAGCAGGCTTCGGCTCATCAGTCGGAATCGCTTGGGTTGTCGATGTAGGTAATCGCCACACACAGCACGGACGGCATGTCCGTTTTGATGTTGACGATTTGCTTGGTCAGCTCGTTGTAGGCGGTGACGGTCGCCTCGTTGTTTTCTTCTACGGCGTCCTGCAGCGGCCCTTCGATCTCGGCCAAGGCGGCCAAGGCGGCATCAAACTGCGCCAGTATACGGGTGCTCAAGCTTTCGCCCTCCTTGGTGGCGTTGACGGCCTCCAGGTAATCGTCCAGCCCCGCGCCGCTGCCGCCGGTGTAGAACTGCTCGGCAGCTTCCGTAGCGGCGATAGCCAGCTCCAGGGAAAGGCCGGAAAAGCGGGCCTCTACTTTGGCCGGGTTGGTAAAACCAAGGGTGACCACACCAGAAGGTACGCCAATCTTATCGCGCTTGATGGTTTCGTAGTGCTCGTTCAGGCCGTTGATGGCTAAGCTGAGGGCCGTACCCGCGGCTGTGCCAGTATTGGCGATGAAACCCTCCCGGTATCCATCCGCCCAGGCGCTGCGCACCGCTTGTACAGCCTCCAAGATGAAAGCCGTCTGCGCGCTGAGGAAATCAGCGTAGGCGGCCTCGCTGAGCTGATCCAGTACCGCGGTATCCGTACCGTCCCCCAGGCCATAGAGCAAGTAATCCAGGGCCGGGAAGCCTTTGTCGAAGGTATTCGGGTTGGTAAAGTCGTAATCCGCCGCGGCAATCTTGTTTTCCAACGCTTGCGCGTTCAGGGGGAAGTTGTTGAGGGTTGCCCGCAGTGCCCGCTCCTCCGCCGGGCCAAATTCGTACTGCGCCACCGCTTGCCAATCGAGGTAAGCCGTGCGGAATGCTTCCCGCAGCGCGGTAAGGCCAACGGCAGAAGGGGCATTGGTGAAGGCTTGTGCGGCTTCGTCCAGGGCTGCGGCGCTCGCTTCCATTTGCGCGTAAGCGGGCAAGATGACACCGTCGGCCAGGTTTTGAAATAGCGCCTGCTGATCGTAGTCGCTCTCGCAGGGGTTGCTGCTGCTGTCCTCTTCGCAGGCGGCAAACAGGAAGGCGAGGGGCAGCAGAAAAATGGCTAGTTTTTTCATGTTGACTTTGCGATTGTAGTGAATTGTTAAAACAACAAATCCGGCAAGCCCCAAAAGACTTGCCGGCCGTTTATCATTCGATTCGTATGCTTAGAAATTGTCCATGTTGTCTTCTTCCCCCACGGCTTTGGCCAGCTGATCCTTGGCGGCTTCTAGCTGTGCAGGGGTGATGGTGTAGAGGTTCATTTCCATAAATTCGGCGCTGCCGGCGATGTTCTCCAGTACGGCAGCGACCTCGGCGTTGCTCAGGCTTTTCTCCGGGTTGAACTGAATGGCGTAGGTGAAGGCGATGGCTTCGGAAAGCGCGTGCGCACGGATCGCCATATCGTCGAAGTTCTCTAGGGCCGTATTGATGTAACTGATGGCCGTGGTGGCTGTGATTTTCTCCCAGGTGGCACGGATTTCCGCAATAGCTTCGTCGCGGGTATCCAGGTCATCGTTGGAAATCGCTGCCCGGCCGCGGATGAAGTCTTCCATCATCTCCTGATTGCAGTTGATGACCGGATCGCGGCGGTCCGAGTAGACGCCCCAGAAAGCAGTGCCGTCTTTGTTCAGCGGGAAGTCGGTAGGCACGCCGTAGTAGCCGAAAGCTTCGTCCCAGTGGTGCTCCATATCGGTGCCTTCGCCCGGTACTACCGTTTCGTTGTCGACATTCATGCGGTCATCGCCGAAGTAGACCGACAGCGCTTGGTAATAAAAGCAGGCGCCCATCAGGCCCTTTTCGATCAGTTGGGCGTACTCCACGCCGTTTTCGTTCAGCAAGTACTGCTTGGCGCCGTCGTTGCTCACCACTACGCCGGCCGTGCCTTCGGTACCGGCCACGGTAGATTGGCTGTACTGCGCGATCGCGTCCATCAGGGCTTCGAAAGCCGCTTGCTCCTGCTCGAACGTCTTGCTCTTGAGCTGCTTGGAAGCGTCATAGCTGCCCTGCCAGTTGGCATTGGCTGCATCGTTGGCGTACATGGCCTTCAGGCGGTTGGCATCGAGCGTGGTGCCCATTGTGTTGGCTGAGCCGAGGTAGTTCTTCATTTCCAGCAGCATCTGCAAGCGCTGCACTTGGCCGCTGTAGCTGACATTCTCAAAGTCGTAGGTATCGGGAATATCGTAAGAGGCGTCATCGTCGTTGTCGCAGGACCACAACAACAGGCTGCTTGCCAGCGCCAAAAAGGTAAATTGCAGTAAGTTCTTCATAGTTAAGATCGGAGTGTAATTGGATTAAGTCTAAATAATGTCTGCGGCAAAAGTAGGGCGCGGCCCGGGGATGCACAATACCGAATTGCTTGGGCCAGCTACCGAATTTTGCGAATGCCTACCTATGGTTAGGTACAGGCCAACGCTGCCTGCTCTCTCAATGCCTCTGGTCTTATTGGAAGAGCAGCAGCGGCTGTTTCTTGACGTACTCATGGTGGAACACTACCGCTATCGGTGAAGGAATTTTTGTATGTTTGCTAGTTCTGTGGAAGATCAAAGATTTTCAAAAGCCCCATAAGAAAATCCGGCCAACAACTAACCGCATGCAATTATTCAAAGCAGACACCCAGCGCATAACGCACCATGTAGTCTATGATATTTCTCCCTTCGCCGACAAGCTGTACCTGCCTACGGCTTATATCGTCAGCGAGGATCAGGGCGGCATGCTCGCTCACATCAAGCAGAAGGCCCTACGAGACACTATACAGGGCTTCGAACTGGAACTTACCCCAATGCGCGAGCGGCTTTTCCAGATCATCGAGAAGCTGCAGCCCAAAGCGCTGGAGGAAAAATTCCAGCCGCCGAAAAAGCGCAAGAAAGTGCCTATAGAGCAGCTGCTGGAAGACCGCGACCTAGTCCGCAGCATTTCCAAATACATCGACCCCTTGCTCTCTGAGCTGATGGGTGCCATAGACGAGCACCAGCTCCCTTTCACCTGGCAGGTGGAGCGTACGGTGCTGGCCAAGGATTTTGTAGTAAAAACGGGCAACCCGCCTTTGGAGCCGCAGCTCTACTTTCGCCGCGAGAAGGAGGGCATCCGCTACCGCATGCAACTGGTAGACGAAGACGGCCCTTGGCCCATCAGCAGCCGGGAGGTCATTCCTATTACCAACCACCCGGCCTGGATTTTTGTGGACTACAAGCTGTACCGCGTGCCGGCCATCAACGGCAATATGGTCAAGCCCTTCCAGCAAAAAGAGGAGGTCAACATCCCCCAAAAGGCGGTGAAGACCTACTTCCAGAAGTTCATCCTCAAGGTGGCCGCCAAGTCGGAAATCGAGGCGGAAGGCTTCGAGGTACTGCAGAGGGAGAAGCTGGAAGCCTGCGTGCTGGAGCCTATACAGGATTTGTTTACCAATCAGTGGGTGCTGTCGGTACAAATGGCGTACCCGGGCAGCCAATTTCAGTGGAGCGACCCCAAGCCCAAGCGCACGAGTTTGCAATTTGACGAAGCGGAAGAGGTCCGCATCATACAGGCCATCCGGCAGCCGGAGCAGGAAAAGGTGTACACGGACAAGCTGCGCGAACTTGGTTTGCAGGAGACGGAGCACCAACAGTTTGGCCTGCCGGCTGAAGAGGGGGAAGAAAACGATTACCAGTTGCTGGAGTGGCTGGGCGAAAACCGCAGTCGGCTGGAGCAGGCCGGTTTCACGCTGAAAATGCCGAGCGAACAAGGCCAGGCGCTTTACCTGCACCCGCCCAAGATAGAGCTGAAAGCCGATCAGGACAACGACTGGTTCGACCTCAAGGGCATGGTGACGGTAGGCGAATATAGTTTCCCCTTCTTGGACTTGGCGAAGTACATCCGCGACGGCATCCGGCTCTACCCGCTGCCAGACGGCCAGGTTTTCCTCATCCCGCAGGAGTGGATGGCGCGGTACAAGGGCCTGTTTCAGTTCGGCAAAAAAGACAAAGACCAGCTGCGGCTGGCTAAAAGCCAATTCACCCTGCTGCAGGAAATTGGTTTGGGGGCAGGCGAAGACGTAGCGGAAGAACGCCAACAGTCCACCGATTTCCACCCCTCCAACCAACTCAAGGCAGCCCTGCGGCCTTATCAGCTGGAAGGGGCCCGCTGGCTGGTCGGTTTGTACGAAAGCCAGCTCGGCGGCTGCCTAGCGGATGACATGGGGCTGGGCAAAACCCTGCAGACCATCACGGTGCTCCTGCATGCCAAAGAGCAACGGGCCGAGCGCCGTGCTGCTGAGGCCCCGCAGGACAATGGGCAACAGTTGGGCCTGTTTGCGCCCCCCGCCGACGAAGACACCCTCAAGCCGTTGCAGTCTCTGGTTATTCTCCCCGCTTCGCTCGTCTTCAACTGGGAAGCGGAGATCAAAAAATTTGCCCCCAGCTTGCAGACCTACCGGCATACCGGCCAGAAGCGGTACAAGGACGTGCGGCTGCTGTCGCGCTTTGATGTCATCCTCACCACCTACCAGACGGCGCTGCGCGATGTGGAAGTCCTGAAAATGATGGCGTTCGAATACATCGTGCTGGATGAAAGCCAGTACATCAAAAACAAGGACAGCAAGGTATTTAAAGCCCTCAACCAACTGGAGGCCCGGCACAAAATCTCGCTCAGCGGTACGCCGATCGAGAACTCGTTGTCGGACCTCTGGGCGCAGATGCAGTTCATCAACCCCAACTTGCTGGGCAGCTTTAACTTTTTCAAAAAGGAATTCATCCGGCCCATCGAGCGGCAGCAAGATGAAGTGAAAAAGGAGCAGTTGCGCAAACTGGTGCAGCCCTACTTGCTGCGCCGCACCAAGGAGCAAGTGGCCAAAGACCTGCCGCCGCTCAGCACCAAAGTATTCTTCTGCGAGATGACGGCAGAGCAGAAGCGGCTGTACGAGCGCGAAAAATCCGCCGCCCGCAACTACCTGCTGGAAAACTACGACGCGGACAACCCGCAGTTCCGCTTCAAGGTGCTGCAATCGCTGACCAAGATGCGGCAACTGGCCAACCACCCTAAAATGGCGGTGGAAGCTTACGCCAAAGGCAGCGGCAAATTTGAGGATGTGCTGGAACACTGGGACACCATACAGCGGGGCGGGCACAAGGCTTTGATTTTCAGCTCCTTTGTGCAGCACTTGGAGCTTTTCCGGCAACAATTTGAGGAAAAGGAGCAAGCCTACGCTTGGCTCACCGGCAGCCTCAGCAGCAAGGAGCGGGAGCGCGCCATCCAACGCTTCAGCGATGACCCGGCGGTGCAGCCGTTTTTGATCTCCATCAAGTCGGGTGGCACCGGCCTTAACCTCACCGCGGCCGACTATGTCTTCATCC
>JAAAOU010000127.1 GCA_009908745.1 Bacteroidota bacterium
CCGCCAATATCCTCAAGCCAGCCTTGGCGCGGGGCGAACTACGCACCATCGGCGCGACCACCCTGGATGAATACCAGAAGTACTTCGAAAAAGACAAAGCCCTAGTGCGCCGCTTCCAGACCGTGCTCATCGAAGAGCCCAGCGTGGAGGACACCATCTCTATCCTCCGCGGCCTGCAGGAGCGCTACGAGGTCTACCACAAGATAGAAATCCTGGACGGGGCGCTGATCGCCGCCGCCGAGCTCTCCCACCGCTATATCGCCGACCGCCACTTGCCGGACAAAGCTATTGACCTGATTGACGAAGCGGCAGCTAAATTGCGCTTGGAGCTGGACTCCGTACCGGAAGAAGTTGACGAGTGGGACCGCCGGGTGCGACAGTTGGAAATTGAGCGCGAAGCCCTAAAGCGCGAAGACAACCAGCCCAAGGTGGAGCTTATCAACGAGCAAATCGCCAACGCCAAAGAGAAGCGGGACGCCATCCGCGCGGGCTGGAAAAACGAAAAAGAAGTCATCGACACCATCCAAGAAATCAAGAAACGGATCGAAGAGCTGGAGACCGAAGCCGCCAAAGCGGAGCGCAACAGCGACTTTGAGCTTGTCGCCAAAATCCGCTACGGCGAGCTGCAGGAACAAGAAGCCATGCTGCAGGCCGCAGAAGACAAGCTCGCCCAGCTCTCCGAAGAAAAGCGGTTTACCAACGAGGAAGTCACGGCCGATGATATCGCCGAAACCGTCTCCCGCTGGACCGGCATCCCGGTAAACAAAATGCTGCAAAGCGAAAAAGACAAACTGCTGCGCCTGGAAGACGAGCTGCATAAACGCCTCATCGGGCAGGACGAAGCGGTGCGTGCCGTATCGGATGCCGTGCGCCGCAGCCGGGCGGGGTTGCAGGATACAGAACGGCCCATCGGTTCTTTCATATTCCTGGGGCCTACCGGGGTGGGCAAGACAGAGCTGGCCAAAGCCTTGGCGGCCATGCTGTTCAACGACGAGAAAGCCATTACCCGCATCGACATGAGCGAATTTCAGGAGCGCCACGCCGTCTCCCGGCTGGTAGGCGCGCCTCCAGGCTATGTGGGCTATGACGAGGGCGGGCAACTGACCGAAGCCGTGCGCCGACGACCTTACTCCATTGTTCTACTGGATGAAATCGAAAAAGCCCATCCCGATACCTTCAATATCCTGCTGCAAGTCCTCGACGATGGCCGCTTGACGGACAACAAAGGGCGGGTGGCCAACTTCCGCAATACCATCATCATCATGACCTCCAATATGGGGGCGGAAACGATTCTGGAAAACTTTGAGGACCTCATCGAGCTGCCGGAAGACAAGCAACCCGAAATCTTGGATGCCACGAAGGAAGAAGTATTTGAACTGCTCAAAGAAAACCTGCCGCCGGAATTCCTCAACCGTATCGACGAGCGCATCATGTTCTTGCCCCTGACGCGGGAAGAAATCAAGCAGATACTAAATTTGCTGATCCGCGATGTAGAGCGCATGCTAGAACGGCAGGGCATGAAAATCCAACTGACGGAACCTGCCCTTGACTTGCTAGCCGAGCGGGGGTACGACCCGCAGTTCGGCGCCCGCCCCATGAAACGGGTGCTCCAAAAAGCGGTCACCAATGAGTTGTCCAAGCATGTATTGGCCGGGGATTTTCTCTCCGGGGATACGATACGGGTGGATGTGGAAGATCAGGAGCTGGTTTTTAAGAAGAAGAATGAGGAACCAGCTACTCCGTAAAATTGCAAGCTTATATCCTTAACAGCTTGATTATCGGCCCAGCTACACGCCGTGCCGACCGCAGGGGTATGGAGACGAGTAGCCCTTGTTGGCCACAATTATTAATACTCAAAATTCACTTACCCTAAAACGCCCGCATTGAATATTCATACTATCGGGCGCATTGACGAAATGATTAACACTCCTTTGCGGGAAGCGAACTTGAAAATGCCCCTCTACGATACTAGTGTCTTGATTAAAATAATCAATGATTAAAAAGTCATTATAAGTCAGTTCATCATCGGAAGAAAAATCAAAGTCTCCAACTATGGAATGGTCTTCAAGGTAAGTATATTTAGTCCGTGCTACATTTGGAATGGGTACATTACTGTATGAAAACCCCAGCCAAATTGTATCATTCAAGTCCGTAAGTTTATTAATAATAAAATATAGATAGCCATCTATACTATTCGATTCATACTTCCGTAAGTTTACTAACATCATTGCAGATGGGGTGTTTATTTCTAACTCAGTATTATCTGCTATCCAACACTCCCCATTCATCACACCAACACCATAAAAATCCTCCTGAGTCGGGCAATCCATTTCAGTACAATCAACCACCATGTCATCAGGTTCTTTTATCATCATATCATCATCATTGCAACAGCTAATAAGAAATGAAAACAGCATCATATTGAGAAAGTATAACTGCTCTTTCATTAGTGTACAATTATTAGGGGTTGATGGAAATAACTCTCGGTAGACTTTAACTCCAGGATATAAAATCCAAGAACCATGCTGCCTACGGTTAGTGAGCTGGGGACTTACCCAAATCGCGAATAATAAATAGGCGGTCCCCAATATCGAATTTGTCGCCCAATATATTTAGTTCGGGTGAGCTGAAAGGAGACCGAAACTCAACTGCGCCCATTCCCACTAGCCCTCTACCGCAGAATAAGCAACGGCTGATCCGCCACGCTTTCGGCCAGTTTTTCCGTCACCGAGCCGAACAGGAACGTCTCGAAGGGCGAGTGGCTCTTGGCCCCCATGACGAGCAGGGCATTCTCTTGCTCATTGGCGTATTCTATGATTTGCCGCGCGGCGGAGTTCGTGAAGTTTTCCCGGTAGGCTTCCACGATATCTTCATCGCGCAACCGCTGCTGCTTGAGAAAATCACGCCCTGCTTTCTTGGCCGACTCCATGAGCAGCCCCCGGTAGCCTTGCCCTGGTTCAGCGCGGTTATAGTAATCCTCGGGCGGCAAGTCCACCACATGCAAGCTATGTACGGGCACCCCGCCTATCTGCCGGCTGAGATGAACGGCTGCTTGCATGGCTTTCGCCGAATGCTCGGAAAAGTCGTTGGGTACTACTACTTGCTGGGTTTTGGCCGTTTTTACCTTCGGGACAAACAGCACCGAGCAGCCCGCATTCCGGGCCACACGCTTGGCGGTGATACCACTGCCTTCGCTGACGATTTTCTTACCTACGACCAACAGGTCAATCTGCTTGACCTTGATCCAGTGCAACAGCTTCTCGTAGGGCTTACCCTCTCTCACCTCGATCTCCCATTCTACACTAGGCTCCCCCCCAAAAGCATCGCGCAGAGCATCTTCCAGCCGCTTTCGCACCCGCTCATCCACGGGGATGTCAGGAGAAAACTTTTGCTGAAAGGCGACATCCGCCTGCTTCGGCATGGCAAAATCCGGGATAATATGCAACAAATACAGTTTCTGAATGCCCAGTCCCTTGGCGTGCTGCCCGATGAATTGCAGTACGCTTTGATCGACATCAGAAAGATCGAGGGCGACCAACGCCCGTTTGAAGTTTTGCATGAACAAATCGCTTTTGGACGAAAAATAAGAAAATTTTAGATTCAGGTGACTTCTACGGTCTGCCGATCCGTCTCCTCTGCTTCCGGTACATCCACAAAGGTCAGGCGCAGTATGCCATTTTCATAGCGGGCTGAGATTTTTTCCCTCTTGATGCTGTCGGCCAGCTTGAACTTGCGCTCAAAACTGCTGAAGTCAAATTCTTCCAGCACGAAAACGCCTTCCCGGTCTTCATGGCTGACGTTTTTCTCCCCTTTGATCGTCAATACGCCGCTGTCTACGGATACATCAAGCTCTCCTTTCTTGAAGCCGGGGACCATGATTTCCATTTCAAACAGCTTGCCGTTTTTGATAATATTGACCGGCGGGCGGCCTTCCTTCAGGTGAACATCGAAGGAACTGCGCCCCAAGAAATGGTACGGGTCGATCAGGCGGGCCCATCGTTCCCCCATTCGGTCGAATGCGCGGTTTTGGATTGGTGCACGTAACATGACAATTTGGTTTTGGTTTGGTATACTATCTCGGTATTAATGTACATCCTCCCCTACGGCGCTGTCAATGCTTTTTGTCATTGCTAACAGGTGATTTTTGAGCCTGCTTTGCTACTGCGGGCCGATATTCTGCTGCCCGTTGCCGACAGTAGGTAAGAATTTCTTAAGTTCGTACCAAAACCTAACGACAGTATGCCCGAAGACGATCGCCCAACCGGCCGACATACCAAAAAGGGAGTAGCTTCTCCTGGCAGCCTCAACCCCAACTTGCGGCGGGGTAAAAAGCGCCGGTGGAAGCTACAGGACTACGTGGAGGGGATCAAGCGGGGCGAACGGGTCGCTTTGGCGAAAGCCATCACCTTGATCGAAAGCGCCCGGCCGGCGCACCATCAGCTCGCCCAGCAGATCATCGGGCATTCCGTGCGCATAGGCATTACCGGCACCCCGGGCGTCGGCAAAAGCACCTTTATCGAAGCCTTCGGTCAGCACTTGATTGAGGCTGCAGGTCGTAAAGTGGCGGTGCTTGCCGTAGACCCCAGCAGCCAGGTAAGCCGGGGCAGTATACTGGGCGACAAGACCCGTATGGAACAGCTCTCCCACTACGAGCAAGCTTTTATCCGCCCCTCGCCAGCCGGGGACTCGCTAGGCGGCGTGGCCCGCAAAACCCGGGAAGCCATCATCCTTTGCGAAGCTGCCGGCTATGATACAATGATCATAGAAACGGTGGGCGTAGGCCAGTCGGAAACCGCCGTGCATTCCATGACAGACTTTTTCTTGCTGCTGCTGCTGCCCGGAGCGGGCGACGAGCTGCAGGGCATCAAACGGGGTATAGTAGAAATGGCCGACCTGGCAGTGGTCAACAAAGCGGATGGCGAACGGCTAAAGCTGGCCAAACAAGCCAAGCAGGAATACCGCAACGCCCTGCATTTGCTGCCTCCTAAAGCCAGCGAATGGACCGCGCAGGTAGAAATCTGCTCCGCGACCACCGGCATGGGCATACCTGACATCTGGAACACGGTGCAAGACTACGTGGAAATGACGAAAACCAACGGCTACTTCCAACGCAACCGCAGCGCCCAGGCCAAATACTGGCTGCACGAAACCATCAAAACGGAACTGCAACAATCATTTTTCGCCCATCCCGACGTACGTGCGCAGCTCAAAGCCACCGAACAGGCCGTGGTGGAGGGCCGGCAGTCCTCTTTCCAAGCAGCGGCTCATTTGCTTGCGCTATTTTTGAAAGGCCACCCTGGGGATAAGTGATTTTGCCTCCGATAGCTGCTGCTGCCGAGCCTGAAACGCACACTTCTTAGGGATTCCTTTTCGCTCTTCCCCCTTTTCGTCCAACAAAATCCGGTCTCGGGCGATTATTTTTGTGACTGCTTGAGTTTTATCACACATTTACTCAAAACAATATCGATACATGAAAAAACTGATCCTTCCAATCGTGCTAATCGCCGTTGGCGGCATGCTGTTCATCAGCGGCTGCAACAACTACAACGCTTTTGTCGAAATCGACGAGGACGTGGAGAACGCTTGGAGTAAAGTGCAAAGCGCCTACCAGCGCCGCGCCGATTTGATCCCCAACTTGGTCAATACCGTCAAAGGGGTGGCTGATTTTGAAAAAAGCACCCTCACCGCGGTACAGGAAGCGCGGTCGAAAGCCACAAGCATGAACGTTGACGCCAGCAACCTCAACCCCGAACAGATCAAGCAATTCCAGCAGGCGCAAAGCGGCTTGTCCCAATCCCTAGGCCGGCTGCTGATGGTTTCCGAGCGTTACCCGCAACTGCAGGCCAACCAAAGCTTCCGCGAATTGCAGGTGCAGCTGGAAGGCACGGAAAACCGCATCAAGGTGGCACGCGACCGCTACAACGACGTGGTGACGAATTACAACAAGAAAATCCGCCGTTTCCCCGGCACTATCTACGCCAGTATGTTCGGCTTTGACGAGCGCGGGCAGTTCGAGGCCGAAGCGAGTGCGCAGGACGCGCCGGAAGTGAACTTTGATTAAACCGACGAGGGGTGGGTTGACGGCCCGCCCCAAAACACCCTGTTATGGTCCGCTTTTTCCCAAAAGAAGACGAATCGAAAATCATAGACGCCATCAAATCCGCCGAGCAGCATACCTCGGGCGAAATCCGCGTCCACCTAGAGGATAACTTCAAAGGGGAAGTGTTGCCCGAGGCAGCCCGGGTGTTCCAAAAGCTGGGCATGCACAAAACCGAGGCCCGCAACGGCGTGCTCATCTTCATCGCCCCGGAAAAACGCAAGTTTGCGATCATAGGCGATAAAGGCATCAATGAAAAAGTGCCGCCCAACTTCTGGCAGGAGGAGCGCGACCTGATGGCCCAACATTTTAAAAAAGGGGAATACACCGCCGGCGTCTGCGCGGTAATCGAGCAGATCGGCGACAAACTGAAAGCGTATTTCCCCTATCAATCTGATGACGAAAACGAGTTACCCGATGACATTTCCTACAGCTAGGAAGCTCTTTTTATGGATTTGCTTATTGACGAGCGTCAGCTTCTTGCAGGCGCAGGCCCCTATACCGGAGCCGACCGACGAACTAGTCAACGACTACGCGAACCTGCTCAGCCGCAACGAAGACCGGCAGCTGACGCGTAAATTGGCGCAGTACGCCCGGGAGACCTCTACCCAAATCGTCATCTTCACGGAAAATAGCCTGGAGGGCTACGACCCATTCAACCGCGCCCTCGATATCTACGACAAATGGGGCATAGGCGGCAGCCGCGAGAAAAGCAACGGCGTGCTGATTTACGTGGCGAAAGCAGAACAAAAGGTACGCATTATGACCGGGCAGGGTGCCGAGGGCTTTCTGCCGGACATCCTCGCCGACCGTATCATTGAGCAAATCATCGTGCCCAACTTTAAGCAAAATCGGTACTACCGGGGCCTGGACCGTGCTACGAGTGCTATCATGGAGCTAGGCCAAGGCGAGTACACCAACGACTTGCAGGGCCAAGAGCAACAGCAGCAGAAACGGGATGCCAAGGGTGGCATACCTGCTATACTCATTATCGGCGGCATCATTCTTTTTGTCGTCCTGTACTCCCGCTACGGGCGCCGTGGGCCAGACGATGACGACGATGGCGGCTACTACCGGGGTGGCCGCTACGACATGGACCCGCACCGGGGCCGGCGCAGAAGACGCGGCGGCGGCGGCTGGATGATCTTCCCTTTCCCGTGGTTTGGCGGGGGGGGCTGGTCCAGTGGCGGTGGCGGCGGCGACTGGGGCGGCGGCGACTTCGGTGGTGGCGACTGGGGTGACTTTGGCGGCTTCGGCGGCGGTATTACCGGCGGTGGCGGTGCTGGCGGGGAATGGTAATTATTGTACCCCGTTATCCAGCATATAATCCAGCTGCAACGCCGCGCTGATCAGCGACAAATGCGTAAACGCCTGCGGGAAGTTGCCGACTTGCTCGCCATTCAGCGCTATCATCTCCGAATACAAACCAAGGTGGTTGGCGTAACCCAGCATTTTCTCAAAATACAAGCGGGCTTTGCTGAGCTGCCCGGCTTTGGCCAAGTTTTCGATGTACCAAAACGAACAGAGCGAGAAGGTCCCCTCGGTGCCTTCCAAGCCATCTTCGGCCCCCTTTGCCGTGTGATAACGATAGACCAAGGTGTCAGTGACCAGCTCTTCTTCGATGGCACGCAGGGTAGACTGCCAACGCTTCTCGTGGGGGCTGAGGAGACGGACGATGGGAATCAGCAAGGCGGAGGCATCTAGCACATCAGAGCCTCTAGCCTGCGTGAAAGCTTGTTTCTCTTCGCTCCAAAAATTGTGGTAAATATCCTCGTATATCTCGTCCCGCACCTTCCGCCAGTGCGCTATGGGCGCCGGAAAAGAGCGGTTGGCCGCAATGCGCACCCCGCGATCCAAGGCTACCCAGCACATCAGCTTGGAGTGCAAAAACTCCTGCTCGGCGCTACGCACTTCCCATATACCGTGGCCTTTGCGCTGCCAGTTGTCCGCCACGTAGTCAATAATTTCCCGCAGTTCCTGCCAGAACTCAAAAGTGATCGAATCATCGTAGCGGTTGTATAGGTAGACCGTATCAATCAATTCGCCGAAGATGTCGAGCTGATACTGATGCACCGCTGCATTGCCAACGCGTACCGGCTGGCTGTCGCGATAACCGCTCAGGTGTGTGAGGGAGCGTTCCTCCAGGTCAGCGCTTCCGTCTACCCGGTACATGAGCCGCAGGTTGCCCGCGTGGTCCAGCTCTTTGCAACGGTCGATAATCCAGCGCATGAACGCCTGCGCTTCTTCCCGGAAGCCCAGCCGCAGGAAGGCGTACATGGAAAAGGCAGAGTCCCTGATCCAGCAGTAGCGGTAATCCCAGTTGCGCTCCCCCCCTATTTGCTCGGGCAAGCCGAAAGTGGCTGCCGCTACCGTAGACCCGTAACGGTAGGAGGTCAGCAGCTTAAGCGTGATGGCCGAGCGGCGGATGTGCTCCAACCAACGGCCTTGGTAGGTGATTTGCTCCATCCAGTTCTCCCAAAAATGCAGGGTCTCGTCAAAAAGGGTCTCGGCGTAATAAGCCATCTCGCGATCTGTCTGCGCGGCAGGGTCGGCAACGGCTTCCATGACGAAGCTGATACAATCCCCCTCTTCTAAATCAAAGGCCGTGCGGACCTCCCCGTTTACGGTATGCAGCGGCACCTCCGACCGCAATCGTACGGACAGCTCCGCTTCTTCGCCTTGCATCAGTACGCTATACTCGTTTTCTGCCTCGAAGCCCGCTCCTTCTGCCCCGTAATGGAAACGCGGCTCACAGCTCACTTCAAACGGGATATTACCGCGTATGCAGCGCAGGGTACGCACCAACGAGCAGCCCTCTTCTTGCTCTTTTACCGGCATAAAATCAGTCAGCTCTACCATGCCTGTATCCGACAAGAAACGGGTAAGCAAGACGGCCGTATCGGGCAGATAGAGCTGTTTGATGCGGATATTGCCGTCCTTCGGGCAAAGCTGAAACTTCCCGCCCTTCTCGTGGTCTAGCAGGCTAGCGAAGAGGGTGGGCGAATCGAAGCGGGTAAAGGGCAAGTAGTCGATAGACCCTTGCTTGGAAACTAAGGCTACCGTGTGCAAATTTCCAATAAGGCCATAGTCGGCAATAGGCAGATAAGATTCGTCTGGCATACAAGGTTTTGGGGTTAAACAGGCGAATCCCCCAAAATGATTACGGCAACACGCTTAGCCTACCTGCTCCAGCGCCTGCTCCAGGTCCCATATCAAGTCTTGGGCGTGCTCCACCCCCACCGACAAGCGCAGCAGCCGCTCGGTAATCCCCATCCGCTCCCGTTCTTCAGCCGGAATGCCGGCGTGCGTCATGCTTGCGGGGTGCTGCGCCAAAGACTCTGTGCTGCCTAGGCTGACGGCCAGTTTAGCCAGCTTGAGGTGGTTGAGGAAAGCAAAGGCTTCCTTTTCGCCCCCGTGAATTTCAAAGGACAACATAGCCCCCGGCGCTTCGCACTGTTCGCGGTAGATGCGGTATTCCTCCCCATCGCTTTCCGTCAACAAGCCCAAGTAGTGCACATTTTCCACTTTGGGATGCTGTTGCAAAAAGCGGGCGACCTCACGCGCGTTGCGGCACTGCTGTTCCATACGCACTTTCAGGGTTTCCAAACTCCGCATGAGCAGCCAGCCGGTCCAAGGCCCCGCCATATTGCCGAGGAAAGTCCGCAGGGCTTTGATCTCTTTCAGTAGCTCCGCGCTCCCCAAACAAGCACCAGCGATGACATCACTGTGGCCGGCAATGTATTTCGTGGCGGAGTAGAGCACCAAATCGGCACCGTGCCGCAGCGGGTGTTGCCACAGCGGGCCCATGTAGGTATTATCCACCGCTAGGTACACAGGCCGTTCTTCGGTGCCCCAGCGGTCCGCCAGCTCGCGCATAGCACGGATGTCAATTTGCACATTCGTTGGGTTGGCAGGCGTTTCGATGTGGACCATCGCGAGGCGTTCGCCCCACCCTTCCCGTTCGGCTCGTTGTTGTATGTGGGTTGCCGATTCGCCCGGCGCAAAGGGTTGTATCTCTATACCAAACTTGGTCAGCACCTCGGTGATAAAGTGGGAAGTCCCCCCGTAGAGCGGGCTGCTGTACAGCAATACGTCACCCGGCTTCAAAAAGGTCAACATGGCAGTGGAAATGGCGGACATGCCGCTTTCGAATACGGCGCAGTCCTCCGCTTGGTCCCAAAGGCAAAGGCGGTTTTCTAGTATTTCCAGATCGGGGTTGTTGAGCCGGCTGTAGATCAGGCCCGGCGCTTCCCCCTGCTCCGGCTCCCGCAGGCCGTAGGCGAGCTCGAAGTAAGCTTTGCCCTCCTCGGCGGAGCGGAAGACAAAGGTGGAGGTCTGGAAAATCGGGCATTTGATGGCGCCTTCCGAGAGTTCTGGCTGATAGCCGTGGGACATCATCAGGCTTTCGGGCTTGAATGGTGGTTGTTGCATGGTAACTTTGGTTTTATTCGACAGTAAAAAACACTGTGGGTACAAAGATAAAACAGTCGAGAAAGATAACCCACCCCCTACACAACGGCAAGAAAACAACACTTTCCTGTAGTTTTACAGAGAAAAAAGCCTACTTTTACCTCGAACATCTTTAACAACGGGAGAAATTTTTTTTGAACCATGAAGAAACTAGACGCGATCGACCGCCGCATCATGACGATGCTTCAGGAAAACGGCAAGTCCACCAACAAGGAAATTGCCAATGATTTGGGGATGAGCATTACCCCTATCTACGAGCGCATTAAGAAGATGGAAGAAGCCGGGTATATCCGTTCCTACACGGCTGTTGTGGACCGGTCAATGTTGGGTTACGACCTGACCGCCTACTGCCATGTGCAGCTGCAGGCACATCATCGTCCCTTCCTCAAGCGCTTTGAGCAACAAGTTGATCAACTTGATGAAGTGGCAGAGTGTTACCACTTGACCGGCCCCTACGATTACTTGCTGAAAGTTGTCGTAAAGGACATTTCGGACTACCAGCACTTTATCACGGATAAGCTGGCAGCCTTGGAAAACATCGGCCAGGTACAAAGCTCCTTCGTACTGACGGAGGTAAAGTGGCAAATCAACGTGCCCATTAGCTAAGTCGCTAGTAGCCGGGGCCGTCGCTTTGTCCGTTCCTTGAATCTACTGCTTCATGAATGTACAACAACAGGCCCGCCTGCTGCGCGCTTTTCGGAACGTCCACCGTATTTCGGGGGCGACATTATTCGTATTCTTCTTCCTCATCGCTTTTAGCGGCCTGATGCTGGGTTGGAAAAAACACAGCAGTGGCTACCTATTGCCGGAAACACAACGGGGGACAACGGCAGAATTGCAACAATGGCTGCCACTGAGCACGCTGAAAGCCAAAGCGGTGCAGGCTGTAGAAGCGCAGCTGCCCGCAGGCACGGCTACCGAGGTAGACCGCATGGATGTACGGCCAGGTAAAGGAGTGGTCAAAGTCCGTTTTGAAGGGCATTACTGGAGTGTGCAAGTCGATGGGGCAAGCGGCGAAGTGCTGCAAATTGCCAAACGCCGTTCTGATTGGATGGAAGCCCTGCACGATGGTTCCATTATAGAAAAACCGCTAGGCATCTCCGGCGGCTATTTCAAACTACTCTACACCACGGTCACGGGGCTAGCGCTCCTGTCTTTTACCATAACCGGCTTTTGGCTGTGGTACGGCCCCAAGGTGCTACGGCGGAGTAAGCGGAAAAGGTAAGATAGGGGTTGGCTATGCAATTAGTAGCAACGGTAGGATTTGACAGGTTTTACACCAAGTCCTCATCGTCCCATTTTTTACGCTTTTCCTTTTTCTCCAATTCCGGCAAATCCAGATAGTCTTCCTCCGAATCTCCCGCATCGAGGCGGCGCAACTCCCGTTCCATTTCACGCTTTTCCCACTCTTCTTCGCTGCCGCCCATGCCGGGTAAGCCAAAGACGCGGAAGTAATGGCTCACCAGCCCTACCCCCCAGCCGAGTGCCGGGTAGACAAACCAGAGGTGGCCCGCAGAAGAAAATACGTTGAGCAAAAACAAAAACGTAATCACGATGACATAGGTGCCGAGGTGCTTGTAGAAGCCTTTTTTCTCCTCCACCCTTCTTCGTGCCTGTTCGTATCGGTTATCATCCATTTGTAGGTATGCTTTACAACTTTCTAAGGTAAGGTTTTTGCTGCCTGCGGGCAAGTGGTTGGGGTAGCAAAGCCGGCACTTCTAGGACGAGCGGCGCAACAGCGGCACGGCCCAACTGCCCGTCAAGGCGCCCAACCCGGCAAACAGGCCGCCGATCAAGCCTGTGGCCAACACCAGCATGCCCCCGCCAACACCGCCCAGCAGAGCGCCGATGCGGGCACTGAGTAGGCCATCGTTTTGCACATTCAGCAAGCCCGCATAGCCCGCCCACAGCAGGAAGCCGCCGATCAGCCCGCCCAGCACGGCCGCACCGGGCCGGACTTTCAGCCAGAACGCCAGCAGGGCGGCAAAAATAGGCAGCGACCACCACGGCAGCAGGCTCAGCACTACGGCGCCGCCGAGGAAAAGGGCAAAAACGTAGGAAAATATCTTTTGCATAATCGTATTATTCAGTAGGCTCAAGATTGAATTGATACAACGGCGCTACTCGCTCGTCTGCTGGGCTCTCCATCAAATACAGGGGGTGGTACTCGCCGTTTGCCCAGTCGTCTACCGTATTGTCATAAAAGGGGCTGCCCGGGTTGCCGGACGGCCCGCCAGGGTAAACCCCAAATGCATTAGGAGTATCCCCCAGCTCTACCACCATGCGCCAAGAGGGCCCTTTACCGCCATTGATGGCATTGAGCGCATTGTGGAAACCGCCTACTGGCAAGTCATTACGCGCAAAAGCCGGGATGCGGCCCAAGTGGGCGATGAAAGGCGCCGAGTAGTCGTTCCAGGCCTGTGGCTCGTAGTCTTCCGTAAGGATGCCTTCTAGCGCTTGCCGGACAATATCACGGGCATTTTCGACCGTTTCCGTCTCCTGATGGTCAAATAGGCCGTGGTCAGGGGTATCCCGCAGCAGCGCCAAGAAGCGCCAGGTTTCCGGGTAAAGCGTCTTTTTTGCTTCCTCCCCGTCGCTAGGCAGTTCGTCGAAGGTTTGCCGGAAGGCTGCCTCCATCCACCTTTCATACAGCGTTGGAGCTTCGGCATCTGCCTCAAAGCGGAAGTCCCACTCCCGCAGCTGTTGCACAGCCGGGTGAGTGCGTAGTTCTGTATCAGTGCTGTCGAGTAGTTGCAAAAGCAGCGTAGCCCCTTCTTCCGCCTCCAAGCTATAGTTGTCCAGTTGCAGGGCCTGCAGGTCTTCTACCCGGACCTGATCCATTTCCTCCAGGCGCCGGTTGAGGTAGCGGCCGCGGTAATCGTCGAAGTAGCCATTGTAGTAGTAGGGGTAATCCGGGCCGGTTGACCGTTGGTTGGCCGAGGCGATGAAGCCCCGCTCGGGGTTAATCACCCGCGGCAGGTGCTCGTGGGGAATAAAGCCTCCCCAGGCTTTGGCCGGGTCGCTGCCGTCCTGCACGAAACGCCCCTGTGGCTTGTTCTTCAGCGGCAGCTTGCCGTTTACGGTAATGGCAATGTCCCCGTCTTTACTGGCGAAGGCAAAATTTTGGGCAGGGTTCTCAAAACCTTTCAAAGCCTCCAGGTAGTCCGGCAGGCCCTCCGCTTTCATCAAGCGGAAGAAAGTGCCAAGCTCGAAGAAGTCACGCTGATCCGTGGGGTGCATGGCCAGCCAGTGCATCGCCAGGTCGTAGTACGGGTGCTCCGGGTCTTCGTATACCACCGGGCCCCATTCCGTGTAGCGCACGGTATCCAACACAGGTTCCTCCCGGCCACGCACCTGTATCACTTCCACCACTTTTTCTACCGGCTTGGTTTGCGTGCCCCAGCGGTAAGCGTCCCGGCTGCGGTCTGTCCAATCTACGCGGTACCAGTCCATGACGTCCTGCCCGACATTGGTTTCGCCCCAGGCCACATTTTCGTTGAACCCAATCAACAATCCCGGCACGCCCGGCAGCGCTACCCCGTAGGTATTGATGCCCGGCGCCTGCAACTGCATTTCGTACCAAATGGACGGCAGGGTGAGCGTCAGGTGCGGATCATTGCACAGGATAGGGTGGCCAGAAGCCGTTTTGCTACCCGCCACCGCCCAATTGTTGCTGCCAATAAAAGGCGGGGGCTGCGGCAGAGGAAGGTGGGGCATTTGTTGCGACATCATCGTTTCGGAAGCAGGTTGGTCGGCCCGGGGTTGACTGACCGGTACCGGCTCGAAGTCCCAATTCACGCTTTCTGGTATGATGGGGGATTGATCCGGATTGCGCTCCGGGTACAAAAATTGAAACAAGCTATCTCCTACCAACTGACGGGTATAGGTTGCCTGCAGGTCTTCGTGGCGGGCACTGAGGGTTTCAGCCATCGACTTAAAGATCACGGCGGTGTGCAGGGGCGTCCAAGGTTCCGGCTCATACCCCAGCAGCTTGAACTCGATAGGGTACTTGGCGGCCGGCAAGTTGCTGATGTAATCATTTACGCCAGCGGTATAGGCTTGTATCAACGACCACTCCTCCGGTTGGCCCTCC
Organism: Bacteroidota bacterium; assembly: GCA_009908745.1. Classification (GTDB taxonomy): domain Bacteria; phylum Bacteroidota; class Bacteroidia; order Chitinophagales; family Saprospiraceae; genus Phaeodactylibacter. The sequence continues at coordinate 14,661 of JAAAOU010000127.1, forward strand.
CAAAGTTCCAACGCACGCTCGGCAGCCGTAAGCAGGCCTTTGCGCCGTTGGATACGGTCCCGGGCTAAGACCCGCTCGCCCATCACTTCGGCGAGCCGGCCTGCTGTGGCACGCACGGAAATATCCATTTGCCACAAGCGGTCCCTAGCCACGAGATAGCCTTGCAAATAGCACAAATCTTCCATGGAGGATGCGAAAACGTGCGGCACCCCCCGCTCGTCGAACACCACTTCAGCCGGTGCGTTGAGGCCGGGCAAGTCGAATTTCTCATCCGTGTATTTGCCCACGTGCTCGCCGTTTTGCCAGAATCCGCCGAATGGGCTGAAAAAAGGGCCCACTGCGGGTAAACGCGACCCAAAAGGGGCGTGCATACTGGCCAGGATGGTAAGTGCGGTGGTGACCAGCAGGGCGACTAAAAACCTTACAAGCTGCATATTGTTGCCTTATGGATTTGAAGGGGGCAGCCCCCTACTTAATGAACATCCGAATGTATGAAAAATATGTTGATGTGCCTGCTAATGGGCACGCTATTATTCAGTTGCGGGCCGGCCCCTAAAGCCGGGGACAACGCCACGGGCGAAAGCCGTTTCCACACCACGCCCCCCTCTTTGCTGTATTTCAAAAACATGCGCAGCACCACTTATTCGATGGAGGAGCAGCCCCAAAGCCGTATAGAGCTGTACCGCCACAAGCAATTCGGCCCGGCCGGCGAACGCCCCGCTGTGTACCCCATCATCGCCAACAACTGGCTGCAGGACGAAGCTTACCTCTTCCTCGAGCGGGGGAACGCACCAATGCCTCTACATGAACCACTCACATTTGCAGCTGACACAACCGGCAGCAGCGACTTCTTCCGCCTGCAGGGAGCGCGGCCTGGTCAGCAGTACGACCTTGCATTAGACCTGTATAAAGGCCTGCAAAATAAAAAACAGTGGTTCATCAAGCAGCGCAACGGCCAATTCGCACCTCTTTACCAGGAGGGCAACGAGCGTACGGCTTTTTTGGTCACGCTGCGGGATTACCTCAAGCTCACGGAGGCGGATTAATCGCCCTTTCGGGTGAAGACGTATTCCTGCCCCGACGACAGTTCTTCGTTGAAAGCGTAGCCATCCATGTCAAAGCCTTTAAGCTGCTCTGGCTTGGTCAGGCCGTTTTTGATGGCGTAACGGCACATCATGCCGCGGGCCTTCTTAGCGTAGAAAGCAATCACTTTGTATTTGCCCTTGCGCCGTTCTTTGAAATCCACCTTGTAGAGCTTACCCTCCAAAGCGGCAGGCTTTACGGCGGAGAAATACTCTTTGGACGCCAGGTTCACCACGGCTTTGCTGTCGTCCTCCTGAAGGTCTTCATTAATGAGCTTCGTGATCTCTTCCCCCCAAAACTCGTACAGGTTTTTGCCGTGCTCGTTTTGCAACCGGGTGCCCATCTCCAAGCGGTATGCTTGCATGAGGTCGAGCGGGCGAAGCAGGCCGTACAACCCGGAAAGAATACGCAGCTGCTGCTGGGCGAGCTCCATTTCCTGCGCCGTAAAGTCATCAGCTCCCATGCCTGCGTAGACGTCCCCCTTGAAAGCAAGCAGGGAAGGCTTAGCGTTGTCCGGCGTAAATGGGGTGCTGAACGACTGGTAACGGTCGTGGTTGAGCTCGGCAAGGTCTTCGCTGATGCCCATCAAGTCCATAAGCTCTTCTTCGGACTTGCCCTTCAGTATCCCGACTAGTTCTTGGCTGCGCTCAAGCATACGGGGTTGAGCGTAGTGATCGAAATCCGACTCGCCAAAATCGAGGGTCTTTGCCGGCGAAATTAGTAACAGCATAGAATACACATATTTATCATGTCACAATTTTATAAATACTCAACACAACAAGGAGTGGCTCCGCAGCTTTGTGGCGTTTATTGCCTTTTTGTGACGTTTAAAGCTACCCCATCGTGGCATTCTAACTGTCACACTTGGCAGCCTAAAATACCTTAAAAATAAAAGGCAGCCCCTTAACAGCCGCTAGAATAAATGTCACAAAACAATAAGCAAAAAACTCTTTGCTTATTATATTTTATCCTATATTTGTGCCAACATCTTAAGAAGTAGTTTTTGTGTTTATTTGTTTGGGTTAGAGACCCTTGCTTCTTTGCAAGCAGGGGTTTTTTTATGCCCAGTTTGGGCGGGCGGTTTCTTCCCATAGCCCATTCTCAGCCGATATGGCTACCGGAATACTAAACGGCTTGGCTGCTAAAAGGTTGGTACAAAAAAGTGCCTTAGAGCACCGATAGCCCTAAGACACTTTGCCCACGGCTTTTCAACAGCCGGGGAGCATCTTCCTAAGCGGAAAACGCGTTTAATTTATTGCTTGAACAGGTTGCCTTCTTCCTTCGGCAAACCTTCCGGCTCTGGCGCTTTTTTCTTAACCTCGCCTTTGATCGTCAGCATTTTCTTGGCATCGCCGGCGTTGGTAGTCAGGGTGACGCGCTTGGTGAAGCGGCCGAGACGGTTCGTGTCGTAGCGCACTTTGATTTCGCTAGATTCGCCCGGTGCGATCGGCTCTTTCGGGAAAGTAGGCACGGTACAGCCGCAGCTGCCTTTGGCATGTGTGATGATCAAAGGCTCGTTGCCGGTGTTCTTGAACTTGAAAAAGCGGTAAGGGTCTGACCCTTGCTCAATCGTACCGTAGTCGACTGTCTCCTTTTCAAAAACCATAGTCGGGCCATCCTGCGCTTTTTCGACTTCAGCTTCAGGAGTAGCCATTGTTTCTTCTACTTGGCTGTATCCAACGGCTACTAGCATGGTCAGTAGCGCCAATACGGAAAGTGCTTTCTTCATCACGTTAATTATTTTTTTTAAATTGATATGGTCAAAAATACGGTTAATGCCCGCAAAATAAAAGCCAACTTCGTATAATTAAGGTTAATGAGTTGTTAATCCTTCCCCTTGGCACCGCGGTTTGCCGCGAACAATTGCCCGCTGCTATTTGTCATTTATTGGGTGCTTCTGCCAAATTTTTCTTATATTAGCCAAGCAGGAAAACTGCCTTTTGAAATTTAATTTTGCGGAAGCGCAATTCCCTACCAAATACCAACCGTAAATGTATGCTAGACCAATTAATAATTCAAGAGCCGGTGAACTCTGAACGGGAACTCACCCCGGAAGATATTGTCAAAGATTTCGAGATCTGCTGCATCAGCCGTGAAGCCAGCCTGCTGGCCCGCAAAGAGGTTTTGACGGGCAAAGCGAAGTTCGGCATCACAGGCGATGGCAAAGAAGTACCGCAGGTAGCCATGGCGCGTTCTTTCCAAAAAGGCGACTGGCGCAGTGGCTATTACCGCGACCAAACCTTGATGTTTGCCCTTGGCTTGAGCACGGTAGAAGATTTTTTCGCACAACTCTACGCCGACCCGGACAACGACCCTTTCTCCGGTGGCCGGCAGATGAACAGCCACTTTGCCACCCCAGCAGTGGACGAGGAAGGCCATTGGCTAAACCACAAAGGACAGTTTAACATCAGCGCCGATATTTCCAGCACCGGCGGGCAGATGGCCCGTTCGCTCGGCCTGGCGCTGGCCTCCAAGCACTATCGCCAAACCGACCTGCTCAAAGACCGGCCGGCTTTCTCCCAAAACGGCGAGGAGGTCTGCTTCTGCACCATAGGCGATGCTTCTACCTCAGAAGGTATATTCTGGGAAACCGTCAACGCCGCTAGCGTTCAGCAGGTGCCGCTAGCGATTTGCGTGTGGGACGATGGCTACGGTATTTCGGTACCCATAGAATACCAAACCGCCAAAGGCAACATCTCTGAAGCCCTGCGGGGCTTTGAAGCCACAAGCGACCAACCCGGTATCCATATCCATACAGCCAAAGCTTGGGATTACCCCACGCTGGTCAAAACCTACGCCGAAGGCATCCGCCGCGTGCGGGAAGAACACCAGCCGGCTTTGTTCCATATTACCGAAGTGACGCAGCCGCAGGGGCACTCTACCTCGGGCTCCCACGAGCGCTACAAATCCAAAGAGCGCTTGCAATGGGAAAAAGACAACGACTGTATCCTGAAGATGGAGCAGTGGATGATCGAGCAGGGCCATTTCACGGCCGAAGAGGCGAAAGCCATCCGCAAAAAAGCGAAGAAATACGTCAAAGAATGCCGCGACCGGGCATGGAAAGCCGTAAACGAACCGATTAAGGCGCGCTTCACCCAGCTGAAGTCTATTTTTGAACAAGTGCCGGCTGACGAAGGCTCAATCAAGGGGCTGCGCCGTGAGCTGAACAATATGCGCCAACCGTCTACGGCCGAACTCACTCAGCTGGCCCGCCGTATGCACTACCAGATAGCAGGTGCCGGCCTGGATGTGGAAACCGAGCTGACTGCCTGGATTCAGCAATCGAAAGACTTGGCCCATAAGCACTACCATACCCACCTGCACAGCAATTCGCCACAGGCGGCGCTGAATGTGCCGGTGGTGCACAAAACCTACGAGGACGACGCCCCAAAAAAGAATGGGTACGAAATTCTCAATGCCTTCTTTGACAAGGCCCTGGACAAACATCCAGAACTCTGTGCCTTTGGTGAAGACGTGGGCAAAATCGGCGATGTGAACCAAGGCTTTGCCAACCTGCAGGCCAAGCACGGTGAAGAGCGCGTGTTCGATACGGGCATACGCGAGTGGTCCATCATGGGCCAAGCTATCGGTATGGCTATGCGGGGTTTGCGCCCTATTGCCGAGGTACAATACCTTGACTACCTGATCTACGGATTGGAACCACTGATGGATGACTTGGCTACCGTACGCTGGCGGAGCAACGGCATTCAGAAAGCCCCGGCTATCATCCGTACGCGCGGCCACCGGCTGGAAGGTATCTGGCACGCCGGCTCGCCCTTGGGTATGATATTGAATGCCCTGCGCGGCGTATACGTGCTGGTACCGCGTGACATGGTGCAGGCGGCTGGCTTTTACAATACGATGCTACAATCGGATGACCCGGCCATCATCATCGAGTGCCTCAACGGCTATCGCCTAAAAGAGCAAATGCCCAGCAACCTTGGCGAATACACGGTGCCGCTAGGGGTTCCGGAGACGCTGCAGGAAGGGACTGACCTGACGCTGGTAACCTACGGCTCCTGCGTGCGCGTGGCACAGGCCGGCCTGCAACTGCTGGAAGAGCAAGGCATTTCCGTAGAACTTATCGATGTGCAGAGCTTGCTGCCGTTCGACTTGGAAAGCCGGATATTAGAATCGCTGAAAAAGACCAACCGCGTCGTCTTTATGGACGAGGATGTGCCCGGTGGCGCTACCGCCTTTATGATGCGGGAGGTGCTGGAGAAGCAGGGCGGTTACCGCTACTTGGACTCCGCACCGACGACCATAACCGCACGGGAACACCGCCCGCCTTATGGCTCTAACGGCGACTACTTCACCAAGCCTAACCCGGAGGATGTCTTTGAGACCGTGTACAATATTATGCACGAGGCGGCGCCTAGTCGTTTTCCGGCCCGTTTTTGAAGTCGTGAGGATAAGGCGGCTAGTGGCAAAAAGTTACACTTGCGGCGCTGCATCTGCCGGCATAGGAATTGATTAGCCGGCCAAGTATCAACAAGGCCTTTGCTATCACTGATGGCAAAGGCTTTGATATAGAAAGTGTGCCGCAAATAACTGCTGCTAAAAAGACAACAAAGCAATAATCGCAATCAGCAACAGTATAATGACGCTAATCGTGATCAGCCAGCTGTTGTTATTGCGGTACTTGTTGAAAAGCTTGGCCATAGCGTCATTCCATTCCAGCTTGCGCCCTACCCGTTCGTTGAGCATGACGAAATATTCTGGCCGGCCTAGCTTGGCATTGTCCCCGTGTTTGGAAAGGATAAAAAATTCGGGGTCGAGGAAAGCCAAGTCGTACAGCTCGGATGACTCCCCGAGTGTAACCATAAGTTTGTTGGAGCTTTGCAGGTAGCGCCATTCGCCTTCGCTCACATTGCCGTTGGTAGAACGCAGGTACTCTCCTTCTTCGTTGAAAAAATGCAGGATAGCATCGTGGAAAGATTCATCGTCCCGAAACTCCAGCCAAGGGCGGTTGAGGTAGAACTGCTCTTCGCGTAAATCTTCGCTGAGTGGACGCACCAATTTGAGGATGTCGTTGAGGGTGTCATCCATTGAGTCGTGCTCGGGGGCGGTTTCCCGGAGCGACTGATTGACTTTAGCAAGATATTTATTCTCCACAGTAGCTACTCATCTGGTAAAGGAACCGTCAATTTAGCAAAAAGTGGGGTAAGAAAGCAAGTTTTACGCCTTAGCTTTTTCCTCCTTCGACCATTCGCTGCGCTTTTTGAAGTACTTATCGTCCACAACGAGCAATCCGAAAGACTCGCAGCCTTCTTTGGTCTGCTTAGCGTGGTGTGCGCCATGCGCCCGGAGAATAGCCCGGGAGTAGCGGTTGTCCAACTGCCGGAACCACTTGAAGCGTTGATGGATGTACACGTCGTGTATGAGGAAGTAAATGACGCCGTATATGGAGATACCTATACCGACAAAGAGCAGCCAGAAGTGGGCCGTAGACAGGCCCAGAATGTAGCAGATAGCACTAGGTATGGCAAAAACGAGGAAGAACAAGTCATTCTTCTCAAAGAAACCGTCCTTGTGGTGGTGCGGCTTGTGGTGGTCTTCGTGCCAATTCCACAGCGGCCCGTGCATGACGTACTTGTGGGTAAACCACGCCATGAATTCCATGCCGACGATAGCTGCAAGGGTAATGAGGATGTAAGTCAGTATTTGCATATCAATAACACACCATTTTTATCCAGCCAACAATAGGGTCAGGAAGAACAGGGTTTGTAGAAGAAACAACGCCACGCCCACTTTGTTGCGCAAGGCCTTGTGCCAGTAAGCGAAGAGCAGCTCAAGGGGCAGGGCCACCAAAAACCACCCCAAATAGTTGCTGAACGGCACAGTACTTCCTTCCCAGTCCCAAAAGTCGTAAGCCATTGCTACCGGCTCAATGATGACGTCCAAGCCGACCATGAGCAGTGCAGCCAGCAGGCCCCGCAACCAGAACGTCCGCCCCGGCAAAAGGGCGTTGCTTACCACCCCCGCGCAGTAGCCCAGCATCATCCAATTGACGCCAATCATAAGCGGCGTGCCCCAAACTTTCGGCCCCAGCACCGGACCGTAGGCATAATCGCCAAACAGTAAGCCTGTCTGTATGCCGAGCAGCTCCGCGCTGAAACCGACAAGGTAAGCAATGAGCAGGTAATACACCGTAACCCTTGACCAATTGCCGTGGTGCCAAAGCACCAAGCCCATAGATACTAGCAAATTGAGCGGCGTGAGCAGTATGAAATCTGCATGCAGGGGCAGCAATATCCCAAACAGCCCGACGATATACAGAATCGTCAACACGGTTATAGAGCGGGCTGCTGCCGATTGCCACAACGCCTTGTTAGCGCTTATAGTAGTGGTTTTTTCTGGCATATTTTGAAGGATTATTGCTCGTGCATGATTTCATCCACAATCTTGGCGGAAAGCATACAGAGGGGGATACCGCCACCGGGGTGTACGCTCCCGCCGCAAAAGTACAAATCCTTGATGCGGCTCGAAAAATTGGCGTGGCGCATAAAGGCAGCGGTGCGGTTGTTGGAACTCGTCCCGTAAAGCGAACCGAGGTGGGAGTGGGTGCGCGACTGTATCAAACGCGGGTCGAGGATATCTTCGCAGGTGATCAGCGGGCGGACGTCCACCCCCAGGGTGCGGTCAATTTTCTCGATCACCCGCTCCCGTGCCCAGTCGATAAGGCTATCCCAATCCTGCCCATCGTCGTACGGCACATTGATCATCGTAAACCAGTTCTCGTGGCCTTCTGGGGCGTCGCTGGGCTCGTACTTCTTGGTGATATTGATGTATACGGTCGGGTCTTGGAATATCTTGCCAGCTTCCAAGTCGGCAAACTCCCGCCGGTAATCTTCGCTAAACAAGATATTATGCAGGCCCAGCTCCGGGAAGCTACGCTTGATCCCCCAGTAGAAGATAAGGGCAGAGGTGGATTTCTGCTGCTTCAAAGTGCGCTGGGGGTGGGCTTGGCCGGGTAGCAATTTTTTGTAGGTGAAAAACACGTCCATATTGCTCACGACCCGGTCAAAGGCGTGCGTATCGCCATTCACTTGCAGCCCTGCGGCTCTGCCCTGCTCTACGTGGATACGCTCTACCGGCTGGTTGAAGTGGAATTGCACGCCTTGCCGCTGCGCCAGTTTGTAAACCGCTTGGGTGATGGCGTTCATCCCCCCTTTCGGGAAATAAGCACCGATTTGGTGCTCGAAGTGGGGGATAATGCTGAGCAAGCCCGGCGCTTTGTAGGGGTTGGAGCCGTTGTAGGTGGCAAAGCGGTTGAAAAGCTGTACCAGCTTGGGGTGCTGGAGGTGGCGTTCGTTCACCTTATTCATGTTGGTAAACAGGTCCAAGCCAGGGATTTTCAGCATTGCCTTCACCACCTTCCAGTTGGTCCAGGTGTGCAGTTTGTGCAACGACTTTTCCAGGAAGATACGCCCGGTAAGCTCGTACTTGCGCGCGCTGTCGTCCAAGGCTTGCTGAATGCGCTGTGCAGGCACCCCCAATGTTTCCTCTACTTCTTTGCCAAAAGCCGCTTTATCCCCGTGGGCATTCAAGCGGGTGCCATCTTCCCAAAAGTAATGGCACACTACAGGCAGCCGATGGTACTCGAACTTGCCGCCGGGCTCTTCGCCCGCCAGCCGGAACAAGTCGTCGATATACTGTGGCATGGTAAAAAGCGATGGCCCGGCGTCAAATCGGTAACCGTCCAGCTCAAACTGCGAGAGCTTGCCCCCCGGGTAGGGGTTGGATTCAAACACTTCTACCTCATGCCCCCGGCGAGCGAGGCGTACAGCGGTAGCCAGGCCGGCTATGCCCGCCCCTACGATGCCTATGCGTTGTGGTGGAGTCTGCGTTTTCATATTGCTGCGCCTAACAATAGTGGTACGGAAAAGTTGATGGTGTGGAAGGAGTAGTGAGTGCTATGCCTTGGCGTATAACTTGGCATAGCGGGCAATGTACTTGCCTATGATGTCAAACTCCAGATTGACTTCCTGCCCTACTTGCAATTCCTTGAAGTTGGTGTGCTCGTAGGTGTAGGGGATAATCGCCACAGAGAATTCATCCCCCTTTGGCTCTACCACCGTCAGGCTGACCCCGTTGATGCTGACCGAGCCTTTGTCTACTAGCAGGCGCTCTTCCCCGGGCTCATATCGGAACCGGAAGTACCAGCTGCCGTCGCGCTCGTCTATGTTGACGCAGGTGCCCGTAGCATCCACATGCCCCTGTACGAGGTGGCCGTCTAGCCGGGCGTCCGCTTTCATAGCGCGCTCTAGATTGACGGCACTGCCAGTGCCCCAATGCCCGAGGCTAGAGCGCTTCAGGGTTTCTTCTACTGCGGTGACCGTATGGGCGCCTTCCGACAGCGCGACGACGGTGAGGCATACGCCGTTATGCGCTACGCTTTGGTCAATTTTCAAGGCTTCCGAAATATCGCTGGCGATAGTGAAATGCACGTTGCTGCCCTCGGGCGTCGCCTTGACGATGGTCCCTTTGGATTCTATGATGCCGGTAAACATATTACGCTATTCTTTTGATGAGAAACAGCTGCATAACCGCTTAGTTGAAAAAAAATAGGGCAGCAGCTGAACGCCACTACCCTTTTTTGCTTTTTCACGGTTTTCCTTCCGGAACGGTCAGGCTTCGGATTCGGCCAGGAAATGCTGAATAGAATCAACGGCATTCCCCAGTTTATCGTAATTGATACTGTAGTGGATGTACTTTCCTTCGCGCTCGGTATGTACAAGGTTGACCTGACGCAGTATGCGCAGGTGCTGTGAAGTGATAGACTGCTCCAAGCCCAATGTGTTGTAAATCTTGTTCACATTGATCTCTTCGTTGCGGTCAATAAATTCGAGGATTTTCATGCGTAGCGGATGGGCTACGGCGCGCAGCACTTCGGACGAAGTGTGCAAGCGGTCGATGTCGACCTTTGCATCAGTTTTTCTCATAGTAGTTTTTTTAGTATGTTATTCAGCCTCTCTATAACGTTTTCAGCCGTTATAAATTATGCTTTTGCAAATATGCAAATTTTATTTATTTTTCGCAAGGTCATAAAACTAAAAAGCCGCTAATTGGGTGTAATCAGCGGCTTTTTAAGTCCTTATTAATACCTTTTAACAGTACTTTAAGCAGCCAGCTCGTCGACAAGTTTAGAAATCTGGGCTAAGCGTTCCCGGTTGAGGGAGTAGTTGATAAACTTGCCCTGCCGCTCGGTATTCACGACCCCAGCGCGGCGCAGGATAGCAAGGTGCTGGGAAGCTACAGACTGTTCAAGGCGCAGCTTGATGTAAATATCGGTGACGGTCATACTTTCGTTTTCATCGAGCAGGTCAATCATGCGTTGACGCAGTTTGTGGTTGATGGCTCTTAGCACAAGCACGGCTTTACGCAGTTCGGCATAGTCCAGCTTGATTTCGCCATCTCCATGGCTGAGGATGACTGTTTCGTCTTTCTGTTTTCTCATATCGCTTTAGTTTACATATTAAGGAAACTCTTCAAGGCTTATGCCAAATACCGTGCCAAAAACGGGGGGAGAAGTCATTTCCTGTTGTAAAACTGAATATTACGCTACAAAAGTAAAAAAATATTTAGATAAATGAAATGTGTAAAGTAGGAGCTTGCCCAATAAAAAAGACCCGAAGGTATCTTTCCCCGGGTCTTTTGTCCGACAGCTAATGTATGCGGGTTGGCTTACCCCATTTCAGCCACCACTTCTTTCACCTCTGGTATCATACGCTTGAGCATGCCTTCAATGCCCGCTTTTAGCGTGACGGTAGAAGAAGGGCAGCCGCTACAGGCTCCTTGCATAATGAGGGTGACCGTGCCTTTGTCCCAAGATTTGAACTCGATGTTGCCGCCGTCCATTTCCACTGCCGGCTTCACATACGTTTCTATCATGTCCTTGATCTTTTTGACGATCTCGGCCTCGTTTTCAGTGTATTCGTAGCTGGCGCCGCGCTCTGCCTCGATCTTTGCCATCGCCTCCTCGAAGCCGTCATTGATCAGGACCTTGTCCTCGGAAATGTAATTCTTCAAGAATTCTTTGATCTTGAGCATGATGTCTGCCCAGTCGTAGTTGAATTCTTTAGTGACAGTCACAAAGTTGTTGCAGATGTACACGCCTTTGACGAATGGCATCTGGAACAGCTCGGTAGCCAAAGGCGACCATTCCTGCGCGAGTTCCTCTTCGCGGAAGTCGGCTGTTCCTTTATGCAGCATGCGGTTGGTGACAAACTTGAGCGACTCCGGGTTGGGGGTCTGCTCAGTATATAGCATCACGGGGCTTTTCGTAACGGGATTGCTCATGCGTTCTGTGGTTTATTTAGATCAATTCTAACATGCTTAACACATAAGGGCAAGGGTGGTTTGGTAGGAGCTCCGATTTTCGGGAGAATCGGCCCTTTACGCCCAAATGGGAACGCCCTACATGCAACTTTCTCAGGGGTGGGAGCTTATCAATAAGAAGGAGAAACATCTATCATTTAACGTATGAGGAAAGTGCCCCCAACAAGCTGCCCCAACTGTGGGCAGCCCTTTGACTGCCAGCCAACGGCCGTAGAACAGTGCTGGTGCTACGCTATGCCACCGGTGCCTGTGCCGGCTACGGAAAAACGCTGTCTTTGCCCAAGCTGCTTCAAAGCGGTTGCCCAGCAGGCCATTGCGCGTTTTGTGGATGCTTACCAAGCGGGGGAACAGCCGAACACCGCCCCGCAGTACAAGCGGCCTGGGCGCCCCGTAGAGGGTATAGACTATTATATGGAGAACGGTTGGCTCGTAATGACGGCATGGCACCACCTTAAGCGGGGATACTGCTGCGGCAGCGGCTGCCGGCACTGCCCGTACGGGCATGAAAACGTAAAATAAGTGCTACGTTATGCGGTTTTTCTCAGAGCTGCTATAATGACATTCACTTGCTCGAATCTAGAGGTGGTATGTATAACTCGTCGGTTTATCATCTCAATAGCTTGTGGTAGGTCATACGAAAAAGGTCCCCCGCGTTCGCGCAAAGCAAAACCAAATTCAGATTCTACATCACTTCACCAGCAGGAACACTTGATGGTCAGCAACCCCGACGAAGCTAACCCTAGTGGGCCTATTATTTAAAAAGCCCCAGCGCGATGCGCTAAGGCTTTTTTCATGTAGACCTTCCCCGGCTTTAGCACCGGACCGCTGACGAAGCTTTGCTTGTCAGGGTCCTAGTGGGCCTATTATTAAAAAAGCCCCAGCGCGATGCGCTAAGGCTTTTTTCATGTAGACCCACTAGGACTCGAACCTAGAACGACAGGACCAAAACCTGCTGTGTTGCCAATTACACCATGGGTCTTTAACCAGCTCGGAAAACGTCTTTTCCGTTAAGCGATTGCAAAGATACGGGGCGGGATTTTTTCGCGCAAGTATTTTGCATGATTTTTTTGAAGGCAGCCGCTGTAAAGTAAAGATTGGCATGCAAGAGGTGGACTGCCTTTCAATTTCAATGCCTTAACAGGGAGGGAAACAATAGAGTTTCCGGATTACTCAAATTTCTCGAAGAATCGCTTCAGGCCAAGCGTCTTAAGCGTGGCTTTGATACCGTTTTTGACTTGCTCTTTAGCGTTCGTCTTCACCTTCTTGGAGCGGCTGTCCGTAGGGCGCGGCTTAAAGATGGTATCGTGGTACTTGACCCCCTCCCCTACCGGCGAGTAGTAGTAGCTGTAGATGGATTTGCGGGATTGGTCCTCCGGGATATTGATGACATCGTAGCCGTGGTAAGAGGTGTCCGTGGTCTCGAAGATGACCGCTTTGTTGAAGCCAACGAGGACTTTCTTTTCCAGCACGCTGACGTCCTCATTCCACAGTTCGAGGTGGCCGCCGTACTCTTCCTTCCAATCCTTATTGAGGTAGATGAGCAGGTTGAGGCGGCGGTGCAGGTGCAGGACCGGGTGGATGCTGAAATCCACATGGATGTCCAGGAAGCTGCCGTTGCGCCCTTGATGTACGCCAGCCCCCCGGTGGTCGTCGGGCAGAGATAGTTCGTCTATGCCTGTGACCGGTTCCAGCCAGTTCTTGATAAAGTCTTCGCTTTTGATCGCCTCCAGCACGCGCACAAAGTCGCCGTGGTACTGATCGAAGCTTGACCCCTCGGACTTGTTTTCATTTAAGCCTTTGTAGTGCTTGCGCAGCTGCGTCATCTTGGGGAAGTTGGCATAAAGAGACTCGGCAACCTCCGGCGCCAGAAAGTCATCCAAGATAATATGTTTGTAAGGGCGGGCATGCTGAAAGCGGTCGCGCATTTCGGCTACCGATTCAGTATTGATGACTTGCGGGTTGAGGACTGCCGCTGTAGTAGTTTCCATTACGAAAAAGGTTGTGGTTTACAGTTTTGGGCGCATGAAACAGACATGAACGTCAAGCGTACCATCGCCTATCCCAAATTTACGCCACCGCGTACAAAGTACAAAAAAGTAACCTATCTATTGTAACCAATCCACCTACTGTGGGTTAAGAAGGTAAGCCGAGTTGCATAACCGCCTGAAATAGCGTGTATTTTACATTTCTAGGCTGATGCACTCTGCGTAAAATATGTACTTTTGTGCATCCACTCCCCAAATAGCCCGTAACACCTTATTACCCTCCCTAGCTTAATACTACAGTATAATCTAACTCATCAAATCATCTTATGCACACAAAACCTTACGTTGCATTATTCAGTATCTTCATCCTTTTAGGCCTTTGCCCTTCCCTTGCTACGGCACAAACCGGGGGGCCCATCGCCAAGCAGGTAGAACAGTATGCCGAAGAATACGCTGGTATGCCGGCAACTTCCCTGTTTGAAGCGCAGAGCCCGCCCCCCGATGTACGCCGCCAAGCCCAGAAAGAAGTACAACAGGCTACTTACTTACAATCTTCCCCCATGGGCATACAGCAGCTGCTGCGGCAACGCCCAAAGCGGCTCAAGCTGGCCCTCCCGCTCGACAACGGCGGGCAATTGACCCTGCGACTGTTCCAATCGCAGCCGCTGAGCGAGGATTTTATACTGCGTTCCTCTTCCCGTACGGAAGGCGAACCGATGCCCGGCAACGACCTTCATTACTGGGGTGTCGTGGAAGGGGATATCAACTCCTTGACCGCTATTTCTATCTCCCAAGAAGAGGTGATGGGTTTCGCCCACTTCGACGGCCTAGCCTACTCCATTGGCCGGCTAGACAGCGAGCGGGGCAACTGGCACCTGCTTTATGAAGAAGGGGAACTTACTTCCCCACCCTCTGCCGTTTGCGAATACGACCCGGCTATCCACGAGATCAAATCGGGCCAAACAGGCGAACAGCGCATGTCGCCCAACCCAGACAACTGCGTGCGCATGTACGTGGAAGCCGACCATAGCATTTACCTGGACAAAGGCTCCGTCAGTGCTACGACCAGCTACGTCAGTGGCGTATTCAACCAAGTATCCATCCTTTTCGCCAACGACAATATCAACCTGGTGGTGAATGAGATTTTCGTATGGAGCTCCCCGGACCCCTACACCGGCCCGTCTTCAGGTGCTTACCTGAACCAGTTCCGCAACAACCTCAACGGCAACTTCAACGGCGACCTCGCCCACCTCGTCGGTTACGGCGGTGGCGGCGGTGTAGCCTACGTTGGCACACTGTGCAACCCTAATTTCGGGGTCGCCTACAGCGGTATTGGCAGCAGCTACAACCTTGTGCCTACCTATAGCTGGACCGTCAACGTAGTCGCCCACGAAATCGGCCACAACCTCGGCTCCCCACACACCCACGCTTGCGCCTGGAATGGCAACAACACGGCCATCGACGACTGCGGCCCCTCCGCCGGCTACAGCGAAGGCTGCAACAACGGCGCTACACCACCCAATGGCGGAACCATCATGAGCTATTGCCACCTCGTAGGCGGTGTTGGCATCAACTTCAACATCGGTTTTGGGCCGCAGCCCGGCGACCTCATGCGCAACAACGTATACAATTCCCC
>JAAAOU010000275.1 GCA_009908745.1 Bacteroidota bacterium
CACTTCACGGTAGGCGGCCAAGGGTACCTGATCACGGCGAACGAGGGGGATGCGCGCGACTACGACGGCTTCAGCGAGGAGTTCCGCGTGGGCGACGAGGAGATCGTGCTTGACCCGGCGGCTTTCCCGGATGCGGACGTGCTGAAGGACGAGGCGCTGCTCGGCCGCCTGCGGATTACTTCCGCCAACGGCGACACGGACGGCGACGGCGACTACGACGAGTTGTACGCCTATGGCGGCCGCTCATTCACGATCTGGGACGCGGCTACGGGCGCACCGCTTTATGACTCTGGCAACGACCTAGAGCAGATCACGGCGGCCGACCCGGTCTTCGGCGAGATTTTCAACACCACGGACGACGAGAACGAGTTCAAGGACCGCTCCGACGATAAAGGGCCGGAGCCAGAGGCGGTAATCACGGCTGAAATTGACGGTACGGTTTACGCCTTCCTCGCCCTAGAGCGCATCGGCGGTGTGATGGTGTACAATGTGACGGACCCGGCCGCCCCGGTCTTCCTGCAGTACATCAACACCCGTACAGTAGACCAAGTGGGTGGCGACCTGGCCCCGGAAGGCTTGGCGTTCATCCCGGCGGCGGCGACTACGGCCGGCAAGCCACTGTTGGCGGTTTCCTACGAGGTGAGCGGCTCGGTGGCGATGTTTGAGCTAGACCTCAGCTGCCCGATCATGGATTTGCCAGCAAGCATTACCTTGTGTGAAGGCGAAAGCGCAACGCTGGAAATCAATGACGATTACGAAACCATCGTCTGGTCTGACGGCCAAGAAGGCAGCACGATAACCGTAGAAAATGCGGGCACCCTGTCGGTAATGGCAACTACAGCGGGCGGTTGTATGACGATGGACTCTGTAGAAGTCATCGTCAATCCTACGCCAGTGGTAATGCTGAGTGACCAAGATCAGATTGAAGCCTGCGAGGGCGATGTCGTAACGCTTGATGCAGGTGCTGGCTTTGACGATTACGAGTGGAGCACCGCGGCTACCACATCAACAATAGACGTTACCACGGATGGTACCTACGGCGTCACTGTTACGGATGATAATGGCTGCGTGGGCACGGACGAAATCGCGGTCGTCTTCAATGAAGTACCCATGGTGGAGTTCCCGCAGGATACGGTGCTGTGTACGGACGAGGAGCCGCTGGTCTTTGAGCCAGGTGAAGGCAACGAGCTATTGATTGACGGGGAAGCGGTAGATGCCTTCTCTACAGAGGACTTTGAGGCAGGCGTCTACAGTATTGAGGCTGTGGTAATCAACGAGTTCGGTTGCGAACAGATGCTGACCCTCAACTTCGAGATTACCGTCTGCGATGCTACCCGCGAGCTGTTGGCGCAGGAGCAGATCAAGCTGTTCCCGAACCCCACCCAAGGTTTAGCAACGGTGGAGCTTAGCCAGCTGAAGAGCACGGCTTACGAACTGTCTGTCATGACACCAATCGGGCAAGTGATTGAACTGCGCCGGGTGGAGGCTTTCCGCAGCGCCTTCACGGCTCAGGTTGACCTCAGTCAGATGCCGGCCGGCGTTTACCTCATCCGCCTGTCTTCTGCAGAGGGTGTGCTGACCCGCCGCCTTATTGTGGAGTAGAGTAGGATCGCAAAATGTATAATTGACACGGCCCCGCAGTGGATTACTGCGGGGCTGTTTTGTTTAGGGGTAACCATAGCATCTCTTAGTAAAAAAGCGTATATTGAGTACAAAAAGAGCTATGTCGTCTGCTGCTTCTACCGCGCAAGAGCAATCGCCACAAGCGGAGTTCATTTCCTGGGAGGCCTTTCAACAAGAATACCTCACCCGTGAGGATGGCTACAAGTATGAGTGGTTGGCCGGCAGCGTTGAGAAAACCCCAAGCCCTATGAATGCCGCTCAACTGTATATACTGAAAAACTTACTGACTTTTTTCCGTCAGCTACTTGCTGCTAATACAGTAGCAGGGGAGTTGATACCGGAGAGTGACTTGTTTTTTGCCGGGCATCACCGCCGGCCGGATATCTGCTGGTTGACGGATGCTCAGATACGATCTTTAGCAAGGGGGGAAGAGGCGGTGCCTGCCTTTCTCATTGAGATCATTTCTACCCATGACGAATTGAACAAAGTGGTGTCTAAAATGCAAGATTATCGGGCGGCTGGCGTACAGACCGTTTGGCACATATTGCCAGCGTTCAAAGAGGTCCATGTATACAGCGATCCCTCGCTTACACAGATGGCCATTTTCAAGGGAACAGATAAGTGCTCCGCTGCACCCGCATTGCCTGTTTTTCAGCTTCCGGTTGCGGATATCTTTTATTTGCCGGAAGGCTAGACCCCTTTCTGCGCGTCATCCTTCCGCTCCTCCTCTATTGTACCATCTTCTTCCTCGGTAGGGGAAGCCGTATCGCTTTCTTCTGGTTTTTGTTCTTGCTGCGTGCTGCCATCTTCAGTCTGCTCAGGGTGGGCGGCATCGTCCTCCTTGTTTTTCATCGCTTCCTGCGGGTGGGCGAAGAAGCTGCGCTGAAAGAGCAAAATATTGAGTACGCCGATGGAAATAGCGGCATCCGCGACATTGAATACCGGTTTGAAAAACATAAAGGGCTCTCCGCCCCAGAGCGGGAGCCAGGCCGGCAGGGTAGTATTGATGATGGGGAAGTAAAACATATCCACCACTTTGCCGTGGAGGAAACTGGCGTAGCCACCGCCTTCAGGGAACAACTCGGCCAGGCCACCGTGGTAGGGCGATTCGGAGAAAATAATGCCGTAGAAAGCGCTGTCGAGGATATTGCCCAACGCACCCGCCAAGATGAGGGCAAAACTGACCATTAACCCCAGGTTGCTGCCGGCTTTGATGAGCAACCGCAAATAATAGATCAAAAAACCTACCGCTATGATACGGAAAAGGCTAAGCAGCAGCTTCCCATAGTCGCCGCCCAAGGACAAGCCAAAGGCCATGCCATTGTTTTCTACAAAGTGGATCAGTGCCCAGTCCAGCCCTAGTATTTCGAAGTTGTCGCCGTAGTTCATATGGGTTTTTACCCAAATCTTCAGGGACTGATCAATGAGTAGGACCCCTACCACAACCAAAGTGATTATCCAAGATTTTTTCAACGTCTGCTTTCTTTTCCTTCCCGGGGCATGGCCCCATGATGATTCTGTTCTGTCGATTTTGATAACGTAGTAAGCCGAAGCTTGGTTTGCGGGGGGCAAAAAAAGAGTGGTTGTGCAGGGGGTATCTCCACACAACCACTTGCGGCTATTATTGATTGGAAGTTAGCCTTTTAGCTAGACTTACGGTTTTCTTTGGCTTCGATACTGAGTGTGGCGTGGGGCACGGCCCGCAGACGCTCTTTGGAAATCAGCTTCCCGGTGATGCGGCAGACGCCGTATACCTTGTTTTTGATGCGTACCAAAGCGTTCTCCAGGTGCTGAATGTGTTTGCGGTGGCGGGCTGCCAAGCCGATCAGCTGCTCGCTTTCCATAGTGCCGATCCCGTCGTCCAGCCCTTTGACCTTAGCGTCGGGGTTGTCAGCTAAGTCCTCCATCTGTTCGGTGTAGAAAGCCAACTCTCGCTTCGCCTTGTCCAGCTTTTCCTGTATGAGCACACGGAATTCTTCCAACTCTTCGTCGCTGTAACGCGACTTCGTTGCATTCTGATTCATAGCAATTGTTTTTGTTAGCAAGTTGAGGCCGCGTAATAGACGGCAAGCGCCCGCTTACGCGTTGTACCGCTTTTTGATGGTGCAAAAGTACGAACAATCCGCGATAAAATAGCAGGAGCTATATTATTTTATTACAAACAGCAATGGCGATAGTTTGTTAGGACGGCTGCGAGAGGGCGTCGATAACCGTTTTCAAGCTTACAAAAAGAGCTTCTTGGCCTTCCCGGGAAACGACTTCCTCATCGTCTTCATCCTGTGTGAGGGCGTCTTCGGCAAAAGCGAGCAAGTCCTCTTGGTCATAGCCTTCAAAGAAGGGGTCGAGCCGGCTGCGAAACGTTTTGCCTTTGCTGCTTTGGATGATGCTCCAGTTGTGTTCCTCCATTTCACTCAGGCGGGTAAGGTCAACTTGCGGGACCGGCCCGTTGGTGGCGTTGACCGCTTTCCAGATAACCAAGGAGAGGTACAGAAAATACTGTTGCTCTTCTTCGGTGAATGCTTTGAAGCTTTCCGAGAAGTTGTAAGCCAGCAGTATCGGCTGTTCTTTTCGCATAGCCTTTACGGCGGACTCATAGGCCTCCGGGGAGGCTTCCAGCGCTTCAGCGGCTTTGTCGATCTGTTGTTCGTCTACAAATTTCATGTCTGTATTTTGCGGCCCTTCTGCGGTGTCTGACTCATCAGGGCGATACTTTTCCGATAATGCGTAGTTCCAGGCGTTGTGGAACGGGCTGCCCGGTCAGCGGGAATGCTTTGCCGTAGCCCCGGTGCTGCACCCTAGCGCTTGGTATACCGTTGCCGACCAGAAAGTTGGCTACGGTTTTAGCGCGTTCTTTGGTCAGTTGCAGCGCTTTGGCATGGCTGATCTCGCCTTGTACGTGTGCGCCGATTTCTACGATGAACGTCTCGTTCTCATTCAGGAATTGTATGACGCGGCTGAGTTCAGCGTAGGATTGGGGCAACAGCACATTCTGGTTGGCTTCAAAGGTAATGCTATTTAGCGGAATACGTTGGCCGAGCTCGGCGGGTATCAACAGCAGGTCCTGCTCGAGCACCCCTTTGGTAGGAGCGGGCGGGTTGGTGGGCGGGACGAGTGGCGTTACCGTCTCCGTTGTTCTATCCTGACGGTATTGTTGCTCCGTCTGTACTTGCTGCTGCATTTGTTCTTGCAGCTTTTCCTCGGCGGCGCTTTGGCGCAGTTTTGCTTCCCGGTAGGCCAAGTCGGTTTCGGCGAAAGCCTGCAGTTCTTCCTCTGCTTCTGCTTCCAAAGCCTGCTGTACTTGTTCGCGCATAGCGTCTTTCAGGTCCGCCCGCAAGCGCTGTTCCCAAAGCGGGGTCTTGGCCTGTGGCGTCTTCACCTTCCAGTTTTCGGGGTCCGGCTGGTAAAGCTGTCGGGGCTGCTCGAAGCCCGAGGCAATCTGCTGCCGAAGCTGCTGCCGTTGGCGCTTAAGTTCCGCCCGCTCCTCCTCGGTAAGCTGCGGCACGGCTTCTTCCCGCTCGCGCACGGAGATGCCTTTGGCATAGACTTGGGCCACATCGGGTTGCAGTTCTTGTTCGAGCTCCCGGCGCGCCTGTTCTTGCAACTCCTCAAAGGTAGGGGCTTCCTGCCAGAGGAGCTCTTGGCCATCTTCCATTTCTTGTTCGGCGTATTGTTTTGACTTTTCGCGGATGTAGTACCGCTGGAACCGGGCTTTCATATCGGCTACCTCGCGCTCCGTATCGGCCTTTTCGCCGGGCCGGTCTTCGGGCAGTTTCACGGTGTCGGGCAGTAGTTCTTCCGCTTCTAGCAAGAAGTAGTTGTACTTGTGGCGGAGGGCCTCGATCTCTGGGTCGGAGAAAGCGGTATGGTCCATCTCGGCTTTTGCCCGCAACCGTTGTTTGGCCGCTTCACGTTGGCGCTGCAGGTCCAGAAGCTCATCGTCGAGCTTGCGCAGATAAAGCTGTAGCTCTTCGATGGCGGCATTGCGTTCTTGGTAGGCGGCCTGGCCGGCAACGGAAGCCAGCGCGTACTCGGTATCCACATCCTGAGGCGCCGGTGGCATACTGGGCAAAGGCTGGCTAACTGGGAAATAGCCGGGGGCTTCCGCTATCAGGCTGCCTTCAGCATCTGGGGGCAACAGCACCTGAAAGCGGCCCTCCTCGTCGGTAGTGGCCACCGTGAAGGGCGAATTAGCCGCAGAAGGGGTCATGCGCACTTCGGAAGATGCTTGTTGCGGCAGTTGGCCGCGGACTGCCTGTACCTGCCCTTTGAGCAACAGCATGGGGGCGGGCTGTTCGGGTTGCGGTAATTCTACGGCCCAAATATCGGTCTGTGTTTTATCGCGGCGGGCAAAGTAACCATGCTGCCCCCCTGCCGGCACGCTGAGGCAATACTCATCGGCTGCTGTGTTAATGCCGCTGCTCATGGCTTGTGCATCGCTCCATCTTTCCCAGCTTTCGTCCAAGCGTACACTGCGGTAAAGGTCGAAGCCGCCGGCTCCACCCGGGCGATCAGAGGCGAAGTAAAGCGTGCGTTGGTCAGCCGCTACAAATGCGCTTTTTTCCCGGGCATTGGAATTGATGGTCGCTGGGAGCGGCTTTGGGGCAGACCAAGTGTGCGCACCTTTAGCAAAACTGACGTAAATGTCGCTGTTGCCATTTTTTTGGTACACACTGAGCAGTACTCGGTTGTCGGGGGTGACCATACACCACAGCAGCTTGCCGTAGTGGGCTTCCCCTTCGATCTGCTGCCGCTGTGGCTGTTGCCAAAACCGCCCTTGCCGTTCGTACGCGAAAAGCGCCCTGTCCTGCGGGCGATAGACATAGAGCTGCTGGCTGGAAATGGTGAAGCCGGCGATAAGGTCTGTTGCTGAGGAGTTGAGCGGTGCACCGGCATTGATGGCTTTCGCCCAACTGCCATCAGCTTGCCGCTTGCTGAGCCATATATCGGGTGAGTCTTTGCTGCCTTGATTGCGGGGATGGCCTTCGCGTACGAAGTAAAGGTGGTCGCCAGCGGCTGCTACTAATGCGTGGTGCTCGTTGTAGGTGGAGTTGATAGCTTGGGGCAGAGCTTGCTGCGCAGACAACGAACTCCCCATCCCAAGCAGTACAAGCAAAAGGTATCGGTAAAGGGCGAGTTTTCTCATGATGCCGTAAGTCTTAGTCTGCTCTTTTGACGTAAGAACAAAGAAAAGTCATGCCCGGTTGGTCAAAAACCTTCTTCATCCAAGGTATTCTGCCCTTGCAGCGGTATCACACGCCCGCCCTGCAAAACGGAAAGAGGGGTAAAGCTTGCGCCGTTCCACTCGCCAAAAAGAGCAGCCGGTTGGCCAGCGGTAAGCGCCATCAGGCTCCACAGCACGGTGTCTTCGGCCTGTACCGGTATGGCGAGCTGGGCGGGGTCGGTCAGTACCGGCTGTTGGTTGTTGCGAGAAAGGCGTACCGCTTCGAGCAAAGCGGGGTAGGTGAATATCCAGGGGTTATCAGATAGTGCGGCGGCGTAGGCTTGGCTGAAGGCTTGCAAGTTGGGGTAGCCGGCGAGCTGCTCGAGGGCCTGCCGGTGGGGCTGTGCGGTTTTGACCAGTGCCCGCAGGGGGTAGCTGCCCCGGTAGAATACCAGCTCGGCCTGCCAAGCGCTGCCCAGTGCCCAGTTGTGGGTGAAAGGCTCCCGGCCGTACGCATAGTCGAGGATCAAAGCATAGCGGCCCGACTGTTCG
>JAAAOU010000317.1 GCA_009908745.1 Bacteroidota bacterium
CCCGCAATCGCCGCAGCTGCGCCGCTCCGCCAGCACATCCTCGTCCGAAACCTGATCGGCGAATGTCTGCCGCCACAGGTTCTGTATCAGCAGCCAGTACAGCATCAAGGCGACAACGCCTAAGAAACCGAAGAGTAATGAGGTGGTCATAATTTTTATTTTTGTGAGGTTGCCCTCGAATTAAAATTATCAATCATTTACTGCCGGTGCTGTCACTTGGTCAAGGTCGAGGCTGAGGTTGAGGCATACACGACATGTACCCCGGTGGCGGCAGCAAGCTGCCTTCTTCCTCAGAGGCAATAGGCAGCTCGCTGCCGCGGCGGGCGAATATGACCCTGCTCGCCTCAACCTCAGCCTTGACCTGCTCCCTCACGCCCTGTATGCCCCTTTTACCCACCTTCGCACTGCTACGGCGGGCGAGGCATTTTACATTGTCCAGTTTTACATTTTACATTTCTTCATCCCCCCAAGCGACAGGCAGCTCGCTGCCCCCGTAGGCGTACACGCCCTGTATGCCACTTTTACATTTTACATTGTCCAGTTTTACATTTTACATTTCTTCATCCCCCCAACCCCGCAAACCCCATAAACGACAGCGACAAAATCCCCGCTATCAGCAAGGTCAGCGCCGTACCCTTCACCGTACCCGGCACATCCGCGAAATCGAGGCGTTCCCGCAAACCGGCGATCAGCACCAAAGCAAGGGTAAAGCCCGCTCCGGCACCTAAGGCATACGTCAAGCTTTCTACGAAACCATAGCCTTTCTGCGTTTGGAAAAGCGCCAGGCCGAGGATCGCGCAATTGGTCGTAATCAGCGGCAAGAATATGCCGAGGGCGCGGAAAAGCGCCGGGCTCATCTTGCGCACAAACATTTCTACCAACTGCACCGTAGAAGCAATGACCACGATAAAGCTGATCAACTGTAAGAAAGGTGCGCCAACGGCTGTCAGAAATGCATTGATACCGTAAGCACAAACCGAGCTGATGAGCATCACAAAAGTCACCGCGCCGCCCATCTTAGTAGCCGTCTCCAACTTGCCGGATACGCCCAAAAAAGGACAGATACCTAAGAAGTAGGCCAACACAAAGTTGTTGATCAGGCTGGCGTTGATAAAAATGTACCACAGGGATTCCTCTTTCATGTCGCCGCTCGTTTTTGGTTGATAATGTTAAATAGCAACAGCCAAATCGCCAGGGTGAAAAAGCCACCCGCCGGCAGAATCATCACTATCCATTCTTGAAAAGTATCCGGGAAAAGCGCCAGGCCAAAAATGCTGCCGTTGCCCAATACTTCCCGCACCACCCCCAGGCACAATAAAGCGAAGGTGAACCCCACGCCCATACCCAGTGCATCGAGTACCGACCGCCCGATCGTATTCTTAGAGGCAAATGCTTCCGCCCGGCTCAAAATCAGGCAGTTCACCACAATGAGCGAAATGAATGCGCCCAAGCTCTTGTGCAGCTCCACGCTGATGGCCATGATCGCGTAATCCGTAATCGTCACAAAGGTGGCGATGATGAGAATGTAGGACGCAATACGCACCTGCTTGGGGATAAACCGGCGCAGGGAAGACACCAATACATTCGACATCAGCATCACAAAAGCCGTCGCCAGCCCCATAGCCAGGGCATTCTCTGCGGTATTGGTCACGGCGAGCACCGGGCACATGCCCAGCACCTGCACAAAGACCGGGTTGTCTTTCCACAAGCCGCGCAGGAAGGTATCCGCTGAAGGGTTCTCCTCCAGGGTCGCAAAGAATCCTTTTTTTTCGCTTGGCTTATTCATCGCTTTGCGTTTGTGGTTGAAATTGGTTTTTCGCCTGATGCAGCTTTGGCACCCACTCGGCCGTGCTTTCACTCAAAGCGTCGCTCACCGCCTGCGAGGAAATGGTGGCGCCGGTGATACCATCGACTTCCCAAGGGTTTTGCTTTTCGCCGCTTTTGACGTAGCGGATTTCTTGTTTCAAAGCGTCGCCCGCCGCATTTAGAGGTACCGACAGTTCCTCAAAGTTGGCGAGGAAGGCGGGGTCTTTCTCAATTTTATCTCCCAAGCCAGGCGTTTCTTTGCTTTCGAGTACATAAAAACCGACAACCGCTTCCTGCTCGGGGTCGTAACCATACAGTACGCGGATATTGCCAGCGTACCCTTGCCCTACCGCTGGCAAAGCAAAGCCGGTAAGACTGCCGCTTTCGCTAAAACCCGCGTATACCCGTTGGCCACCATCCGTTTGTTCTTCCGTCGGCACGAAAGTTTCCCCGTTCCACGTATAAGCAGCGGTAGTAGCCGTACCGGGCAAAACTTTGAAAATGGCCTGCTCCAGCGCCTCGGCTTTGTTGTCTGCAATAATCGGCTTCGTACCCTCATAAGTCAGCACGATGAGCAAGGCGCACATCAAACCGATACCCACCATAGCAGTCAGCATCTTACGGCTGTTGCCCGTGGCGCCTTTCGGTATGTTCAGGGTCTCACTCATGCAGCTTTGGATTTTTTCACGGTTCCGTAAACGCGGGGCTGCAAGGCTTTGTCGATGTGGGGCGATATAGCATTTGCCAGCAGGATAGCGTACATCACGCCTTCCGGCAAACCGCCCCACAAGCGGATGACTACTACGAGCAGCCCGATCAGCACCCCGTACAGTACCGCCCCCGGAGGCGTAAGGGGGGAAGCGACCATGTCCGTAGCCATGAAGATGGCCCCCAGCATCAAGCCGCCGGAAAATAGCATAAAGCTGGGCGAGGGATAAGCCTCCGGGCTAAACCAGTGCACAATACCGCTGAGTACATACACCGTCAGCAGTAGGGCTACCGGGATGCGCCAGTTCATCATTTTGCGGGCGATAAGGTAAATGCCGCCCAGCAGGATAAGCACCGCGCAGGTCTCCCCGGCCGAGCCGCTGACCAGCCCCATCGCCAGGTCGGCAGAAGAGGTGGTCACTTGGTCAAACTTAAATGCCGACAAAGGCGTAGCCCCCGATATGGCATCGTAATGTGGTTCCATAAACGGTAACGCCAGGGTCGAGCTGGGAATAGCCGAAAAACGGCCGTCCAAAAAAGCGGGATGCCAGGTGGTAATCGCCACCGGGAAAGCCGCTTGCAAGACCGCCCGGCCGACCAGAGCCGGATTGAAGGTGTTGTACCCCAACCCCCCGAAGGCAAACTTGCCCAGCGCAATAGCGATCACGCTACCCACAAGCGTGAGCCCCAATAACAAGCCAGTGATTACCGCCGACCAATCGTCGACCGTGCTCTGTTGGCCGGACAACCGGCAAAGTACATGCTCGGTCAGTACCGCCGCCGCAACAGCGGTCATCAATAGCAAAAACACACTCAGCCCGAACGAAAAGACAGCGAAAGCAGAGGTAGGCAACAGTGCCCAAACCACGTTCCGCATGATATCGTCCGTGCCGATGCTGCGCTTCAGGTGAGGAGAGGTGCTGATATGCAGGGTCTGTTTAAACATTCGCTGCTTCTTTTTGGGCCGCCGCCCGCTTGCGGACGATCGCCTTCGACATTCGGAAATACTGTACCAACGGGATGTTGGAGGGGCAAACGTAGGAGCAGGAGCCACACTCGAAACAGTCCATCAAGTGATGGTGGTCTGCCATCTCGTCGTAAGCTTCAAACTTGGCTAGTATGCCCAGCTGCGAGGGGTTGAGGGATAGCGGGCACGCATCCACGCAGTATCCGCACTTGATGCAGGGGTATATTTTGTCCGTTCGCGAGACTTCTTTTTCGGTAAAGGCAACAATACCGGAACTGCCTTTCGTGATCGAAATATCCAAGTCCGACACTGCCATGCCCATCATTGGCCCGCCTAGGTACACTTCGCTGAGGTCATCGGCTACACCGACCTGCTCCAGCACAAAGCGCAGAGGCGTCCCCACTGGAATTAAGTAGTTCCCCTTTTTTTCTACACCGGGCCCGGTGATGGTCACGACCCGCTCCTGTATACCCCGGCCACGGGGCAGCAGCCGGCCAATCTCTGCGGTGGTGGCTACGTTTACTACCACCACCCCGACATCAATGGGCAAGCCGCCCGAGGGGACTTCCTTACCCAGCAGCGCGGTGATCAGCATCTTTTCTGAACCCTGCGGGTACTTGACCGGCACGACCTCCACGCTCACCGGCAAATCTTCCGGGATGTTACGGGAGAGGTGGTCCGCCGCGTCCTGTTTGTTGGCTTCAATACCAATGATGACCCGCTCTGCACCCGTCGACTTCAGTAAATAGCGAATGCCCGTGAAGATATCTTCCGATTGTTCCAGCATAACGCGGTGGTCGGTCGTCAGGTAAGGCTCGCACTCAATGCCGTTCAGCATCAGCACTTCGCAGGGCTTATCGTCCGGCACTTTCAGCTTGACGTGGGTGGGGAAGGCAGCGCCGCCCAAGCCGACGATCCCGGCATTTTGTATGCCTTGCAGGATGTCATCTTGTGTAGCGGTTTTGTAGTCGATGCCCTCGCCCTCCAGCACTTCCTGCCCGGAGGCGGGAAAAGCTTCCAAGTAGATACCCGGTGCCATTTCCCCCTTTACCGTAGGCACGTTCGCGATCTTGCGCACCCGGCCCGAGACCGGCGCGTGCAGGGGTACAGAAACGTAACCGTCGGCTTCCGCCAGCAACTGCCCGCGCACCACTTCCTGCCCCTCCCGGACGATAATCTTGGAAGGTGCGCCAATGTGCTGCGCGGTAGGCAGGACCAAAAGCGGCGCAAAGGGGAACTGTTTTATGGGTAACCCATCAGTCTCGCTCTTGTGCTCCGGCGGGTGTACGCCGTTGCGGAAGGTTTTTGACGCATAACGATTGGGGATGCCACGCAGGGGCAGCCCCAGTCGCTGCGTTAATGCAGACATGGAATCGGTTTGTGCAGCAAACCATTTCATCGTCAGTATATGTCCGAAATTGAATAAACCCATTAGTTATACTTTTCGCCTCGCTTAATCCATTTCTCCTGCCCGGTCGGGTCCGCAGGCAAGCCAGGGTGAATGACCTGAGCGGTACACTTCTCCGCAGCCTTCACCAAATCTTCGTACGGCCCGGCGTTGGGGTCCTTGATGTACGCCCGCTTGTCGTTGTTGTAGGCAAAAATATTGGGGTTGATATTGATGCATTCATCGCAGGCCGTGCAATCATCGGTTTCTATCCAAGGGGCCATGCCATTACTTCCCCCTTCCGACTTCCGCTTTCCGCTTTCCGACTCCCGCTTTCCGCTTTCCGACTCCCCATTTCCGTTTTCCGACTTCCCATTTCCGTTTTCCGACTTCCCATTTCCGTTTTCCGACTTCCCATTTCCCACTTCCGACTTCCGCTTTCCGACCTCCAAATTCCCAATTTCCACTTCCAACTCGCCCCCCGCAGCCATTTTCATCAGGCCTTTGGCGATATTGCTGACCACTTCGTTCCGAATCTTGCCCTCAAGGTCTTCCGGTGCAGTTTCGGCAGGCTTCTCCACGCCGGCAATCGCCCGCAGCATGATCCAGAAGTCCCGGCGCTCTTCGCAGGCTTCTACTATCGTTTCTGCCACGAGTACGCGGCTGAGGTGCTGTTGGTGATCTACCGCCCAGATGAAGGGGAATTTGCCTTCCCGCTCTTCAGCGCTCATTTCGAGGAAGTCGGCCAAGACGACCATGTTGTCGTTCCAGGCTTCGCGCGGCACTTTGCGGAAGTGTTTGCGGAAGCGGCCTTCAGTGATGGCAAAATCGGCGAACGTCATCGCCACCTCCATGCGCTTCTCGCGGCCGTTTTCGAGGTATTTGAGCTCGTAGGTCGGCCAAGTGTCGTGCATGGCCGGGTTGCCGCTGAGGTCAAAGGCCTCTTCGGGCTTGATACCCAAATCCGGGTTGTACTTGTAGATCGGGTACGCGCGGGACTCTACCGCCAGCTTTGCTTGGTGTGCACCGACATCATCGGCAACACCGTGCTCGGGCTGACAGGTGGTGTAGAGGTTGAACAACGCGGGCCGCTTGGTCATCAGGCCGTCGATAAAGCCTTCGATCATGTGGCTGGTATTTGCCAGGGTGGCTTGCAGGACATAGGTACTGCGGTGTGCCATTGCGATCAAGCCAATCTCCTTACGCGGCTCAGGCTTGCCTTTCCAGACCTTGCCGTACTCTGCCATGTCGGAGACTTGGCCGATGAAGCCAGAAGTACATGCTTGGCCGCCCGTGTTGGAGTACACTTGCGTGTCTACAGTAATTACCTTGATGGGCTTGCCGGAAGCCATGAGGCGCGACAGGTTTTGGAAACCGATGTCGTACATGGCACCGTCACCGCCCAGGGTCACCACCGGCGGGCACAGCAGCCACTCTTCGTCCGTAAACTGTTTCCAGTTGAAATAAGTGAGGAATTCATCGTGCTCGCTCGGGTCGTATTTGCCGTCGAGCATCAGCTCTGCTTTGCGGATCGTCTTGAAGCCTTCCGCCATCTTGGCCATGTGCCCTTCGAAGACGCCCATCGCCATAGATGGAGAATCTTGGAAGAGGTGGTTGGCCCAAGGGAAGGGGTAAGGATTGTACGGATAAGTACTGCCCCATACGGAGGTACAGCCGGTAGCGTTGAGCATACCCATGGTAGTGCGCCCCTTGCCGGTCAGGCCTTCCGTGTATTTCCACTTGAGGTTCTTCAGTTTGGCAAGCAGCTGAGAAACTTCGCGCAACCACTCTTGGTCGATCGGCTGTGTGCCTTTTTCCGACTCAAAACGGCTGGCGATACCGGAAACAGTGAGGTCGCCCGAGCTCATTTCAGAAACGATCTTGCTCATCATCTCGGCGTCGCTCACGTTCACGGAGCTGAAGAGCCGTTGCTGTATGTGCTCCTCTAGGCGGTTGATCAACTCCGTCAGGTGCGCCACATGCTTCTTGATGCGCGGCTGCATGAGGGACTCTACCGTAGCGGTAAACAGGTGGACCACTGATTTTTCGGAACAGCCCAAGCAAGCCCCGTCGCCGCTTGCAAAGCTTTGATAGGCTTCTTTGTTGAGCAGCAGGGTTTCCAGCGGGCCGATCTTTTCTTCCAGGTCATCAATACGGTTGTATTCCTCCGGCGTATTGGGCAGGTCCGTCCACAGGTCCCAGTCTTGCCGCAGGGTCGCTATCGAATCTTCGGTTTGGGTGATGGGGCGCAGGGCGTCATCGTTGCAGACTTCTATACATTCCATGCAGCCTTTGCAAGTGGTAGGGTTAATCGTGATACTGAATAAGCCGCCACTGCCGGGCTGTTGTTTTTCTTTCAGGTCGTAGTAGGGCCGGGTCAGCGCAAACTGGAAATCGCCCAGCTCTTCTAGGAACCAGTCGAATTCCTCCGCCATACCGTTGGTATTGCC
>JAAAOU010000404.1 GCA_009908745.1 Bacteroidota bacterium
TTTCTGAAGAACAACAACGACCGCATCAAGAGCACAGCCGGCGCCTGGGCGGAGTAACCCACAAAAAACGGAATATGGCGAAGCGTATTAAACGGAAAAAGAGGAACGTCAGTGCAGACGACCTGAAGAGTTCGCTGCGTACGGCGGCTGGCAAAAGCTCGGGCCGGCTGTCTTACTTCAGCGTGACAGAAGAAGACATCCAAAAAGAGCCGGAGAAGGTGAGCAAGGAGCTGGCTAATACAGTCGCTATGCTGCCCCTCCGTCAGATTGCCCCCAACCCCGATCAGCCCCGCAAGGAGTTCGAGCCGGAATCGCTGACGGAGCTTGCCGAGTCGATCAAAACCTACGGCCTGATTCAGCCGATCACCGTGCGCCGCTTTAGCGCCGAGGAATACCAAATCATCTCTGGGGAACGCCGTTGGAAAGCCGCACAGCTGGCGGGCTTGAATGAAATCCCGGCCTACGTCCGCATCGCGAGCGATCAGGAGATGACGGAAATGGCGCTGGTGGAGAACATTCAGCGCGAGGACCTCAACCCTATGGAGATTGCCTTTTCTTACCACCGTCTGATTGAAGAATTCAATATCTCCCACGAGAAGCTGGCCGAACGGGTAGGCAAAAAGCGCCCGACCATCACCAACTACCTGCGCCTGCTGGAAGTGCATCTGGAGGTTATGAAAGCGTTGAAAGAAGGCACCATCAGCATGGGGCACGGCCGGGCCATTGTGGGGCTAAGCGATAAGCTGCTGCAAAAGAAAGTGCTCGATAAGATATTGGAGGACGGCTTGAATGTACGCGAGACGGAAAAACTGGTGCGTTCCTACGGGCAAAAAGCGAAGCGTAAGTCTAAGCTGCCGGACAGCTACCAAGCTATACTCCACGAAATGCGCAGCAAAATGGGCTCCAAGCGCATCGACCTGAAGCTGAAAGACGAAAAAGCCGGCAAAGGGCAAATCGTCCTGCCGTTCAACTCGGTGGATGAACTGAACCACTTCTTGGAGCAGATGGAAATCGAAATTTGATGCCGTGGCCTGCCCTTACGGCCGCACTACGGTAGTAACGGCTAAAACTGGCTGGCGCTTTTTCGCAACAAATGTGAACAGATGGCTAAACCCGCCTTTTCTATATCACAATACAGACTTTGCCGCGTTATACGAAGTATGAAACGAGTTGTACTGATTTTACCCTGCTTGCTATGGGGCATGTTCAACCTTAGTGCCCAACAAACCGACTCCATACCCACCGTGGAAGAGTCTATGGCCAAAAACGACTCTTTGTCAAAGGAGGAGGCCCCCAAAGACAATTGGTTTACACAGGGCTACCCCGACCCCAAAAAGGCCGCCATCCTTTCTTTGGCCATCCCCGGCGGTGGGCAGGTCTACAACAAACGCTGGTGGAAACTCCCGCTCGTCTACGGTGCCATTATCGGCATGGGCTTCACTATTGACTATAATCAATCCAACTTTCGACGGCTGCGCGATGCCCTGGAACTCAAACGGGACGGGGAGCCTCACGAATTTTCGGGTACGACCATCGACAGCGAACGCAGCTTGCGCTCCTTGCGCGATCAGTTTGACAAAAATACGCAGATGGCCTACGTCGGCATGTTCCTCGTCTACGTCCTGCAAGCCATGGAAGCCTATGTCGATGCCCACCTCAAAACCTTCGATATCAGCGATGACCTTAGCTTGCGCTTGCAACCCAAGATGGAGCCTACGCCTTGGGGCACACCCGTCATGGGGGTTGGCGTATCCATTCCTATCGGTAATGCTGGCAACAAACGTCAGGCGGTGGCTAGGTAAGCCATTTTTTCATCCCGTTTCATGAAAATCCGGTCATTCGACTATGCGCAGAGTGCGACTGGGCTCTGGCCTTGCCTCCTCATTTTGGGTTAGGGCAAAGCTACAGCGATAACTCCTTCCCCTTCTACCGCACGCCACGGATCCCCCTGCTGCGTAAAGAGTTGGCACCGAAAAGCCACGGTAAGCTTTATCGTCGGCTGGCCGGCGGCATTATTCTCAAATGGGCTAGCTTCCAAGATGCGGAAATAAGACCCCGTAGGTTGTTGCCCAGCGTTGGAAGAATACGAAATCCCGTCTTCGTTTTGGTAGTGTATACTCACCCCTTCGGCGATGTCAGGCACCACAACGGTTGAAGTGTCGATACGCGTTTCGCTGACGATGGCATTGCGGCAGGTGGAGGTGGGGAAGCTGCCTATGGCGGGCTGTATCATTTGGCAAGAGCGGGCGGTACAGCCGTCGGCGTAGGTGGCTTGCAGGCAGAGGGAGGTGGCCGTAGCCGGCGTGGGGAAGGTAATGACGTCCCCCGGGATAGAATCTTGCCATAAAAACTGCGCCGGCAGCTCACCATCGGGAAGGGCAGTGGCGATCACGCTTGCGTCCAATAATGTACTGTCGATGTAAAAATTCGCGGCGCACTGTGGGGCTTGCGGCCTAGCCCGGATCACCTGCTCGGTGTAGCTGTAGCAGCTGTCTTCGGTCAGGGTCTCCAAAGCGAGGGGGTATTCGTTATCCAATTGTACAGGGAGGCTCAGTGTCGCATCGGTAGCTACAAGGCTGTCGTTAAGCAGCCAGCGGTGCTGCAAGACAGCGGTGTTGAGCAGGTGGGTGGAAGAAGCTTGCAGATGCAAACGGTAGCTGGTGTCTACGGTGACGCGGCCGGGCTGGGTGTAACCAACGGTGTCGGCGCCCAGTAAGTTGCTAAGCCGTTCGGGGCTGCCTTTGAACTCAAACCGCCAGCTCGGCAGGCAATCACTACTGCAATCCAGCTCTGCCAGCCGCCCCTCGGCGATGTAGCGGCCGTCGTCCACAGGGTATGCATCCGTAAACATAAAGTATTGATCGATACCGGCTGCCAAGGTGAAGGACGCGCCGTCAAGGGTGCCACTGAGCGTAAACACCGGCTCATCCGACTGCGGCTCGGGCAGCTCGACGGGTTCGCAACTCAAGGCTACTACAACGATGAGCAGGGCCAGTGAGCGAATACAATTTTTTACCATAACGAATAATTTAGCATCACGTCAATTGATAGTGGGGCGTCAAGCGCTAAAGGGGCGGCATCCGCACTGATACGGTACTGTGCGCGCAGGTGCAGGCCGAGCCGTGGCAGTAGCCGGCATTCGTACCCGGCTTGGGCGCGCAGTTGAAAATCGGATAGTCCCCCGGTATCGATCCACCCTTCTTCCGTCGTTTGCTGGGGCGCAAAGTCTACAGCCGACTCCGCTTTGATCGCCTGTCGCAGTTGCCCGCGCGCTCCCGCCAGATAGGAAAGGCCGCCGCCCGCATAGATAATGTGGCGCGAAAAGCGGTAGGAAGCACCAAGGTTGGCATCGGCATAGTGCAGGCTAGTGGCCTGTAGCTCGTACGATTGTTCGTTCCGCCCAAAGCCAAATTGCTGTTGCAAACTGCGCTGGGTCAGGCTTGGCGCCACTGGCCGGGCATGGTATAAGGCCTCAGCATAAAGCGACCAGCGGTTGGCTAGGGCGTAGCTTACCCTGATTCCCAATACGGGCCCTACTTTGCCTTGCGTTGGGTAGATACGGCCTCCCATCAAGGTAGATGTATGCCATTTTCCTGCCGGTTTCACAGTAGTAGCAAGTGCCGCTGCCGGGCTCACCGCTTCCGGTTCAACCGAAAAAGCCAATGCCGGAAGGGGCGTCAGCGGGGCTTCTTGAGCGGCGGGGGGTGCTGCGGCGCTATCTACGGTGACGGCATTGGTTGCTACGCTGCTCGGATTGGAAGCCAAAGGGCCCGCTGTAGAAGTTGGGCTGCTTGCAGGCGGGCCCGATGGCGATGGGGACACGGGCACTGCTTTTGCAGGCTGCGTAGTGGCAGTGGTTGGGGCATTTAGCTTGGTGCTAGGGGGAGCCGGTCTTTCGGCCACTTGTTGCTTAGAAGCAGCTACCTCCTGCTTTTCCGGAATCGGCAATGCCTGAAGGCTAGCATTGGGCGTGTAGGGCGAGGGCATCCACCAAGCCGGCCAAGTTATAAATACGGCCACCGCCAACACAACGCCCATAAAGCCTGCCCACCACCACCAAATGGCACGGCGCCGCGCTTGCTGCTTGTCCAGCAATTGCTGCGCTGCGGCCCAGTGCGCCTCGTTGAACGGTACGTCCCGCTCCTCGAATTTCTTCTTGAAAAAATCGTCGATGGGTTCCATACTCATTTCGCGATTTTTGGTGAATTCATGTTTTTCTTCATCATATCCTGCAGTTTTTTACGGGCGGAGGCCAAGTGCCAGCGGGAGGTGCCGGCGCTGATACCCAGCAATTCGGCGATTTCCGCGTGTGGGTAGCCGTCAATGGCATACAGGTTAAATACCTTGGCGCTTACCGGGGGCAATTGCCGGATCATGGCTTCCAACTGCTCCGCGTCGAACTGCTGTTCGGCTTCGTTGTAGTTGACGCCGCTGTAACTTTCTGGCAGCTCTTGTATATCCGTGGCGGCGATCAACTCTTTCACTTTGCGGTTTTTGCGAAAGTCGTCAATCAGGGTGTTGATCGTGATGCGCTTGGCCCAAGCTTCGAAGGGGGCTTTTGCTGGCCGGCGGTGCAATTGGCTCAGGATTTTCAGGAACGCTTGGTTAAGCATGGCGGCGGCGTCTGCCTCGTTTTTGCGGTAACGCAAGCACACCTCCATCAAGGTCGGGTAGCACTGCTGGTACAGGGCAAATTGTGCCTTGCGGTTGCCTTTGGCGCAGTCTTTGAGCAGTGTAGGGTCTACCTTCAAGCCTATGGGGTTGTTTGGCGTAAGTTAATGGTTTTGCTAGCAAAGCGGTGCAATGGAAAGCCCAACCGCCAGAAATGCCGGCAGCTGGGCATAGTACCGTCTTGCTATTGTTTGATCCATTGCCGGGTGGAGAATTGCTGGCCGATCTGCACGCGCAGCCAGTAAACGCCAGCCGGGAAAGCGGAAACATCGATTTGCAAGGTCCCACTTTCTAGGGTGTTTGGGCGGAGGTTGAGCAAACGCTGCCCCTGTGCGTTCCAGATTTCCACCGTTTCCAGGCCCCGCAGCTGCTCGGCTTGCACCGTCAGGTAATCAGTAGCGGGTATGGGGAATAGGGTCACCGGGCTTGGGGGCTGTACTTCTTCCGCCTCCGTGATGCTTCCGCTGCCGACTTCAAAAACCAGGCCGTCCGCACTTGGAGTGTCCGGGCTCAGCGTGACCCAGTAGTACTTTTGCTCGTAGCCTAGATGTTCAATGACGACCTTGTACGTCCCCCAGGCTAGGCTAGGAAAAGCAAATACACCCTCTTCATCGGTATAAGTGTAAGCGACAGGCTCCTCCGCCTCGTTTAGCAGTAGGATAGAAACGCCCGCCATGGGGTCGTCTTCCCGCACCTCAATTTCGCCGACGAGCAAATTGGCACCATCCGCCACATAGCCGCCGATGAAACCGGGGCCGCCGGGATTGTCACCCTCGACCAAGGTAAGGTTATGCCACCACCAGCCGTTGTTGGGCAGGCTGATGCTGTTGGCCTCGTCCCACCACAGTACGTTGCCGAAGTAGGTGGGCAAGTGGTCGTCGTAGCCATCAGAGCCGGGTGATAGGGCGGCTTTGATGAGGAAGCTGCCGCTGTAAGGTTGCGGTGGGAACTCATAATACGCTACAGCTCCCCCGGGCAAGGATTGTAAGGGCACGGTATCTACAGCCGTCAAGGTCTCCTCCAAACTGTCGTACTGTATGAGGTACACCCAGCCTTCTAAGGTGGCATCGGTGATGCTGTCTGGTAAGTACACATACCCGTCTACGGTGTAGTTGCTCGGGGCAGTTGTAACGGTGGTACATTCGCTAGCCGTGCAACCTGTGGCGTCGGTAACCGTCACGCAGTAGGTGCCGTCCACGATGTCGGTTATCACAGCGGTGGTGGCGCCAGTGCTCCACTCGTAGCTGAAGGGCAAAGTGCCGGAGGCGGTCGCTTCCAAACCAGCCCCTCCTTGTATTGGCGAGATAGCCACCGTACAGCTAGTATCTGCTCCGCCGCTGTAGAAGTAGCTGGCTGTTGCGAGGCAGCCTTGTGCATCGGTGATACTTACGGTGTAAAAACTGACAGCGGGGTCTATCATAATGGTTGGCGTAGTTTCGCCTGTATTCCATTCATAAGCTAATGGGGCCTGTCCATCCCCTTGGGCCGTCAGGGAGCCCGCTGCTGCGTCGGCGATGATATTGGCGCTGCAATTGGTAGGCGTGTAATTGATGCAGGCCGATGAGGAACAGCCTTCGTTGTCGGTTGTGGTGACGCAATACGTCCCAGCTTGGGTAACGGTGATGCTCTCCGTTGTGTCTCCGGTACTCCAATGGTAGTCAATGGCAGGGAAACCAGACGCATCAGCGGTAAGGGCTGCGTCATTGGCTGTTTCATCTAACCATAGCTGTACGAAGCAGAAGGAGTCTTGGGTGGAACCGGCGTCGTAGCATGCCGTGGCCGTGCAACCCGTGGCATCTGTTACCGTCACACAGTAGGTGCCGCTGCCATCAACAGGGATACTTGGTGTGGTCGCCCCGTTGTCCCACAGGTATTGGTAAGGCGGTACGCCGCCCCAGGTGTTAGCTTCTACCGTATTTGATTGGTAATTAGGATATACATACGCTTGGCAGTTCGACGGTACCTCACAGTAGGTGAAATCAATCGTTGCTTGCATATTGCCGGGGGACCAAGAGCCTTGTCCGTATAGCAAGGTTTGATCGCAGTTGGTGGCGGTGGCGTATAGCTGCCCTTGGGTGTCTTGGTCGTCTAAATAAATGGTTGCGCTGTAGTCTCCATCTGCGTCCGTAATAGCGGTGACAAAATAGATATTGCCGCTGGGCAAGGAATCGGTATGGATATTGACTTCGATGCCCGGTACGGGGTCGCCATTCGTGTAGGCTACATTGCCATTGATGTTGAGCTGCAGGCTTTGTGCTTGTAAAGCCCCGCCTATAAGCAGGGTGAAAATTAGGGTGGTGAGCTTCTTCATTGCTGGTGGTCTATTTTTGTTTTTTACTGTTGGCTTTCCGTACCGGGCCCGGATGGGGGAAGCGTTCACTTACCTACACGGGAGTTTGGGGTGGGGCGTTGGGTGGGGTTGGTGATTTTTTTTGCAATGAGGTGAATAGCAACACTGATAGGACTGATTGTACTGATCGGTGCAGACGCTGCGGCCTGCACGGCAAGCACGTCCGCCTAGCGCAGCCACGGAGTGGGTGCCAAGATCAGTCGGATCAGTGCGATCAGTCAGATCAGTGTTCCCATACTATTGGAGCTGAAAGCGGCACAGCGCCCGGTTTTGTAGCCACGAATGCCCTCCGAC
>JAAAOU010000316.1 GCA_009908745.1 Bacteroidota bacterium
CTTTCCACCACCAGAAAGCTGGGGCAGAGGGCTTGCGCATTACCGCCGATTCCGTGACGCTGGAGGGCTTTACCGTGCTAGACACCAAAGGGGATGCCATTAAGCTGCAGGACTGCGCGGGCATCACCATCCGTAACGTCAAAACGAGCTGGCGCGGCGGCGCGGACGAATCCAACGGGGGGTACGGATTGTACCCCGTTTCCAGCTCCAATGTGCTGATCGAAGACTGTGAAGCCAGCTACGCCTCGGATGCGGGTATCTACGTGGGCCAATGTACGGATGTGGTGGTCCGCGACTGTTACGCCTATGAGAATGTTGCGGGTATCGAAATTGAAAACTGCACCCAGGCCGAAGTCTATAACAACCGCTCAGAAAACAACACCGGCGGCATTCTCGTCTTCGACCTGCCCGAGCTGCCGGCGGGCAACGGGCGCGACTGCAAGATTTACGACAACGAGATCATCGAGAACAACCACAGCAACTTTGCGCCAGCGGGCAATATTGTGGGTATCGTGCCGCCGGGCACGGGCATCATCATCCTTGCGGCCAAGGAAGTGGAAGTGTACGATAACCGCATCATCGGCCACAAAACCATAGGCACGGCTATCGCCAGCTACCACATTACGGAAAAGCCTTGGGAGGACGAAAACTACGACCCGTACACCTACGATGTGCACATCCACGGCAATACCTACGAGCGCAAGCGGACAGTGCCCGACCTAAGCAAGGACTTTGGCAAGATGGTCAATTACCTCTTCCCCGGCAAGCCGCAGGATATCCTTTACGACGGCATTACCGACGACAGCCGCAGCGGCGACAACCCCATGCGGATCTGCATCGATCAGCCGCAGGAAGGGCTGCGCTTCGCCCAGGTGGACGC
Organism: Bacteroidota bacterium; assembly: GCA_009908745.1. Lineage (GTDB taxonomy): Bacteria > Bacteroidota > Bacteroidia > Chitinophagales > Saprospiraceae > Phaeodactylibacter. The sequence continues at coordinate 881 of JAAAOU010000316.1, forward strand.
GGCGAACGATTTCGAGGGGGTATCACAGAATGTTGGGCCGTACCGATGCGGGGAGCTGTAGATTTTCACCGGTCTGCCGTGCTGCCGGCAGGGAGTTTTCTAGCCTTGCCAATCAATTCAATGAACCCCGCCCGGTATCCATTGGCATCTGCGCCCTTGGCGGCCTGCGCCATCTTTTTCACCTGTTTGTAGTCCGCTTGGCCTTTGAACTTCGAATCGCGGAGCAGCATCCCAAAGGAAGCTACGGCGGCAGACCAACGGAAATTGTCGCTGCTTTCGGCCAGCGGCACCGGCTGTGCGGGCACGGGCTGCACAATTTTTTGGCTGGTCTTGCCATCCGGGGCTTTATAGCGAAGCTTGACCGTACAGCACTCGCTTTTGTTGCCGAGGAGTTTGCGGCGGTTGCCTTTTTGGTATTTGAGCTCGTCTACGTCTGCCAGGAATTCGCTCTCTATGCCGGGCGGGATGATTTCGTACAAAGCGGTGACGGTATGCCCGGCCCCCAATTCGCCAGCGTCTTTTGTGTCGTCGTTGAAGTCTTCTTCGTCCAGCAGGCGGTTTTCGTAACCGATCAGCCGGTACGCTTGCACCTGCGCGGGGTTGAATTCAATCTGTAGCTTTACGTCTTTGGCAATGGTGAACATGGTACCGCCGAATTCCGATACCAAGACCTTGCGGGCCTCTTCCATATTGTCGATGTAAGCATGGTTGCCGTTGCCTTTGTTGGCGAGCTGCTGCATCTTGTTCCCTTTGTAATTGCCGGTGCCGAAGCCCATGACGGTGAGAAATACGCCGCTTTCCCGCTCTTTTTCAATCATACGGACCAAGGCGGCGTCACTGCTTTGGCCGATATTGAAATCGCCGTCGGTAGAGAGAATCACGCGGTTGTTGCCCCCTTCCATGAAGTGCTCCCGGGCGATTTTGTAAGCCAATTGGATACCCGCGCCGCCAGCGGTTGAGCCGCCCGCCTGCAAACGGTTTAGTGCCGCTATGATTTTCTCCTTCTCATTCCCGGGGGTCGGCTCTAGCACCAGTCCGGCAGCCCCCGCATAAACGACGATGGAAACGCGGTCTTGTTCCCGTAACTGCTCCGTCAGTAGCTTCAGGGACGACTTGAGCAGCGGGAGTTTGTTGGGTCGATTCATGCTGCCGGAGACATCCACCAAGAATACCAAATTGGAAGGCGGCAGCTCGGCGGTAGGGATTTTCTTGCCCTGCAGGCCGATATGCAACAGTTGATGCTGTGGCTGCCAAGGGCATTCCGAGAGTTCAGCAATGACCTCAAAGGGGGCCTCTTCCTGCGGTGCCGGGTAGTCGTAGGTAAAGTAATTGACCAGCTCTTCGATGCGGATGGCATCCTTGGGGGGCTGTTGGCCGTTGTTGAGGAAGCGGCGCATGTTGCTGTAGGAAGCGGCGTCCACATCAATGGAAAAGGTAGAGCGTGGTTTTTGCCGTACGCTTAGAAACCGGTTTTCCTCAATCAGGCCGTAGTCTTCGGTATTCCAATCGGCTGGCTGTTGTAGGGCGAGATGATCGGAAGAAAAAAATTGCGGGTTCGAATATTCGGCTTTTTGCTTCCTTTTCCTTTTGCGCCGCGACTTCCGTTTGGTTACGACTACCTCCTGTAGCTGCATACTCCCTTCCAACTGGATTTTCAGGGTATCTCCAGCGCAGGCGTCGGGGACCGTCTTGGAGCTGTACCCGGTGTAGGAGACCAGCAGGGCGGCGCATTCCTGTCGAATTTCCAATGTGAATTCGCCAGAAAAACCAGAGACTGTGCCGTTGGACGTGCCTTTCTCTAAAATATTGACACCGATTAGGGGTTCGCTGCTGTTCACGTCCACGACTTTGCCCTGAATGGTATAGGGTTGAGCCGATAGTACTGAGAAAGAGAGCAGATAGAGCAGGGGGATAACGTATAAGTTTTTCATAGCTAAGGTTTTAATTAAGAAGGTATTGTGCGCTTGCGTTCTAAAAACGTATTTTGTAGCCAAAACGCTTCGCCACCGTATGAAAAAACATTGTTGGACCATACTGTCCCTTTTGCCGTTCTTCCTCTGGTACTGCCAGAGTGCTCAGCCCGTGCCGCCTGTTTCTGTGCAATTTGACCCCGCGGCGGCCCCGTACCCCAAGCTGTCCGATTACGGCTTTTTCCAATCGATCAGCAAGGAGGGCATCACTGCCAGCAAAGGGGTGCTGCCCTACGAGCCCATTACGCCCTTGTTCACCGACTACGCCCACAAGGCCCGCTACGTCTGGATGCCAGACAGCGTGCAGGCTACGGTGGACGCGGAGGGCCGATTGCAGTTTCCCGACAATACCGTACTCGTCAAGACTTTTTATTACCCCGCCGATTTTCAGCAACCCTCGCAAAACTGGGATTTGGTGGAAACCCGCTTGCTGATGAAGCGCGACGGGGAATGGGACGCCTACACCTACATCTGGAACGAGACGGATACGGAAGCAGAACTAAATATGGTGGGGGACTTCAGGACCGTAGCCTGGAAAGACGAGCGGGGCACCGACCGCAGCGTAGCGTACGCCATACCAAACAAAAACCAGTGCAAGAGCTGCCACAATCAAGATAATAAATTGCTGCCTATCGGCCCCAAGGTGCGCCACCTCAATGCCGCGTTATCCTATCCGGATGGCCAGCGGGTGAATCAACTGCAGCGCTGGCAGGCGGAAGGTAAGCTGGCAGCCGGGGATTGGGCAGCACAGTTTGCAGCTTTGGCCGATTGGGAGGACCCGAGTAGCGGGACGCTGCAAGAGCGGGCGCTGGCCTACCTGGAAATCAACTGCGGGCACTGCCACCATCCGCAAGGGCCGGCGCATACGACGGGGCTTTATTTGGGTACTGACTTCGCCAACCGGCCCGCCCAGCTGGGGATTTGCAAATCGCCGGTAGCGGCAGGCAAAGGCTCGGGTAACCGCAAGTACGGCATACAGCCCGGCCAGCCCGGTCAGTCGATCTTAGTATACCGCATGGAATCGGACGACCCTGGGATCATGATGCCCGAAATCGGCCGGGCGGTGGCCCACGAGGAAGGAGTAGCACTCGTTCGGGAATGGGTGGCGAGCTTGGAGGGGGAGTGTGAATAGCTACTTTATCGGGAGTGTACACTCAACTGTGTCTACTGCAAAACTACTGTAGCTAGGCCGTTAGCACTGCGTACTCTGCGCCTCTGCGTGCGACACACATTTTTGAATACCCTTACTTTATCAGCCGCTCCACTTTTTCTACCATCTCGGGGCTCGACCAGCTTTGGCCGCCTTCAATATCCTCTACTATTTGCCCTTCTGCATCTATTAATAGGGTGGTGGGGAGTTCCAGTACAAAAGCGTCGATGTATTCGCCTTGCAATTGCCAGAGCGGGAAGTCAAGGTCGCGTGTATTGCCGAAGGCGCTGATTTTCTCTGCCGGCTCGTTACTTAGGGCGATGATGTGCACTTGCCCCCCGAGGCGGTCTTGCAGGTACTGAATACTTTCCATTTCTGCCACGCAGGGGGCGCACCAAGTTGCCCAGAAGTTGAGGAGTACAGGCTTGCCACGCAGGGAGGGCCAGCTCACCGGCTGCCCGTCGAGCCGGGTCATGCGGATGCGCTTCAGGCGGTCATCGAGTGGTGGGCCGTCGCTTGGGGTGGATGGCTGCAGGCCTTTGCACCCCACGAGCAGCAAGGTGAGGCTGAGTAGCCACAGGATGGGCTGTCGTTTCATAGATAATCCTCGTTTTCGCGTATTAACGCAAAAAAGCGGCTAAATTACACACCGGCATTCGACTTTCACCGCTCACCGCCTGTCGCCAAAGCGCCGCCGGTCTCTTTGTTGGCGCCTTTTCCGCTTTTGGTAGAAGATAAGGCCTAGCCAGATGATGATCAGCAGGCCGATGGGCAGTAAGTATCCAACTAAAAGGTCTTGCATAATAAGTCTATTGGACATTATGAATACCGGTTTTATAGAGGATAGACGCCGCAATTTTTTGTCCTATCAAGGCGAGAAACGTAGGCATAGCCGGAGCTACGGCGAGGCTTCTCAACGCAGAGAGGGCGAAAAAGGGCAAGTCTAGCCCTATAATAATTGGTTTTCATAATGTCTATTGCTCAAAGGATAGCTCCAATTCAGCTTTCAGGGCTTCGAAGCGCTGCTTTTGGGCTTTGGGCAGGAATAAAGAGAGCTGCACGTAGGTGCCTTTATTCATGTAGACCTGATGATAGTGCAGTTGCTCATTTTCTTGGTATAACAACTCAAAGCCCTGCTTCCCAAAGGTCTCATTGACGATTTCCAAGTCAGGGTTGCGGCGGAGCTTGTCTTCGAAGGTCATGTAGTAGATATCCTCCAGGCTCCAGCCTTCGGGCTTCTCATATCCCTTGACGGTCAGCTGGAGTGCGTTGTCGGCGGAAGCAAAGGTCGCAAAGGCTTCTTCTGCCGACTGTAGCGTCAGTTGCCCACCCGGGTAATCGAGGCAAAAAGCGTAGGCCTCGTTGCAATACTGTCCCGTATCTTGTGCCGTGGTGCAACTGGCGGAAATGAGGATAAAAAATAGTAAACTGTAACGCATACTGCTGGCTTTTCGTGTAGGAGAAGCGATGCTTGACCGCCTGTTGGTAAATGGCTGACGGCCAAGTACTCGCCAATGTTTAAAACGCAGCGGCGGGCGTAAAGATTTTGTACGGCAGGGTAATTCTTTGCTGTGTGCACGCTTCGTATTACGATAGTGCTTAGGGATGCTGGTTTAGTGTCTTCGCTCGTCGTAGCTTTCAGCTACGACATTCAGGTTATAGCGTTATTTTAAGAGGTGAATGGACTGTTGGAGCGATTATCAAAAATTGATATTACCGTAACAGATTTTTTGCCTACTTCGTATACTAAAGAGATATTGTTTGTTATTACGCACCTTCTAAACTTCGGGAACTTTAAAGATGATGGACAGAAGAATTTGTATCTTCTAAGGTTATTGATCAACGCGGTAAGCTTGGCGTCAATCGCTATGGCTTCGTCGATAGAATTTCTGGAAACATTATCCAAAATATCAAGGTAGTCGTCCTCAGCAGTTTGAGTAAATTCAACGGCTATCATGACCGCTTATTTTGTTCCAATCGCTGTTCAACTTTCTTCCGGATCACTTCAAAAGATGTTTTCCTGCCCTCATCAGCGTCGGATTGACCTAGTTCTATAAGCTGTTTTTCTTCTTCAGAGATACTGTCCCACCAGTCTTGGTCACCTAAAACAGACGCAAAGAACGCTTTCATCTGTATCAGAACATCCGGGTCGTCCGTCTCGACGACCATACGGTGAAGGTCATTTTTCATCTGCGCGACACTCATAAGCTTTGATTTTTAATATGACTTTATAACGTTGATTGCTGTTATAGAGTTCCATGTCGTAGCTGAATAGCTTTCAGCTACGACATGAGCTGTTCAGTCTTCGCTCGTCGTAGCTTCCAGCTACGACATTCAGGCACCTACCGCAGCAAAGTAACCTCCCCTTCAATAAGCTCCACGCTACTATCCGCCAGCTCCACCTCCGCAAAAAAGGCAAACACCGCCGGGTCCATAGGCTCGCCTTTGTAGCGGCCGTCCCAGCCCTGCGGCTCGGCATTGGGCGTCAAGTTCGTACCTTCGAACACTTGATTGCCCCATCGGTCAAAAATAGCCAAGCGGCGGATGTTGGCGACTTGGCCAGGGTCGGCAAAGAGCGTGAAGAAATCATTACGCCCGTCGTCGTTCGGGCTGAAGACGCTCGGGCTGTAAACGGAGCTGCGCCGGTCCACCAGAATGCGGACATCGTCCTCCGCCTCGCAACCCTGCAGGTCAAAAGCCAGTAGCGATACGGTCACGCTTTCCGTGGCGGTCACAGCGGGGTTGAGGCAACCATCACAACTTACGGCTTCCGCGGGTGTCCATACCAGGCTGTCGTAAGCAAAATTGATACTTGGGTTGAGGAACAAACTGTCGCCCAAGGTGGCATTCAGGTCCGCCCCCAGCTCCACAACCGGATTTGGCCCTTCCGCCACGCTCAGGTTTTGCGCCTGTGCACAGCCGGTGTTATCTGACACTTGCAGACTGTAATCGCCGGGGAATATCCCTTCCAAAACCAGCGGCAAGGTATCAAGCGGCTTGCCCCCCCTCCCCGTTCAGGCTGTAGCGGTAAGGCGGACTGCCGCCTGTCACGTTTTCCAAAATGATTCGTCCGGGCAGGCCTTCGCAAACCGGCTGTTCGGCTTGGGCATTCAGCTGCACGGTATTGAAAGCTGCTGTAATGTTAATTTGCAGCGAATCACAGCCGTTTTGCCCGCTGAGGACCTGCGTGCCCGTCGGCTGGCTTTCATCAT
>JAAAOU010000215.1 GCA_009908745.1 Bacteroidota bacterium
GGTGTCAGGATTGGTTCGATAGTGATTACTACGAGCAGTGTAAGAAAGAGGGCCTAGTAGAAGATCCCGAGGGGCCTGATTCGGTCCAGTCCCGCGTGAGCCGCGGCGGCTCGTGGTGCTCCGGCCCGCGGATCTGCCGTGTGTCCTATCGCGGCGACTGGCACCCGACGCTCCGCGACTACGACTTCGGTTTTCGTTTGGTGTTGGCCCCAGTTCAGCGGAGCCGGCCAACGGAGTGGCCGGGGCGCTTAAGCCCGGCTTACGAAGTGGAGAGGGACGGCGGAGCGAAAATTTGGAATGAACGAATGAAGCAAAATAGGTAACGAAAGCTTTTTATATTTGAGTTTCCACCAATGTCAATAGTAACCCTATGTCCCAGCCCGCCATCATTACAAGACTAGAACAACAACTCGGCATCACCATCGCTCCCTCCGATGCGCCCGACCTCAACGCATTCATGCGCTACGGGCGCAAGGAAGAGGACAAGAGTCAGTATTGGTTAAAAGACGGTACACTGACCGGTCTGAAGCTGCGCACGCTGGGCTTGCAAGATACCAGCTTTCTGAAAGCGCCGGAACTGTCAGGCTTACAAGGCTTGTACCTGGCGGAAAATGATTTCTCAAGCCTGCATTTACCAGCGTCATTGCAGCAACTGCAGCTCCTCAACCTGGCAGATAATAAAGCACTACAGACGCTGGAATTTGCCGGAGCTATGCCCCAATTGGAAGAAATCGACCTCAGCGATAGCGGCATACAGGCACTGCACCTGCCGGACTGCCAGGCCCTTCAAAAACTGGATGCAAGCCGCTCCAGGCTGAAAGCGTTTTCTTTTGCCTCTGCCTTCCCCAAGCTGTGGTGGCTAGACTTGAGTGGGAATGAGGGGCTATCCAGTTTGGAGCTACCGAACGGGTTTGAAGCATTACAATACCTGTATTTGTACAAGAGTGGTATACAGGAGCTACAAATCGGTGGTAAGCTGCCGAAGCTTATTGTACTGGACCTGGAAGGCAACCAGTTAAAGCAGTGGCCGGAAAAGTTCTTGCTGCCGGAAGGCTTGGAAACGCTTTACCTGGAAGGTAACCCCATCGAGAATATCCCGGAAACGACTCGGGGTAGTGGTGAGCGGCACAATTCGGCTGAGGATGTCCGGCTCTACCTAGAATCTATTAAAGATCAAACTAAGGTGTCTTATTTGCACCAAGCCAAAATGATTTTGGTGGGGAATGGGGAGGTAGGGAAATCCTCTATACGGATTAAACTGCTGGATGAGTCTGCACCCTTGCCTGAGCCCGGACCTAATGGCAGAACACCCGGTCTGGAAATTTCGATCACCCCCTACACGGTAAAGCAATTGGAGCCAGAGATAACAGGATTAGATGAGGCGATCGATTTTCAATTGAATATCTGGGATTTTGGCGGGCAAAGTAAGTACAGAGAGGTGCAGCAACTCCTTTGTAGCCCCAAGTCTTTATACCTATTTGTTACGTCTGTAGATGACACACCTGAGACGAAAGAAAACTATGTCAATTTTGACTATTGGCTGCGCATGGTGCGTACTCTCAGTCTCGAAGAGGGCAAAGCGCAAGGAAGTCCGGTTATTCATGTGACCAATAAAATAGATCTGGGCAATAAAAATATCAATGAAAAAGACAGGAACCAGCTTAAAAATATAGCTGCCTTTCTAAAGATTAGTTGTGAAGAAGATTTAACGAATTTTGACAGTCTCCGTAAGCAAATACGAAAAACACTAGATCAGGTAGGAGATGGTATTTTTAGAGATCGCTTCAATAACAACTGGTTGGAGGTAAAAGCCACCCTTGAAGCCAGAAGGGATGAGAATCATATTACTTACGATGCTTACCGAGCGATTTATGATCCTATGCTGACGGATGAAGAAGCGGCTTCCTGGCTTAGAACGCTCTCAAATATTGGCGCTGTTATTTACTTTGGCAAGCACGAAAAACTTAAAGATTGGATCATTTTGAATCCAAATTGGGTGACCGAGGCTGTTTTTAAGGTTATTGATAGCGGACTGTCTTCTCCGGTAAAAAAGGAGAGCTTTAGTAAGTTGATTTGGCAAAATTATAGTGATGCAGAGATTGATCATTTGCTATACCTAATGGAGGCCTACGACCTTTGCTACCCCCTGCAGGATGATTTTGGTAATGAAATATTGGTGGTACCGGCTTTATTAAGTGAAGAGGCACCGAATTTGGAACCCTACGGTTTTGATATTTATGACAAAAGTAAATTAAGGGTTAAATATGATCCTTTTTTGCCAGCCGGCACAGTTAACAAACTGATCGTCCGGCTTCGCAAGCACCTATTCAGAGGGTTGATTTGGAAAGATAACGTTATCCTGCACGATCCTGCCAGTAATACCTATGCACACGTGCAGGAGGACTGGCGTAGTCGCAGTGTGTACATTGATCTTTTGAGTCATAATAAAAGTGCAGCTAGCCATTTGTACCAGCTGATCACATCAGCTCTATCAAATCTCAATCGTAATTTTAAGGAAACGAAATTTATCCAGCAGCTCGATTATACTATAGAAGGTAATGTTTCTGACAAATGGGTTGCTTTAGATATACTGGAAGAGCTAAGTCATTCAGATTACGCTTTTTGCTGGAAAGAGCAGCATACTTTGCAGCGAGAAAAAACAGTGCTAACTAATGAGCTTACAGATACTACAATTATGGAAAAAATAAGACTATTAGTAGCCAATGCCCAGTTGGCTGCCGCTCTGAAGGGCTTACAAGATATTGTGAGCGGAACTTACCAAGATGAGGTCACTAACCTTACAAATCGGCTGAATAAATTTCAGCGTGAAAAAAGGATGGGCCTTTTACGCAGCGAAGAGGAAAATGTGCAGTACAACCAAATCTCAAATGCGATTCTGGAATTGGCTGGTAGGATAGAAGGTGGAGAAGCGGAGCTATCCCTTAGAAATGAAGCAGATAATACACCTTCTAAAAATAAAGTGCTCTTCATCTGTTCCAGCTCGGATGGACAAAACCCGCTGGATTTTGGTGCTGCTTTTCGCGAAATAGAAGATGCGCGTCAGCGAGCAAACCGCCGTGAGGACTTCGACGAAGTGGATATTAAAACCAGTGTCCAAAGGCGTAGGTTGGTGCGTATACTTACGGATATAAAGCCCAATGTATTGCATATATCTCTGCACAGCTCGAAATCCAAAGGGTTGTATTTTGAAGGGAGGGCTGGCGAGGTAGCTCCGATTAATCCGAGTAACTTTAGGGAGAACATAAGAACTTACCTGTCTCATCCTGATGCGGGGGACAAATTTGATGTAGTAATTCTTGATGCCTGTAATTCACTAAAGCATGGAAAGGCTATTCTTGAATTTACCGATTACGTAGTATGCACTCAAGACTTCTTCCCGGATGAGGCAGGGAGAGATTATGCAGAAGAATTCTACAGTCATTTCTTTAACGGGCATCCTGTAGAGTTTTGCCACGATGCAGGAATTAACCTTATTCGGGATGAGGGCTATGAGCAACCCGAGGGCGTCAGCATGCCGGTACATGAAATTCTAACCCTACTGAAAAGACAGCAATAATGAGCAGGATTCTAAAAAATATATTGCAGGAGCAAGGCTACGAGATGATTGCCTTGCCTAAGGAAGGCTTGAAACCACTACAAATCTTACTCAAATCAGGAAGTGAATTGAGAGAGTACGGTGGTTCCCTGCTCGATCTGTTTGAGCCTGATGAAGCCGGGTTGCCTGTAAAGAAGCGGAGCACTTCCGGCTTATCCGGGCAACAAGTAATCGCCACTGATGCCAGTACCGGGGTCGATTTATTGAAGCAACTGTTTCGAGCTTTAGGGTTAGAGGACAGCACCATAGAGGGAAAACTAACCATTGGGAAGCATCATAATCTGAGCTTTTCTTTTCAAAATATTGAAGAAGAGAGTGTACCGTTTATCGGATTGGATAACTTTATCCGTGGCGCTATTCCTAAGAAAGAAGGTTTCCAGGCTTCGTTAGAGCGACTGAAATCGAGTGAATTATACATCATTACACACCTCTTGAAAAGTAATACTTTCTCAATTGATTTCTCTAGCGATCGAGGCATAGATGGCGAATTAAAAGGGGCACTGGAAAAGCTAGCCACTTTAGAAGGAAGCCTTACACACAGCAAGGATAACCAACTCTCTTTGTCTGTTCCCAAAAGAAAAGAGTTGGCTTTTGCCTTCCGGGCCGTTCGTATTCTGTTCGATAGAAAACGCTGGTTTGAATTCTGGAAAAACGAGGAAGGCTTTCTAATCAAAAACCAGCAAGGTCTGGTCTTAAAAGATGGGGAAGAAGAATTCCCGGTGGATTTTTTGTCTTCGGAGTCTGGAATTAGCTCATTCTAGGGATGTATCACATAGAAACGATCAACAACCACACCTTCCGCCTGCGCCACCTGCCAGGCGGTATCTTCGATATGGGGAATGAAAGAAGAGATGAAAGTCCAATTCATAAGGTAGAACTGTCTCCCTTTTATATTGGAGAATATCTGGTGACACAGGCGCTTTGGAAGGCGGTGATGGGGGCTGATAACAACCCTTCCAGATTCATTGGGGATAGACGACCGGTAGAACGAGTGTCATGGATAGATATTGTGGAAGGGAATCAGGGTAATAATGGCCAACCCGCCTTTTTACAAAAGCTCAATGAATGGACGAAAACCTCGCGCCCCCGGGGATATGTTTATCGGCTCCCTACGGAAGCGGAGTGGGAGTACGCCGCCCGCGGTGGCGAGCCTTATGAATACGCCGGGAGCGATCAATTGAAGGAGGTAGGGTGGTTTGAGGATAATAACCAACAAGAAACTAAAGCAGTCGGCTTAAAGCGCCCGAATGGATTTCAGTTGTACGATATGAGTGGTAACGTATGGGAATGGTGTATGGATAAACATTCTAAACAGTTTTATAAGAAATGCTACGAGCAAGGTGTTGTCAAAAATCCACTCCATGAAAAGGGAAAAGGTCGGGATCGCGTTCTCCGTGGCGGCTCGTGGGTAATCGACCAGCAGTACTGCCGTTTATCGTACCGCAATGAAAGACGCTCGACGCTCCGTAGCCTCAGCGTTGGAATTCGTTTGGCGTTGGTCCCAGTTCAGCGATAGCGAAGCCAGCTTCAATGGCCACTGCGCTGAGCTGTTGACCTAGCAGACTTGCGGAGCGGAAATTCGGAAAAACAACAGCACGGAGCAAATTCCGAAATATCATACAGAGAGGGCAAATGGGCAGGCGATGGCAGGGCCGTGAAACTCCAGACGGCATTCAAAACCGAAATAGCTCGAAGTACGATTCCTTCCCCAGGTGGTACAGGTTCTTTTCAGCCAACGCTTTTATATCGCGGCCGGAGTCAATCACCATCCAATCATCTATAGAGCTGCGATAGCAATACCGCTTGACAATGAATTCCCGTTGTCCATCGGGTTGGGTGAGGCTGATACGCATCTGTTCTTCGTACCGCTTAAATTTGTACCAGGCTGCCTCGGGGATATCCCGGCCAAGGTTCCTCAGCCTGTCTGACGCTTCCGCATCCGAGTCTTTTTCCTTGGTGTATATGCGGATTTCATCCCCGCAGGTATCGAGCTTAAAATCATATAAAGACTTGTTTTTGCGCAACTCCTTTTTGATGATTTCGACTTCTCGGCCTTCAATATGGCTTTTCTTGACTTTGCGGATGAAGGCCTGCCCGGTATCGTATTTTTCAAATATTTCGTACCCGGCTGGCATGATGTCCAGGCAGTCCTCATCTTTTTTGCGAGTCAGGTAGTAAGACGGGTTGCCTTTCTTGGTGCGGCGGGCCTTGAGGTAGTAGGTCTTGTCTGTGGTGGTGGTGTAGGTGTGCGGCATGTTGGTGATGTCTGATTTTGACAATAAAGACGGTGTCCACGTCTTCTTCTTAAGGTGTGATTTCGGCGAGTACTTGAGACACTTTAGAGGATTTGTGCTTAAAATAACAAAGAATAAGTGAAATTGGGTCAAAACCCGGACGTTAAAATCGGCGCCTCACGCCGCCAACCACCCCTCCCCCCGAGAAGCCTGCACAAAAATATGATCATAAATCCGGTCACAAACTTCCTTATACGCTTTTCGGCCGTAGCTGTTTTGCGGGAGGTCGCTGTCCAGGGCTTCTTCGATGGCGCTTTTGACGTGCCGGCGCGACTGCGTGTCCCGGTGCCAGTCCTGTACGAGGACGCAGGTCCTATTTTGGACTAGCACCAATCGCAGCTTGTCGCTGACTTATTAGAGGAAGTTGTGGTATCGAATTGCCGCATCTATAGAATATACTACAAGCATAGCCTTAACCGGTCCCTTGGTATATGGATATACGGAGACCAGTAAGCGGTCAACGATAAATTTTGACCTCCCCTTTAAAGGAGTTCATTCAAGATTAAAACTGTTCGCCAAGTTCGCGCATCATTTGAATGGTGTTGCAATAAGGTATCTGAAAGTCGTTACATACATCGGGGATCAATATTCTTTTTTGGCTTTTTGGGCTTGAGCTTTCATGCGTTACCACAGTTACGTTGTTTTGTTTTGCGAAAGCAATCAACCAAGCATCTGCGGCCTCTGCTCTTAAAAACTCATCAATGGCGTGTTGCTTGTATTGACCTTTGCTGACCGCCCAATTTACCGCCTCTGTGTACTCTGATATAGTTTGGTCTGATGCCTTAAAGAAATCATCCGGTAAACTTGATTTACACCAGTCTTTAAGGTCGTCTTCATTTTTGTAAAGTTCCTTTTTGACTTTGTCTATGCTTATAATGGTCCCTGCTTCTGCCAGCGCTTTGATCTTGTTCCAAAAAGAAGGGACTACATCCAAAGGATAAGTAGATCGGTGTGCTTGTATAAAGATGTTGGAGTCAAGTACATACTGCATCCCCTACAAGCTTTTGGACATGAACTCTTGGAAAGTATTACCACTTAGCCCGGTAAGCCGGTAGGCATCCCGGTAAAGCAGGCTATTGTCTTGTACTGCCTGATGCACATAGGCTGCAAAAGTCGGGCTAACCCGCCGCCGGGCAGTGGCATAGTAGTCGCCTCCGCTGGTTTTGCGCTCTTTCCGTTTGGCTATGATGTCCTTTAGGCCCTGTCTGTAATTATTGTAAAACCCAAAGAATTCACTCTTATCTATTTCCTCCAGGTCTAGCGCCCGCCGAGCAATCACGATAGGGCTGACTTTGAACAT
>JAAAOU010000327.1 GCA_009908745.1 Bacteroidota bacterium
TTGCTCAACGAGTTTGAGGAAGGCCGCATCGATGTACTGGTCGGCACCCAGATGGTGACCAAAGGGCTGGATTTCGAAAAAGTCGGCGTGGTGGGTGTGCTGAGTGCGGATCAATTGCTGCAGTTTCCTGACTTCCGGGCCACGGAGCGGGCCTTTCAGCTCATGATGCAAGTGAGCGGGCGGGCGGGGCGCAAGCACAAACGCGGCAAAGTGGTCATTCAGGCTTTCAATACGGAACACCCGGTGCTGCGGGAGGTATTGGCTGGGGATTATGCGGGCTTCTTTACCCGCGAAATGGCGGAGCGGCAACGCTTTCGCTACCCGCCGTACGTGCGCCTCATCCGTGTAACGCTTAAGCACCGCAAGCCCGCCAAAGTCAACGAAGGGGCGCAACTGTACGAAAAGGCGCTGAAAAAAAGCTTGGGCGACTGGGTGATGGGGCCGGCTATGCCTTACGTGGGCCGGGTGCGCAGCTATTACCTGCTCGACTTCATAGTGAAAATACCCCGCGATGCCAAAAAACTGCGGTTTGCCAAAAAGAGCATACAAGCCGCTACGGAACAGCTCCGGGAAGCACGGGGGCTCAGCGGCGTGCGGGTGAGCATAGATGTGGACCCTTACTGACGGGCAATGGTGCCCAGGCCCGCTGTCAACTCCCGGATGATGCCTTTCTCCTTAGGGTTGTATACCCAGTTGGTGTCGAAAAACTCCAGTACTTCCGGATTGGCTTCTTTGCTCAGCGTCAGGCTGTGGAATTGTGTGCCCTTGTTTTGCTGGAAAAAGCGGACATCCCGCAGCACATCATCGTCAATTTTGTACATGATAAAGTCGGAAATGATCAGTACGTCGGCGTCTTCGTAGTCGTTGCCGCGCAGCTGCCGGATAGCTTCGTACAGCGCCAGAGAAACATCGGTGCCGCCGTAAAAGGACATGCGCAGGAAAGCCGCGATTTCGTCCACGGATTCGGCGATGTCGTAAAGGTCTAAGGTTTTGATACCCCGGGAAAAGTTGATGAGATACGCCCGCCGGTTTTGCCGCATGCTCATTTTGAGAATACCGAGGCAAAGCACCTTGGCAATTTGTTCCGGCCGGCCCGTCATGCTCTCGCTAGTGTCCACACAGACGATGAAGGGGCCTTTTTCCTTCTGCCGCACCCGCTGATGGACTTCCACCGTCTGGTCCTCGCTTGGCACTAAGCGGCGGTCTTCGTAGCGGAACGTCAGTAGGTTTTTGTCGGCGTATTTTTTGAGGAACAGCAATTCAGCATCCTCGTCGCTCAGCAGGCCCGCCTCGGAGCTGAGCAGCTGGCTAAGCTCGTCGCTTTCGTGCACGCCTACAATTTCGGCTTTTGCCGTTTCGTCTACTTTCCATTCCTGCCGGATGATGGTTTTCTCGAATGTCTCTTCTTCAATTTCGATCTCGGCCTCCCGCATGTTGCCCAGCATTTCGGCCAGCTCCTTCACCGATTGCTCGTCTTCCAGCAGCTCGCTGTAGTGCTGCAATACGTCAAAAGAAGTGTCTTCCCAAAGTTCACGGGACATATCCCACCCTAGGTAATCGCTGAAGGGCGTGATGAGTTCCTGCAATTTCTGGTACTCCTCCACTTTTTTCTCTACAAGTTCTACAAATTGTTCTTGCTCCTCTTGCAGTTTCCGGAGTTGGAAGTCGAGAATTTTAGCGTGCAGCAGCGCATCCCACTGGGCAAGCACGTCTTTGAGCAGCAATTCGATCTTTGCTCGATCATCGGGGGATATGCCGTCTATATCGCGCTGGCCGATCAGCTGCTCAAAGCGGCTTTGGTAGAAGTTGCTGTCTAGCTCCTCCCGGCTGTACTGCGTTTTGAGGAACATAGGCAAGTTGGGCCAGCGGCGCACGAAAACATGCAGGGGGGTGATAGCCCAGCCTTCCAGGCGGTTGAGCTCGTCTTCGTACGGGTTTTTGGCGCGTGCTTTGTCGTAGGATTTGCGTAGCCACTGCAGTGTGTCGGTAACGATCTGCTGGGTAATGTGCTCGTTGCTGCGGGCGAGCTCGAGCAGCCCGCTGATGGAGAAAAGGTCATCTAAAGCGGACTGGAAATACTCAAAGTACTGGTCGTTGAGCTCGGGTAATACATGGCGCTCCGGTTCCAGTTGGTTTTGTAGGTACTGCACCAAATATTTCCGCATTTTGCGGTCGAGCAGGTTGCCAAATTCGATGAAACGCTGGTACTCTTGCTCCAGGCGTTCCTGTAGGTCTTGCTTTGCCATACCGTTCTAACAACCGCGGCTGCAATCTGTTGGGCGGGCAGGTGGTTTTGCACCCCACGGGCTTTGCCGGCCCGGAGAAAATTCCTAAAATGTGAGGCGCGGTTTTGCTTTAACGCCAAACTGTTGGTAAATTAAAGGGTCTTTTAACCAAATCAATAAAAGCAAAGCGAAATGAAGAAAACCAATTTGCTCTGGCGCACTTTGTCCAACGGGTTGTTGCTTGGTGCTGTACTATTGTTATTGCCGCAGTGCGCCAACAACGCCGGTTCTGAGTCCTCGTCGGAAGATTCCGGTGACCAAGAAATGGCTGAAGCACAAGGCCAAGTCCAAAAAGCAAGCGACCCCATAGAACGGGGCAAGGAACTGTATGTGTCCTACTGCCAGATTTGCCACGGCAAAGACGGGGAGTTAGGCCCGATGGGCGAGGATATGAAGATACAGCCGCCCGATATGCGCAAAATCGCTGCCCGTAACGGTGGGGAGTTTCCAGAGGAAAGAATCTTTCAGGTCATAAAGGGGGAACAGGAAGTTGCCGGCCACAACCAGGCGAATATGCCGCTGTGGGGGGATACCTTCCGCGAGTCCGAAGGCTTGGCCTCCGATGCTGAAGTCGAGCAGGAAATCCGCCATATCGTGTCTTACTTGAAGACGATTCAGGAGTAATCGTTGTTAGTTCATATAGTTTGCCAGCATAGCGGCTTGCTCCGGTCTGCCGCCGTGCTGGCTGCTGGGTTTCGTCTTGGAAATTGGCGAAACATGGGGCTCGATTACACGGAGGAGGACGGCTGCTGTATTTTTGAACCACTTACAGGGATTGATGTTCTTCATCAAATAACTGTTATATTATGCTATTCGCCGTTGGAACGAGGGTCCGCCTGCTACATTCGCAGGACGAAGGCGTTATCACCGCTCTGCTTGATAACGGCATGGTCAACGTGATGCTAGACGATGGCGATTTTGAAATCCCGGTCTTTTCCGACGACTTGGCCAGGGTAGAGGCGCCTTTCGGCAAAAAGCCCAGCGTGAAAGCGAAAATCGTGCCGGGCAAGCAACCGAAAAAACCGGTTAAACCCATTCGGCCACCCATCGAGAGCCAGTACGCGATCTTGAAAAGCTACGGGATACAGTTGGCATTCGACCCCTTGATAGAAGCAGGCGGGCAAGCGAACCGCTACAAGATATACCTGATCAATGATACGCGCTACGATGTCCTTTTTACCTTCGAGTTGTACATCGGCGGCAGCTTGGAAATCCGGCTGAACAACAAGCTGGACCAGATATCAATGCTCGAGATCGGCGAGATGCTGTTCGACCAGCTCAACGATGCGCCCACTGTCGAGATGGACTGCTGGCAGGTCACCACGCAAGGCACCGGGCCGAGGTTGAACAAGAGCCTGCGCATCAAGCCCAAGCAGTTTTTTAAGCGCGTCACTACTGCTCCTCTACTCAACAAGCGGGTGCACCTCTTCCGGCTGTTCGAAAAATTTGACCCGCCCCGCAAGAAGAAAGAAGAAGACCTGCAAGAATACACCCGCCGCAACGCCCGCCGCGAAGAGGGGCAGCGAATCCTGCAGCGGTTGCCGCACGAAGTGATCGAGTTGTCGGAGTTTGTCCCTGAGATAGACCTGCATATCGAGCACTTGACCGACCGCTACGAGAAAATGAACAATGCGGAAATCCTCAATTTGCAGCTGCAGCATTTTGAGCGCTATTTGCAAAAAGCGCTGCGGCTCGGCGTAGAGCGTGTGTTCATTATACATGGCTTAGGGAAAGGCAAGCTCCGGGACAGCATCGCCCGCCGCCTGCGCGAAATGCCCGAAGTGCGGGACTACCGCAACGAGTACCACCCCCGCTACGGCTACGGCGCTACGGAGGTGATCTTTTGATATAAATTGATGTACTGCGCTACAGAGGCATCGAGTGTAAACCGCTGCACAGGTTTTTCCTTCCAATTTCCTTGGTACGCTTGGCTCAAAGCCTCCGCCCAAGCTTTCGCTGACTGCTCCGCTACCGGTATATATTTCCCGCCTACTACCTCCGCCAATGCCCCCTTTTGGGAAGACACAATAGGCACGCCCATAGCCACCGATTCCGCCGCCACAAAGCAGAAGCCCTCGCTGTAAGAAGGGATAACCACACAACTGGACTGGGTGATTGCTGTGAACAGCTCCTCGCGCGTGAGGTTGTGCCGCAATTCGACATGCTCTTCCAGCCCTAGCGCTTGTAGCTCTCCCATAATGCGTTGGAACATGGCCTCCGGGTAGGTGGGGATGATCAGCCTCAATCGGCTATCCGGGTGGCGCTTGGCCATTTCCGCCGCCGCGGGTAGCAGCAAGTCCAGCCCTTTGGATATGCCCAGCCGGCCGAAGTAGGTGTAGGTGAAACGGCCGGGAGGCTGATGCGTCCAGGTTGTGAAATCCGCATATTCCAACCCATTGTAAATGCGCAGGCTCCTCCGCTCAGGGATGCTGTGCTGCCGGAAGGCCCGCCGCGTATACTCCGATACGGCGATGAAGCGGTCGAACGGCAAGCGCAGCAGCAACTGCTCCCAGCTGTAGAAGGCCAGCCGCTGGAAAAAGCTGGCGTAGGGCAATTGCCACCACAGCCGCCCCCATACCTCGTGGAAGGTGATGAGCACGGGCTTGCGCCGCAATTTGGCTGCCATCCAGGCAGGAAGGGCCGCATTGTAGGAGGTGGTATGGATTAGGTCGTACGACTTAGCCAGCCGGTAGGCCGCCGGCAGCGCCATCGCGGAAAACAAAAAACGGTTGGCACAGCGTACCCGGTGAATGCGTATGCCTTCGATCTCTTCTTCCTCCGGCAGCCCTTCCCGGAACAGGGTGGTGACCACCGCTACTTCGTGGCCGGCTTTGGCCAGGGAGGTAGACAGCACCCAGAAGAGTTGCTCCGCACCGCCCACGTAAGGGTAGAAGTGCTCGAGTACGAATAGTATGCGCATGGATTGGTTGTTGACGGCGCAAAGTTAGGGGAATTGACAGGAAGGGGAGGCGTGCGGGCAGATTTCTTTATGAGCATGCGCTCACTTACTGATATAAGTCATTGCGGATAATAGCTTCCGAGAATATTATTGGGGTAAATAGCCGGATATGGAAGACAGGCTATCGCTTTTAGTAGATATAATAGTAATGTATGAAGGCTTTAATTACCGTACTTGCTGTTGCTATGCTGGCAAGCTGTTCTTCTGAAAAGAACCGGACAGTAGATAACATCCTTGACTCTAGGTTTAGGGTTTATCAAATATCTGGATTCCAAGGCCCCAAAATTGATATCAAAAAGGATAGCCTGGCCCAGTTTATAATCGCCTTGCATTACGATGTCCCGCTTGCTGAAATCGAAAGTGCGCTAGCGTGGAACAGTGAGACTACGGAGGAGCATATCAATGCCCTGATTAAAAATGAATTACTTGCCAAAAAGGGAGACTACTATCAACCAACCCTTGGAATCTTCACCCTGGATCGTGGGAATGCGCTAGAAGAAAAAGCCCAAAAAGTAGCCAACGAAATTGCGGATAGTATACAAAACCGGTTGCCCGAGATAAAAGCAATACATGAAGAAGCGAACATTTCACAGCAACATGATTTTCGGGAATTATCCCTTTTTTACCTGAGCAATGTCATTCTCGACAATTTTCAAATTCAACGGGTGGAAGAAGCATTTCTAGGCCAAGAGCGCCCACTGAGAAACGGAAGCCGGTATTATCTAGGCATTGTTGAAGATGATCCCGCCAATAAAACCGAACCTTTTGGGATTTACGGCAACCGGGGGCTGCTTTGGAATGACTCCATAGGCATTTCCGTTTATGGCAATAGACGCATTGAGTCAAACGTGGGCTGGGATAACTATGAAGACAAGGATATTCATGTTTTTGATGAGCATGACACGGAGTTGATCACCCGGAAAATGCCCGAGCTGTTTTTCCCCGTCTTGCTCGAGATACTGAACGAGAACAAACCCAATTTTGAAGCCACCTACCGGGAGCTGAATTTCGATAAAGAAGTTTCCTTCGAAGAGTTCTTCATCTTTTGGTACCACTGGATTTACACGGAAGCCACTGATGTGCTCATTGCGGAAGACATCGTCCAAAAGCCGCAGAATGATATGTTTTACTATCAGGTTGCGGTAAATTTTTAAATAACACATAGCCAAGCTGTTATGGATAATAAAACCGTCATTATCACAGGCGCCAATTCTGGAATTGGCAAAGCGGCATCTCTGCTTTTTGCGCGGCATAATTATACCGTTATCATGGCCTGCCGCAATATTGAGCGAAGTAAACAGGTGCAAGAGGAGATCATTTCCGAATCAGGCAATCAGGATGTTATACTCATGAGGGTAGATATGTCCTCCTTTGATTCTATCCATGCTTTTTGCGAGGATTACAAGCGTAAGTTTCAGAAGCTGGACATTCTTATTCATAATGCAGCCTATTTTAACCATGGTGAAAAGTACCGCTTGAGCAGGGATCATGTAGAACTGACTTTCGCCACGAATACGGTGGGGCCTTTCCTAATGACCCATTTGCTTTTAGAACCCTTGAAAAAATCTTCCGAGCCTAAAGTTTTAAACGCAAGCAGCAATATCATCAAGCATTTCTTCTCCCCGAAAAAGGCAATTGCATTTGACAATCTAAAGGGTATGGTCAATAAAAAGCTCAAGCATAGCGTATATAATAGCTACCGTGATTCCAAGATGGCATTGGTCATGCTCACTTTTAAAATGGCGGAAAACTTTAAGGAACACGGGATCAGGGTTAATGCATTACAAATCAACGGGGCACGGATGTCCAGCGCAACCCTGAAAAAATTTAAGCCGATATGGCGGATACCTGCCCTTGTTCAGAACCTATTTTTCCCTCCTGCCGAATTTATGGCAAACAACTATTTCCAAATTTGCACATCAGGTCAGTTCAGCAATACCTCGGGAAAACTGATTAACCATAAGCTTGAAATTATGGAGGTAGGGCCGGAAAACCCAGGGTTTAAAGATATTTGGGGCGCTTCCGTTTATCCGGTATACGCTGACAAGCGGGAAGTCCAAAATAAGGTATGGCAATTGTGCAGGGAGCTGACAGCGCAGTACCTCAATTCTGTGGCCGGTACGAAAGCGTTAAGTTGATAGTTACTCCCAAACCAAATAAATGGAATATGAAGGTTTCCCCTATTGCCGCCAAAATTGAATCCTCCTTCCAAAAGCAGGCCCGAAGCAATAAAAAGCCGAGGAATACCTACCTGCTCGTCCAATCCGACAAGCTAGACATCAACCTACAGTTGGCGGAAGGAATGGACGGAGCAATTCAAGCCAACACCAAGCAGCCTAATCACTTGGCAAGTGTAGGAAAGCTATTTACGGCCACCTTGATCAGCATCTTGTACGAAAAGGGCAAGCTGGACTTCAACGACACGATCAGCGCCTATCTCGATGCTGACCTTATGGATGGATTGCACATTTATAAAGGGAAAGACTATTCAGATAAGATAACCATTAGGCACTTGCTCCAGCAAACCTCCGGCTTAAACGATGTTTTTGACTCCTTGTTGAAGCGGATGCTCGATAACCCCGTGTTTCAAATCACCCCTCGGGAGGCTATCTCATGGGGCAAGGCCCATTTGAACCCCGTAGCTGCACCCGGCAAAAGACATTATTATACGGACACCAACTATTACCTTTTGGGCTTGATCATAGAAAGCATAACCAGCCAGCCGTTCCACGAGGTGATGCATGAGCTTATTTTTGAGCCGCTGGAGATGAAACATGCCTATATGCACGGGTTTTCAAAACCTGAAATCAAATCTGACTACCCAGCCGCCAGTTTGTACGTGGAAGAAGTGGACCTGCTCACCGTGGAAGGTGTGCATCAGATAGACTACGCCGGCGGAAGCGTAGTCGCGCCGCTTGACGAATTTCTGGTCTTCATGCGGTCGCTGGTCAACCACAAGCTTATCAAAGGCGAAACCCTTGAGCGGATGGTGAACGATGATGTCAGCAAAGGCTTCCCACAAGTGGGGTTTAGATACGGGTATGCCGTTTGGAAAATAATGCCCATTCCTATACTGATCCCTAAACAATACTATTGCTGGGGGGGCGTCGGCATAACCGGGGCATTTATGTTTTATCACCCTGCCACGGCCTCCTATATTGTGGGGACATTTAATGATGCTTCCTACAATAGAAAAGCTTTGCAATTCTTGGTAAAAAAGGTCATTAAAGAACTATTACGGTATCAGTAATACATGTAAGCCACCGAATGGAAAAATTGAACAAAACAGTCGAAACCCATTTACAGGAACTCTGTGTAAACATCACCAACCGATGCGTTGGGAGCCAAGGGAATATATTGGCGGTCAAATATTTTGAAAGCCAGCTCCAAAAGCTTGGATGGCCGACTAAGCGGCAAGAGTTTGAAGCCTTCGACTGGCATACGGAAGGCGCTACGCTGGAAGCTGCAGGCCAAGCAATAGAAGTTATGCCTAGCCCTTATTCTTTGGGTTGCGATGTGTATGGAAGTATAGCAATAGCTTCAACTTTAGAAGAACTCGAAAGCATAAATGCTAAAGGCCGTATCCTGGTGATAAGAGGCAGCCTGGCTAAAGAACAGCTCATGCCCAAGGGGTTTGTTTTCTATAATCCGGACCACCATAAGAAAACAGTCTCCTTATTGGAAGACAGTGATGCAAAAGCTATCATTTGTCTAGTCAGTAAATCAGGTTTTCACGAGGGCGGTGAATATCCCTTTCCAATAATAGAAGATGGTGACTTCAACATCCCTTCCGTATTTATGCCTGAAGAAGATGGGGAAGAATTAATGAACAACCCCGGGCAAAAAGTCAGGCTGATTTCCAAGGCCAAAAGAACGCCTTCAAGAGGGTTCAATGTAATCGGAACCAAAGGTGATGAAGCCAATAAGAGGATTGTTATTACCGCCCATATTGACTCAAAGAAGGGGTCACCCGGAGCGATAGATAACGCAACAGGCATCACCACTTTGCTACTCATCGCACAGTTGCTGGAAGCATACGAGGGCGAGTACGTAATCGAAATAGTCGCTTTAAATGGCGAAGATTATTACTCTGTGCCGGGGCAAATGGCCTACATCGAGCATAATCGTGGCCGATTCGGAGCAATCGCGCTTAACATCAATATTGACGGCGCGGGCATCAACACCGGAAAAACATCACTTACAGGCTTCAATTTACCGCCCGCATTTGAAAAAGTCACCAAGGAGGTAGTCCATAGTTTTCAAGGCTTGACGGAAGGAAAGCCGTGGGTGCAGGGGGACCACAGCATTTTCCTGCAATTTGGGGTACCCGCCATCGCGATTTCATCGGAGTGGTTGATCGACAACCTCGAAAGCCAAGATATAACGCATACCCCAAAAGATAATATTGAGATTGTTGACCCTGGCCGGTTGGTAGAATTAGCAAAAGCGACAAGCCTGTTTATTCATAAGTTAGAACCCAATACACCACCGCCGAGATCGCCGAGGCCCTCTCCATCAAGTTTGGCACCGTAGAAACCCACCGCCGCAACCTGCTGGTCAAGCTAGGGGCCAGAAATACAGCCGGGCTGGTGCGCATTGGGCTGGAATACGGCTTGTTGGAACCCTAGGAAGAAAGCTGTTAATTTTACAGCTTATTTTCAACCGACTTATTATATTGAGCATCCAAGCCAAATTGCAATTCCATGCCTGCACTCATTATGCCTGAACTGCTCGAAGCCCTGCAGTTCGCTGCTATTCACCACCAATACGACCGCCGTGCGGGGTACGACCGCCTGCCCTACATCAACCACCTCATCAAAGTGACCAACTGCCTGGCCAACCGGATTGGCATCAAGGACGAAGCCCTGCTGCTCGCTGCTGTGCTGCACGATATTGTAGAAGATACGGAGGTGACCGTCGAGCAGTTGGAGCGCCGGTTTGGCGGTGAGGTGGCGGACATAGTCGAAGAGCTGACCGATGATATGAGCTTGCCCTACGATGAGCGCAAACGGCTGCAAGTTGAGCAGGCCAGCAAGCTGAGCCCCAAGGCCCGCGTGATACGGCTGGTCGATAAGGCGTCTAACTTGCGCGATATTTTCAACTACCCGCTCGACTGGAGCGCGGAGAAAAAAGCCGCCTACCTCGACAACGCTATTGCCGTGGCCGAACGCATCAAAGGCGACCACCCGAAGCTCGATGCGTGGTTCGACGAGACCGCTGCGTGGGCCAAACAACAACTTCAAGCACAACAATCTGCTTAATACGCCATGCTGCAAGACCACCCCAATATTCCCGTCATGCTAGAGCAAGTGGAAGCCATCGCCCGGCACTGCAAAGATCAGGAGCGTGCTTATGCCGAACGTCTCGAGCGGGTACACCCCAAATTGCAAGCTTCTGCCCGCAACCTTATCCACTACCGCACACTGCGGGAGTATGATATACGCGACTTGCAAAAACAACTGGGCTTCATGGGACTGTCCCGTTTGGCGAAAGCTGAAGGGCATACCATGGCGGCCCTTTCGGTCACCGCCACTATACTCCGGGCGCTAATGCTGGGGGAATTCATTGAGAAAGAGCATATCACACTTACGATCGAAAAAGCGCAGGAAATTGTCCGTACCCACACCCGAATGCTGTTGGGCACCCGTACCCCCGGCCGCCGTACGCGCATCATGGTAACCCTGCCGAGCGAAGCCGCCGACAACGAGCAGCTGGTACACGATATGGTAGCCCGCGGGATGAACTGCGCCCGCATCAATTGTGCGCACGATGGGCCGGAGGTTTGGCAGAAAATGATCGCCCACGTACGGCAAGCTTCTGAGGCATTGGGCGTACACTGCCAAATCGCTATGGACCTGGGGGGGGCCAAAATCCGGACCGGCGAACTCAAGCCCGGCCCCAAAGTACGCCGCTACAAGCCTCAAAAAGACCGCTACGGCCGGGTGATCCACCCCGCAGAAGTCTGGATAGGGCCCGCGCCCCACCCGGAAAAAGAGTGGCTACATTTGCCCGTCTCCTCCGCTGACCTTAAGCTGCTGAAGCCAGGCGACAGTCTCTACTGCCGAGATACCCGCCACAAAAAGCGGGAGTTCCGTATCATGAAAGTAGAAACCGACGGTTGTATGGCGGAAGTGTACAAAACGGCATACCTGCAAGAAGGCAGCCTGCTGTATACCGATAAGAAATTCAAATCCCGGCCCTTTACAGTAGGCGTGCTGCCGGCTGCTGAGGAGCCAATACAATTGGCAGCCGGCGACCGGTTGCGCATCCACCGCTCGCAGGAAGCCGGGGCGCCCGCCCGCTACGACGAAGAGGGTGAACTTGTACAAGAGGCGCATATCAGTTGCACTTCCCATGAAGTGTTTGAGCAGGTTAAGCCGGGAGAGGCTATCCTTTTTGACGATGGGCAAATTGAGGGGCGAATCCGCGAGGTGAAGGCGGATGAACTGCAAGTGGACATTGTGCGCACCAAAGAAGGCGGGGGCAAACTCCGCGCCGATAAGGGCATCAATTTTCCGGATAGCGAGCTCACGATCCGTGGGCTGACCCTTAAAGACCGGCAGGATCTGCCGTTCGTCGCCGCTAACGCCGATGTAGTGAACCTTTCTTTTGTCAACTCTGCCGCTGATGTGCGGGAGCTGATCGACGAATTGGAAGCCCTGGGCGCAATCGGCGAAATAGGCATTATCTTGAAGATAGAGACCCAATCCGGCTTCAACCACTTGTTGGATACTATGCTCGAAGCCATGCGGGTGTATCCCTTGGGCGTCATGATTGCCCGGGGTGACCTCGCCATAGAAGTGGGTTGGGAAAACATCGGCCGGGTACAAGAAGAACTCCTCTCGATCTGTCAAGCAGCACATGTACCGGATATCTGGGCCACTCAAGTACTGGAAAACCTCGCTAAAAAAGGCGTACCCTCCCGCGCCGAAATAACCGATGCCGCTATGGCGCAACGGGCCGAGTGCGTGATGCTCAACAAAGGCGGCTATATTTTGCAAGCTATACAATTACTAGACTCCATACTGCGGGGGATGGGCCCCTACCAAGAGAAAAATGCTCCCATGTTGCCGCCCATGGAAGCAGCGAGCCGAAAAAAACAATGAATATGAAACAGCTCTTTTTCCTGTGCAGCATGATCGTCGGATTGACGCTCAATGCTCAGTACGACATGCCGCGTATTCTGTCCTTGCAGCAGCAGGGCGAATTGCAAGACCAGTGGCTAAAGCAGCGCATCTCTACAGTCCTGCCCAACATTATGCAGCGGGAGGATATTGATATGTGGGTACTCATCGCCCGGGAATACAACGAAGACCCGGTACTAAAAACCATGCTGCCGTCGTTTTGGCTTTCCGCGCGGCGCACTACGATGTTGCTCATTTACGATACGGGCGACGGGCTGGAGACTCTAGCTTGCGCCCGCTACGATGTGGGGGAGGTGTTCAAGAAAGCCTGGGACAAGGACAAAGAGCCGGACCAATGGGCACGGCTGCGGCAGATTATCGAGGCGCGCGATCCTGAGCAGATCGCCGTCAACCGCTCTGAGCACTTTGGCTTGGCGGATGGCCTTTCTGCTGATCACTACGACAAACTGATGAGTGCCTTACCCGAAAAGTACCAATCGCGCGTGGTGAGCGGCGAGCGCCTGGCCATCGGTTGGCTGGAAACCCGGACCCCTGAAGAGATGGTGGTCTACCAGCAGATTTGCCGCATTGCCCATGCCATCATCGCTGAGGGGCTGTCGGATCAGGTGATACAGCCCGGCGTGACAAGCACGGAAGATGTGGTATGGTACTACCGCAACCGTATACAGGAGTTGGGGCTGACCGCTTGGTTCCACCCCACGGTGGACGTACAGCGGGCTAATCTGGAGGCTAAGCGGAGCTTTTCTTCCCGCCCCGGAGCGAATGTCATACTACCGGGCGATTTGGTGCACTGTGACTTTGGTATTACCTACCTAGGCTTGAATACGGATACCCAGCAGAATGCCTATGTGCTGCGGCCTGGCGAAACAGACGCCCCGGACTATCTGAAAAAAGCGCATCAAAAAGGCCTACAGCTGATGGATATCTTGACCCGTAACTTTAAGCAAGAAAGCACCGGAAATGAAATACTGGCACAGTCCCTGTCGGATGCCAAAGCAGCGGGGCTAAAGCCGACCATCTACACCCATCCCATCGGCTATCACGGTCACGGCGCCGGGCCGACCATTGGGTTGTGGGATCAGCAGGGTGGAGTGCCGCACCGGGGCGATTACCCGTTGTACCCCAACACGGCCTACTCTATTGAGCTCAATACCAAGGTTTACCTACCCGAGTGGGAAAAAGAAATTCGCATGATGATGGAGGAGGATGCTTTTTTCGACGGCGAGCGCGTGCGTTACATCGATGGTCGGCAGGAGGAGCTGTATTTGATTCCTCGTCGCTAAGCTTGCTCTTGACTGAGCCACTTGTTGATAAAGTCTGCAAAGTTGATATCAAGACCTTTGCAATATTGCAAGGCTTCTTGTAAGGTTGCTTGGTTTCTGTTGTGTTCGACTTTCAGCACAGTAGCTGGGTCTAAGCCTGTTACTGCAGCTTTACGTTCGGTACTCAGCACAGCAGGAGAGGGGACAGGAATAGATTCGTCAATCAGTTTTTTCAAGGCTTCTGCATTTTTTTGCATCCACTTATCCTCTGCTTCATCAGTGTGTTCTTCATCCACACTTGGACCTTCCATAGCGACGAAGGAATCGTAAGCCACAATCTTGGCGCGCAACTCGTGTAGTGGCATCGCTTGTATCTTAGCATCGAATTTTTCGTTTCGCATGTCGTCGTCGCTGCTATTTTTGATCTGATTCGCTGAATGCGGTGATAACAATAATATTCCCGTGTTTGTCCAGCCTAAATATGACATATAAACGCTCAGTAATAGTACGTAGTTTATCGTTTTTTTGCAAAGGCACAAATCCGGTGATGACAAAACTGTCTTCAAAACCGGCAGTGCTCGTAGAAACTTGATATTCATTTTGCCTAAATAGTGCGTTGATAGCAAGAAACGAAATGTTCCTTTTTATCGATGTCAGAATTCACAAATTTCGGGTTGTCAGACTATAGATTATCGGTTCACTAGGCCTTGTTCTCTTTCCTCCATTTTCCCACCAGCCGGTACCAGCCAAAGCTCCCGCATCAGGTAGGTATGCACGATGTCCTGTAATTCCTCCAAGTGGCAATCGCTGCACGAGGCGTACAGGTCGACGGTTTCATAAAGCGCCTCGTGGCAGCTAAAGGGATGGTCTTCGTACTCGTAAAGTACATCCGGGACGGTGCCGAAATCCACGGGCGTCTCCGGGCAAGGTTGCATATAGCCACCGGTCATTTGCAGTACGGCGTACAGCGTGGCGCCTTTAAATTCAAAAAACTGTTCGCCCACCCGTAAACTCGAAGACGGCTTGTCGCCGGGTGTGATCTTCAATGTTACCGGGCCATAGCCGGTCAGCAGTTCCTGTTGAGCCGGGCTGATGGATGCGGTGGTGCCCGGCGAAGGCAATTCGGGGGTTGTGGCAATAAGTAGCAAAGCCAGTACAAGGTGTTGCATGGTTTCAGATTTGGAGTTTTGGGTTGCTTTACTAAGTAGTCGCCGCCAAGGGCAGAATTCCATAAACCAAGGCCCATTTTTTTCTAAAAAAATGAAAATCGCCTTTGTGGAGGAAAACCCGTACCTTTGTCTTCTTATACCAAGTCCATAAAATGAGCAACAGCATAGTAGCGATCGTAGGCCGCCCCAACGTGGGCAAATCCACCTTTTACAACCGCCTGATTGGGGAACGGCAAGCGATCATAGACGATACAAGCGGAGTGACGCGCGACCGGCAGTACGGCAGCAGTTTCTGGAATGGCAAAACCTTCACCGTGGTGGATACGGGCGGTTTTGTGAAGCATTCGGAGGATGTATTCGAAACCGCCATACGCGCGCAGGTGGAAATCGCCATTCAGGAGGCCAAGGTTATCATCTTCATGGTGGATGTCACGACTGGCATCACCGATTTGGACGAAGAGGTGGCGGGTATGCTGCGGCGATCAGAAAAGCCCGTCTACCTGGCCGTCAATAAAGTAGACAACCACAACCGCATGATCGAAGCCAACGAGTTTTGGGGCATGGGCTTCGAGAACACCTTTTTCCTATCCTCTATTACCGGCAGCGGCACCGGCGATTTGCTCGACGACGTGGTGGAGCATATCGAGGAAGAAGAGGCAGCAGAAGACCGCTTGCCCCGTTTCGCTATCGTAGGGCAGCCCAACGTCGGCAAATCCTCCCTGACCAACGCGCTGCTGGGCGTAGACCGCAACATCGTCACTGAGGTAGCGGGCACTACGCGGGACGCGATCCACTCGAAATACGACAAGTACGACAAAGAGTTTTTGCTGGTCGATACCGCGGGCATCCGGAAAAAATCACGGGTACACGAAGACCTGGAGTTTTACTCTGTCATGCGGGCCATCAAAGCCATTGAAGAGGCCGACGTCTGCATTTTGATGATTGATGCGCAAACAGGGGTTGAAGCCCAGGATATGAGTATTTTCCGTATGGCACAGCGCCGCAACAAAGGCATCGTGCTATTGGTCAACAAATGGGATTTGGTGGAGAAAGAGACCAACACCGCGCGCGACTATGAAAAGGAATTGCGCAACCGGATATCCCCGTTCTCCGATGTGCCCATCATTTTTACATCGGTGGTGGAGAAACAGCGTATATTCAAGTCTATCGAAGCGGCGCTCGGCGTCTACGAAAACCGCAGCAAAAAAATCAAGACCTCCCAGCTCAACGACGTTATGCTGGCGGCTATAGAGCGATATCCGCCGCCTTCCCACCGGGGCCGGTTCGTGAAAATCAAGTACGTTACGCAGCTGCCGACCTATTACCCTGCTTTCGCGTTTTTCTGCAACAACCCTAAGCATGTCAAGGAAAATTACAAACATTACCTGGAGAACCAACTGCGTAAGAATTTCAACTTTACAGGCGTGCCCATCGGCGTGTTCTTCCGCAAAAAATGATGGAATTCAATCAGCGAGTTGGCAAAAAAGACCGCACGGCGTATCTTGGCCGTTAAATACCCTGACCTATGCCATTTATGGACACGCCGCTACCCGGCTTGAAGATATTTGAGCCGCGTGTTTTTGAAGACGAACGCGGCTACTTTTTTGAAGCTTACAACCAACGCGTATTTGAATCTGCTGGCATTGACGCTAGCTTTGTACAGGACAATCAGGCACGTTCTACCTACGGTGTGGTACGCGGGCTGCACTATCAAGTCGGGGCATTTGCACAGGCCAAGCTGGTACGCGTGACGGAAGGGGAAGTACTCGATGTGGCGGTGGATATCCGGCCGGACTCGCCGACCTACGGGCAGTGGTTCAGCCTCCGCCTCAGCGCGGCCAACCAACGGCAGTTGTTTGTCCCTCGTGGATTTGCGCATGGCTATGCTGTCTTGAGCCCTACCGCCGTTTTTTTCTATAAATGCGACAACTTCTACTCCAAAGAAAACGAAGGGGGGATCCGCTGTGATGACCCGAGCATTGGTATTGATTGGGAAATACCGGAGCGGGAGCGAATTTTGTCGGAGAAGGACAAGCAGCTTCCGCTATTTGCGCAGCATCGGTCTATCGTGGTTTGAGGTTTGTTTGGCGATCCCGGCGGTGTTTGTTGGCTGTCGCCCTTCCTTTGGGTGCCGAGGCCAAAAAGGCAAGCCCTGCTCGCTATGCTCGCCCGTTCTTTTTTGCGCCCTTGCGCTTAGGCAAAGGCGGCTTTGCGACGTTGCGTGGCGCAAAAAAGCCCGGCTCCTTTTGGAGGGCCGGGCTTGCCTTTCTCTAGTGATCCCGGTAGGGCTCGAACCTACGACCTGCGGATTAGAAGTCCGCCGCTCTATCCAGCTGAGCTACGGGACCAAATAAAGTGCAAATTAACTAAAAAATAGGTTCTAGTCATACATCTGTGATTCTATAATTGCCTTCTCGCTTCTTTTAAGGCCTTTAAGGCCGTAGTTTTTATGAACGTATTGCCAAAGATATTCTTTAGGGGGGAGTTGTTTGACTTTCCGTAAGGCAATTAGTTCTCGGCGTACTTCCTCACGCCTTAGCCGAGCATTACTGACTTGTTGGTCAATGATCTTAGCTATTTGTTCAGCCTTCGCAAAAGCGTCTTTCAGTTCGCTCCAATCTAACCCTAAAGATTGGTGCAAAGGGGTCTTTATATCAGGTATTTCCTGTAGCGTTCGAGCAGTTACTATGCCTCCATTGTGAGCTGCTGCGCTTCTGAGCTTGTAGTATCTCTGCCAAGCCGCTAAATTTTCGCCTAAATTAACGTCGAAAAGCGATTGTGCATATTTTAATGGTTGCGGAAGCGAAGAGCGGCTTAAAATAGGACTGCCGATTGCTTTGCCTACGGCGTTAAGCTTAATTGCATCCTCTAATCCATATCCACTTACATACAAGTGCCAAAACGTAATTTCTTTAAGATAAGTTTCTAAGTTGGCTGCAGATATAACTAATAAGTGCAACCTTGACCGGCTTAGATACTCCTCTGCCCAATGCCTTGTCTCAGCTACAGTATGCAAATGCTTATTAGTAGGCACGTCAGGAGCAATAACTTCTACGGTTATACGGTCTTGCGCTTCGTTTTCCAATGCTTGCAAAAGAGCTTTGTGGCTTAGGGCTTGTGTCCAATACAAGCGGTTGAGTTCGTAGTGCTTTTTCCTGAATCTTCTAAATGCAAGACTAGGTTTCCAATCTTTCATCGACTCTTTATGATTATTAGGTCTAGCGTATGAAAACTAACTGTTTGATCACCTTTACTCTGACTAAGATGAGATTGACGGCATTACAGCTTAAAACTCAATTAATAACATAATCCAACAACCGCTCCACCCACCGCGCATACATCTGCTCGGAAGGGTGCAGCCCATCGGAAGCCACCAATTCAGGCTTGTCCAGCCCCTCGCGGCTGATATCGGTAATATTGACGAACGGAAGGCCCAGCCTAACCGCCTGCTGCTCTATGTAAGCGTTGTACTTGTCGATCTCTGTGCTAGTGCGGGCGGGGTCAACGTTGTCTTGCCCGAATGGCGTATAGGCGTAGTCCGGTATGGACATCAAGACCAAACGGCTGCTGTCCCCCTCGGTTTTGGACAGGGCGAACTCCAGCAAAGCCCTGTAGTCTTCCTCAAATTTGGAAAATGCCTGCCGCTGGTATTGGTTATTGACCCCGATGAGCAGCGTGATCACATCGTAGGAAGGCCGCAAATTCTCTTGTTCCAGGCGTTGCCCCAACTCCGCAGCTGTCCAGCCGGTTTGGGCAACAATAGTAGGGGGCAGGAGGTACAGGCTGTCGCCGTGTAGGCCATTCACTTGCTCGGTGAGCTGAGAAGGGAAGTTTTCATTGTATTTGACGCCCTCCCCAATCGTGTAGCTATCCCCAAGTGCCAGATAGTGCAAGGTGTCAATACCCGCTGATTTTGGCAGGGAAGGGGCTGAGTCCGGGGCGAAATCGTCTTTCTCGCAGGAGAGTACGGAAAGAACGAATGCTAACA
Organism: Bacteroidota bacterium; assembly: GCA_009908745.1. Taxonomy (GTDB): domain Bacteria; phylum Bacteroidota; class Bacteroidia; order Chitinophagales; family Saprospiraceae; genus Phaeodactylibacter. The sequence continues at coordinate 18,809 of JAAAOU010000327.1, forward strand.
GTATGCTTAGTCGGTAGTAGTTCATAGCGTTTATGCGTGTATTCGAAGTATTAAAGATACATTTTTACCGTGGCAAGGTTTAGCTATTAGCTGGCAATAATTCGCTTTTACCCACATTTTCGGCAGACGAAAGCGAAAAAGACCGACAAAGTGGCACTGTGCCGCCTGCAGGCATGTCATATCGGCGCAAAAAAGAGGCTGGCACCAGTATTGGACAAACATGCACCATACATAAGACGATAGTATTGAAAAACCCACTATCATGGCTGAGAATATCATAACCGACGATGAAGTTATTGAAGAAGCGCTGACCGAACAGGAAGGGCAAGAACTACAGAAGGTTGAGCAAGTGCTTCCGCAAAACTTGACCATTCTGCCACTGTCTCAAAAGCCCATCTTTCCTGGTCTGGCAATGCCGCTGACCTTTTCCGGCAAAGCGCAGGTAGAGGCACTGAAAAAAGCTGTTGAGGAACAAGAGGGCTATGTAGGCCTGGTGCTTGCCCGAGAGCTGGACCAAGACGATTACACCGAGTCTGAATTGTACGAAGTAGGCACGCTATTCCAGGTACTACGCATCAACCCCATGGCCAATGGTGCAGTGCAGGTGCTTGGCCGCGGTGTCAACCGCTTTCGCAAAAAGAAGGTCGTATTGGTGAAGCCGAGCCTCCGTTGGGAAGTTGAGCACCACAAAGAACCTGAAGACAAACCCGGTCAGGACCTACGTGCTTACATGATGGCCATCAGCGGCGAAATCAAAGAGTTGCTCAAACTCAATCCGCTTTTCCAAGAGCAAGTGAATATGGTCGTCTCCCAACTCAACTACGATGCGCCGGGTATGACCATGGACGTGATCAGCAACCTGCTGTCCTCTGATGCCGAAGCTTTGCAGGAGCTTTTGGAAACCTACGATTTGCACGAACGTGCCCAGACGCTCCTGAAAATGATCAAAGAAGAGCTGGAAATCGCCCAGATCCAAAAGCGCATCAACCAACAGATCGAAGAAAAAGTCAACAAGCAGCAAAAAGAATTCTTCCTGCGCGAACAGCTCAAAGCCATCAAAAAAGAGCTGGGCATCGAAAAAGAGGAGGGCGAGTCCGAAGTTGAAAAGCTGGAAAAACGCTTTGCCGAAAAGGAGTTGCCAGAGGAAGTGCAAAAAACGGTGGATGAAGAGCTAGACAAACTCCGGACCCTCAATGTACAATCCCCAGAATTTAACGTCACCCGCAGCTATTTGGAAAATATAGCGAGCTTGCCCTGGGGGTACTATTCCGAAGACAATTCTGATATCAAAAAAGCCCGCACTGTCCTGGACGACGAGCACTACGGCCTGGAAGAGGTGAAAGACCGGATTCTGGAATTCCTCAGCACCGTCATCAAGCGGGGGACGGTCAGCGGCTCCATCGTCTGTCTGGTTGGCCCGCCTGGCGTCGGCAAGACCTCGGTGGGCAAATCTGTCGCCCACGCCCTGGACCGGGAGTTCTACCGTTTTTCCGTAGGCGGTATGCGCGATGAAGCGGAAATCAAGGGGCACCGCCGTACCTACATCGGCGCTATGCCGGGTAAATTGATACAAGCCCTGAAACGGGTAGGGACCTCCAACCCGGTGGTCATGCTGGACGAGATCGACAAAATTGGCACAAGTTTCCGCGGGGACCCCGCCTCGGCACTGCTCGAAGTGCTGGACCCCGAACAGAATTCCTCCTTTTTGGACCATTACTTGGACTTGCCGTACGATTTGTCCAACGTGCTTTTCATCACCACTGCCAATCAGCTCGACACCATCCCCGGCCCGCTGCTCGACCGCATGGAAGTCATTCGGTTGGCCGGCTATGTCACTAGTGAAAAGGTGCAGATTGCCAAGCGCTACCTGCTCCCCAAGCAGCTCAAAGAGCATGGTTTTGAAGAGGATGAGATCGACATTACAGAAGAGGCTTTGGCGCTTATTGCTGAGAAATACGCGCGTGAAGCCGGCGTGCGGAATCTGGAAAAGCAAATCCGCAAGATCATCCGCAAGGCAACCCTCAAGCTGGCTGAAGAGGAAGAGGTGAAGTTCACGATTGAGAAAGACGATGTGGAAGAGTTCTTGGGCAAGCCCGTTTTCAAACCCGAGCGGCTGTACAACGAATCAGTACCCGGCGTTGCCTTAGGTTTGGCGTATACCTCATTGGGGGGTGCCACGCTTTACGTAGAGGCCAACGGCATCCGCGGCAAAAACGGTAGTTTCAAGCAGACCGGGCAGCTGGGCGACGTGATGAAAGAATCCGCGCAAATCGCCCACAGCTATATCCGTTCCCGTTTATCGCAAATGGACAATAAGGCGGCGCAGGAATACTTTGACAACCATCAGGTACACCTGCATGTGCCCGCCGGCGCTACGCCCAAGGATGGGCCGTCTGCTGGCATTACCATGGCGCTAGCCTTGTTCTCCCTCGCTACTGGCAAGCCCATACGCGAGGATATTGCCATGACAGGCGAACTGACGCTGACCGGCAAGGTGCTGCCCATCGGTGGCGTAAAGGAAAAAGCCATCGCCGCCCGCCGCGTAGGGGTCACCAACTTGATCTTGCCAGAAGATAACCGCCGGGACTTCGAGGAACTGCAGGACCATATCAAAGAAGGCATTAGCGTATATTATGCCGACTACTTTGACGATGTTCTAGCGGCAGCGTACCCGGATGGGGGCTTCTGAACAAGCTGGTGTAGGCCACATAGAGCCGTACCGGCGGCTTTATCGGCGGGGGAATTTGGCAGTATTTGCTAAAGTTTGTAAATAGCAACCTTACACCGCAGGTATGGATGTTTCAAAGGCGCTTTACAAATGGTTCCGACCCAAAGACCCGATAGGCCGGTACAACGTCACGGGATCGAAGGAACACCACTTTCTTTGGTTCCGAGTAGCCAAGACAGGCACTCGAAGTATGCTTGCTGTATTGGAAGAAGAAACGCGTTTGGACTACAACCAAGATTGGGCCAAACCTACTGATGAGGAAATGGAGGAGCGTTTCTGCTTTACTTTCGTACGCAACCCTTGGGACCGGCTCGTTTCCACCTACTTCGACAAAGTGGGCAAACAATCTATGTACCGGCCCTGCTGGGGCAAAAGCTTTGAGTACTTTGTGGATTTTGTCGACGATTTGGATTTGCAGACCGCGGATCGCCATATTCGCTTGCAATCCACGCTCTTCCCGCGCCACCGTATGGACTTTATTGGACATTTTGAACAGCTGCGAGCCGATACTGAAAAAATATTCGCAACTATCGGTATCGAGCGCTCCCTGCCACACCGCAACGCAACTAAAAAGAAGCACTACAGCACTTATTACAACACCCGTACAGAAGCCGTCGTACGCCGCAAGTACAGCCAAGACATTGAAGCGTTCGGATACGATTTCCAGCAAGAAACAAGCTGATATCGTACCGCAATTCGGAAACACTTTCCGCCAAAAGCCGTATAATTGGGGGAGCATAGGAAAGCAGCATGGATTTTCTTAGGCGCTACTATATACCCACAGCAATCCAAAGTAATGATCGGCAGCATGGATACGGCAAACTGGCACCGCTGGATAGACAAGGGCAAAACTGGGCTCGCCTTGAAGCAGATGAAGGAGGAAGCCAAAAAACAGCAGTGGAGCGATCTGGAAGAGCAAATCAGCAGCCTGCTCAACCAGCTGAACAATAGCCAAGACAAAACCATGTTAGGGTTACGCGCTGGGGAGTTGGACGATAAAACCATACAGCGTGTTACGGCATTCGCCCGGCCGGTGCTGCGCCAGCTAGAAGAACGATTGAAGCGGTTGGACCATCATGGCAATTGGGTGTCGGAAGACGATGTCGCCATCAGTATGTTCATGCGGGGCCAAAAAGAGTACATGGCGGGCCATACCGCTCAGGCTATTGAATTGTTCACCCAAGTCTTGGAGGAAGCGCCTTTGTTCGCCGAAGCTCATGTAGAACGAGGCGTTGCCTATACCACGCAGTCCCCGCCCGATTATCCCGCCGCCATAAAAGATTTTAATAACGCCTTGCGCATTCGCCCGGGCTTGCCGACTGCCTTGCTCAACCGGGGTATTGTCTATTATACCTATTTGGAGGATTACCCCAAGGCCTGCAAAGATTGGCGAGAAGCCTACGCGGGCGGGCTGGAAGTGGCAAAGGACTATCTTGACCAATACTGTAAACCCTAAGGCTATGAATATCCGATTATGGCTACTCTTCATTGCGCCGTTGCTCATTCTAGGTTGTGGAGGTAGCGCTGAACATAAAATCGCCGGGCAAGGCCCCGATCTTATTCCTAAACCCAGCAGCACTTTGTTGCGTATTGACCAAAACGGCCGCAATGTGGCCAAGCTCGAAGCTCATTCGCCTTATTATCAGCAAGTGATGCGACGACAGAAGGCCATCGCTTTTAGCCAACTCGACAAGGTTAAGCCTAACGCTTCGATGGCTTTTAAAGTGCCAACCAATCTATCGAAAGCAGCCGCCGATGATGTTGCTTCCCTAGTCAGCTCGGCTATGAAGCGCCCCAATCGGAATACACTGCTTGGCCTTATGGCAGGCGCGGGCTTAATCACTGCTGTATATGTATTGGATGAGGAGGAGGAAGAAGAGAAAATACAGTGGCTGCAGTCGAATACAAAAGCTGGCGTAGAGCGCTTGTCCACTCCCCGCCTGCTTAGTGACGATGAACTCCAACAAACCATCAGCCGCTATGTACAGCCTTCTGCAAAAAATATTGAAAAAGTGCAGCTTGACTTTAAAGCGCTACCGTCATCTGACAAAGTCCATCAGGCGCTTACCCTAGTCCCGAAAGCCCCCAAAGTAAGCAATGTGCAAATAGGCGAGGGCGAGTCCGTTTTGAGCGGGTTAATTACTAAGAACGCCAGCCCCATGAAGGGGGTTAAAGTACAAATGGAGTTTGATATCCCCCCCTTAGCGGAAGTGAAAGTGCTGTACGCCTATTTTTACGACGAGCAGGGGCAGCCCCTTCAGGGCAGCGGCATATACAAGGACCCCGCTACTGATGGCGCAAGGGTCTCGTCAGTATTCTTTCCACTCGAAACGGCGCGGAACTTTGATGCCGGCAACCCGTTGACCTTGGTTTTACCGTATTCAGGGGTAGAAGTAATAAAGCCTGGCAAGCGCTATTTGTGCCGCATTTACTGGGCCAGTAGCAGCGGTGAGATGCAAGAACTAAACGCGCATTATTTTTCCATTTAAGTGCTTCCTAAATATAATTGCAACCGTAATGATGCTTTCCACAACTAACTATCTCTCCTCCGCATTGCTTTTGTGGGCTACGCTATTGCTCGGGGGGCTTGGAACTGCCCTTCACGCGCAGTCCGACCCACTTCGCATCCTCGAAGGCGGCACCTACATCCAAGGCTGCACGCCTGGCCTATTGCCTTGTAATGCAATACCGCCCGGCCATAATGTCCGGCTCACGGGGTTTGCCATCGGCGTTCACGAGGTGACGCAAGCCGCCTATGCATCCGTCATGGGAGAAAATCCAAGTGTCAATAATACCTGCCCTGATTGCCCCGTCGAGCGCGTGAGCTGGTACGATGCTTTGCGCTACTGCAATCAACGCAGCTTGCAGGAAGGCTTGCCCGCAGCCTACTACGCCGACGCGGCATTGACGGTAGCCTACACGGGCCAGCCGGGCCCGGTCTACTGGGATACCGAGTCTTCGGGTTACCGACTGCCCACAGAAGCTGAGTGGGAGTACGCCGCCCGTGCCAGCATGGATACGCGCTATGCTGGGAGCAACGATTGGGAGGAAGTAGCGGTTGCTGGTTCAGGCACTGCCGAGGTAGGCACAAAACAACCGAATGCTTTCGGCCTTCACGACCTCTCCGGCAATGTATCCGAGTGGTGCTGGGATTGGAATGCGCCATACCCGGGCTTTGAGGTTTGCGACCCGCGCGGCGCCTCCACGGGCACGCTGCGCTCGCTGAGGGGCGGCAGTTACAATGATGCTGCCAGCCAGACGGTAGCGAGCCGTGCTGGACAGTTGCCGGAAGCGGCTGCCCCCACCATAGGGTTTCGCGTGGCACGCTCCGTAGGCCTGATGCAAACCATAGCGGGCGGCACCTTCACTATGGGCTGTACACCGGAGCAGGGTAGTGGCTGCCAAAATGACGAGTTCCCGCCCCATACGGTTACCGTGGACGATTTCCAGCTTGCCCGTTATGAAGTCACGCAAGGGGAGTGGGCCGCATTGGTACCGGAATACACCCCCTTCTACAATCGCGGGGAGGGCGAGCGCCACCCTACCTACCGGGTGAGCTGGTACGATGCCGCTACCTACTGCAACCGGCGTAGCTTGGCGGAAGGCTTGGAGCCCGCTTACTACTTTGACCCCGCCTATACCGAGGTATTTGATTCTCTGGTTGGCGACCAGCTGGCGTATGTGGATATTTACTGGAAAGAAAGTGCTAATGGCTACCGCTTTCCAACTGAAGCCGAATGGGAATACGCTGCACGCGGCGGCAACCAAAGCGGAGGCTACCGCTACGCTGGCAGCAACGATTTGGGCAGTGTCGCCTGGTACGACGCCAACGGCAACACCACGACCCACCCGGTAGGGCAAAAAGCCCCCAATGAACTCGGCCTGTACGACATGACTGGGAACATCTACGAGTGGTGCTGGGATTGGTACGCTGATGACTACTACAGCGTCAGCCCTACCGACAATCCCAAAGGGCCCAATCAAGGTACCCTCACTTGCATACGCGGCGGCTCTTGGATCAGCTCTGCCGATGGTTCCCGGGTAGCAAACCGGCTTAATTTCCTGCCCGGCGCGCGCCGTACGACTTTTGCATTCCGATTAGCCCGCAACGCAAACTGATATAACCATGAAAAAATTAGCGCTTTTCATACTCTTTTTCGCGCCCGTTTTATTGCTGCGGGCGCAGTGCTTCGAGCAACTGCCTTCGCCGGCTTCCACGCCTTGGTCGTTGATGGCCTTTTCACCCACGGGCCAAGGCTGGCTCGCTAGCAACAGCCAACCCATCTGGCACACCACCAACAACGGGGCTACATGGACGCCCCAAGACCCGCGCACCCAAGTGCGTTTAAACGCCATAGATGCGGTAGATGGTGAGCATGCTTGGCTGGTCGGCGACCGGGGTGTCATCCGCCATACGGACAATGGTGGCGCAACTTGGCGGCAGCAGTTCAGCCCGCTTGGCAGCGATTGGCACGCGCTGGCTTTTGCCAACACACAACTCGGCTTGGTAGCGGGGGAATGTGGAGGGCTCATGCGTTCGACTAACGGAGGCGCCACCTGGGAGTGGGCCAATGCCAATACGACAAACAGCATCTACGCGCTGGTATGGACCGACAGCCAAGTGGCAATAGCCGCAGGCGCAAATGGCTTGCTCCGCCGTTCTACGGATGGCGGGCTGTCTTGGTCGGCTGTCGGCGGCACGGGTAGTGGCAACCACCGGGTGTTGGCTGCGAATGGCACTGAGGTATGGGTCTCCGGCGAGGGCGGCACTTACTACTCTGCGGATGCCGGCCAGAGCTGGAGTTTTGCTTCCAACCTCAATTTTAAAAGTTTGGCGGCAGTCCGCCAAGGGCACGCCATAGGCTGCGTGGAGGATGGCACGATCCACTACACGGAAAACGCCGTGGATTGGACAGCGGTGGTTTCCTTTGACGGCTCAGCGGCGGCCGTAGATTTCATTTCCCCTGCCCGAGGGTATGTGGCCGGAGCAGACGGGCGGGTTTGGCGTATAACCTGGTTCGGTGCCATCGACATCAATGTGCAGCCCGCTGAATGCGTAGGCAATACCGCTGTGCTTGCGGGAAGTACTGTAGACAATGACGCGGCCTACACTTGGACGCTGCCAGGCGGGGAAGAGATCATAGGGACTACCATAGCTGTAGTGCCTACAGGCGAGGCCGAATACATCTACACCGTGGAACTGGGCAATTGCCAAGAGCAAAGAGCCGTACTACTCTCGCCTTCGCCCCTTCCGGAAGTAAGCATAGGTGGGGTAACGAGCCTGTGCGCAGGTGAATCCACTCTACTTTCCGCCAATACCACGGCGGCCAACTATGAATGGAGCACGGGGGCTAGCAGCCCGCAGTTGGCAGTCAGCGAGGCGGGGGTTTACAGCTTGACCGCTACGAATGCCGATGGCTGCCAAGCGGCTGACACCGTGGTGGTGGAAGCATTACCGATAGACACCGCCACCGCTCAATTTACCGTCTGCGAGGGAGAAAGCGTGGAGATATTCGGGCAAACGTTCAGCTCGGCCAACCCCACAGGCTATGCCCTTTTGCCAAATGGGGCGAGCAATGGCTGCGACAGCGTGGTCTTTGTGGCCTTGGATGTCATCCCCTCTGACACCCTCCGGCTTGATACGCTGGTTTGCGAAACCGACTTGCCCTTTCAGTACGAAGGTACGGAAGTGGATGGCGGCGGGTTGTATACCATCGAGCAGGGTACTTCCGGAGGTTGCTCCGATTGGCTGTTGCTTGATGTAGAAGTAGAGGTGCAGCCCGTTTCCGAGATCAGTGCGGCGATTTGTGAGGGGGAAACCTATCCGTGGAATGGTATGGAGCTGAGCCAGCCGGGAAGTTATGAGCTGCTCATATTGCTCAACGAAGGTTGCGACAGTCTGGCGCGGCTGGACTTGACGGTTTACCCCGCGCCGGAGGTAGTGGTATTGGACTCCCTGCCCGATGATGGTAGTGGCAACGGCCAGATCGTAGCGGGGGTCAATGATGGTACGCCACCTTTCACCTTCAGCTGGAGCAATGGCTCTAATGAAGCCGTCAATGACAATCTATCGGCGGGCGAGTACCGTCTTACGGTCACGGATGCCAATGGCTGTACCGATAGCCTGACGATTGAGCTGCCACGTGTGACAAGTACCCGTAAGGTTCGCTCTACCCTGCAAGTCAATGTCTGGCCCAATCCCACGCCAGGCCATTTTACGGTGGAGTTGCCTACCACATATTTAGCCCAGTCTGTTCGCTTGGAGCTCTACAGCAGCAACGGCAAAAAATTAGGCAATTGGAATATTAGACCGGGCTATAACCAGATCACTGCCAGTCAGCCAGCCGGTTTATACTGGCTACGCTTGGTCGATGAAAAAGCGGTACGGGCACGAAGGAAACTCGTTATCAGCAAATAGGAATGCCTAAAGTCATATATATCATGGGCGTGTCTGGTTCGGGCAAGACAACTGTAGGGCAGGCGTTAGCGGCGGCTACGGGCATCGCTTTTTACGACGCAGACGATTTCCACCCTCCCGCCAATGTGGAGAAAATGCAGGCTGGCCAAGCGCTGACCGACCAAGACCGGGCAGGGTGGCTAGCCGCTATACATCAGTTCGCTTTGGAGCAGATAGAGCGGGGCCGTTCCGTCATCATCGCCTGTTCCGCCCTGAAGCAACGCTACCGGCAGCAACTGTCGGCGGGCATAGAACAGAACGTACGCTGGGTATGGCTTGACGGCAGCTACGCGCTCATCCGCGAACGCATGGAAAAACGGGCGGGCCACTTCATGCCACCTGCCTTGCTGCAATCGCAATTTGATACCTTAGAGCCCCCCGAAAATGCTTGGAAGATCGACATCCGCCAGCCACTTTCCGAAATAATCGGCTACCTTGAGCGGCAACTTGGCTAAATTTTGACCTATGGCTTACCCTGTTATCGGCACCCTATTGGGCATCGCCTTGCTGCTGCTATTGATCCTGCGGTTTAAAATTCCGGCTTTTATCGCCTTACTGCTGGCAAGCATTATGGCGGGCTTGGTGGCGGGCCTGTCCGGGGCAGAAGTTATTGACACCATCACGGAGGGTATGGGGGGCACCCTGGGCTTTGTCGCCACGGTAGTCGGTTTGGGCGCGATGTTTGGCGCGGTGCTGGAGAAAGCGGGTGGTGCCCAGGCTGTCGCCCAGTTTCTACTGCGCCGGTTTGGTTTAGAACGCGCCCCGGCTGCGATGGTCATCACGGGGTTTGTCGTGGCTATACCCGTGTTTTTTGACGTGGCCTTTATCATTTTAGTACCATTGGTATATGCCCTGCAGCAGAAGACCGGTAAGTCGCTGCTGCTGTACGCGATTCCCCTGCTAGCGGGCTTGGCGGCTACCCATGCCTTCATTCCACCGACCCCCGGCCCCATAGCGGTGGCGGAAATAATTGGGGCGGATCTGGGGTGGGTGATTCTGCTGGGTTTACTGGCGGGTTTTCCCAGCGTGCTCGTGGCCGGATTGATCTTCGGGCGGCGCGTGGCGAGGCAGATTCACCTGGATTTGCGGGCGCAGTTCATGCCCGCCGAGGAAGACCAACCACAAGACTTGCCGGCGGTGGGCCGTATTTTGGGGATTATCGCTTTGCCTATCGTGCTGATATTGCTGAACACGCTGGGCGATACGCTGGGCTGGCCGGCACAACTCCGTCGCGT
>JAAAOU010000347.1 GCA_009908745.1 Bacteroidota bacterium
GGGCGGCCACGAAAACGATATTGGGATTGAGCGGGTGTACTTGAATATCGGAGATATGCTGGCTGTGCTGCAGCCCGATGTGTTCCCAACTGCGGCCACCATCAAGCGATTTGTAGACGCCGTCGCCCGCTGAAGTCATAACGCCGCGTATAGCGTGCTCGCCGGTGCCGACGTAAATAATGTTGGGGTCAGAAGGGGCTACGGCAATAGCGCCTATAGAACCGGTATTGAAAGAACCATCCGAGATGTTGGTCCAACTTCCGCCGGCATCTTCCGTTTCCCAGACGCCGCCGCCGGTGGTGCCCATGTAGTAGTGCAAAGGTTGGCCGGGTACGCCAGCCACCGCCACGCAGCGGCCACCGCGAAAGGGGCCAATGTTGCGCCATTGCAAGCCTTCAAACCTTTTTTCTTCTACAAATTGCTGCGGTTGCGCGGTTGTCGCGGGGGATGCCAAGAAGAAGAATGCCACCCATACCATCAACTGTTTCATACCTATACGTTTGGTGATGAAAGTGTTGCGGGGGGTATTGGCACGTTTCCTTATAGATCGTTTTCTCACGTTGTTTGTTTTTGTGCCTGTGCCAAGCTAATTAGTGCTGTAGTGTTCCGTGTGTGTTGACAGCGAAAGGGTTAAAGTTTCGCTTCTGTCGTTATCTGTTTGGCTTCAAAGATAAGGGAATACTCCTACATTCACCAGCCCAGCCTTTATTGAACGTCACAAAACAACGTTAATTACACGCCCCCGGCTTGTTTGGGATAGTGGGGTTTACGCAAACGGGCGAAAAGAGTTGCGCCCTGGCGTCAGAACTTGGGGAGGGTCAGGCTTCTTCTAGGGGGCGGTACCCAAAGCTGAGTTCGGGGTGTTTGCCCAGTACGCCGCGGTAGAACGATTCGATGAACGAAAAGTCCGCCGTTTGGTCGCTAGAGGGGTGGAAAGGTGCGCTGATAACAATTTTTTTGTGCTGCCAGTCGAACTGCGCCATGACGATAGGGACTTTCGCCTGTTTAGCAATATGGTAAAAGCCGGTCCGCAAGCGGTCGACCCGGCGGCGCGTCCCTTCCGGCGTGATACAAATGGCAAACCGTTGATGCTGCTCGAAAATATCGGCCACGGCTTCCACATACCCATGGCTGCGGCTGCGGTCTACGGGGTAGCCCCCCAACCACCGGAAAAGGGCGCCAAACGGCGGGCGGAATAGGCTAGCTTTACCCACGTAATTGATGTCCAATTGGAGTGCGGCGCGGGCGAGCAGTCCTATCGGGAAGTCCCAATTGGAAGTATGGGGGACCACGATGAGTACGTATTTCGGGGGCAGACGCTCGTACTGTAATTCTATCTGCCAGCCTAGCCAGCGCAGCAATTGTGTACTGATAGCCCTAATCATGTGCCCTGTAGAGTTGTTTCGCCGATTAAAATACGATATTTTGCGAAAATGCAACCAATCCCGCTGGATTGCGTACTACAGCCCGAAGCGACATTGAAACTCAAATAACCAAAAACCGACGTAGCCTTTTTAGGGCCAATGAAATCATGGGCAAGACCAAACTATATAGCACCACTTTAGCCATTGCACTGCTGATGGCGCTCTCCCTACGAGGGCAGGACCATACGCAAGCCGCTCTGCCACTAGAGATGCAAGTGACGCCCGCCGGTGGGTTCTACCAATCCAAGGTGGATGTCGAGTTGCTCAGTCCTGGAGCCACGCTCTATTACACCCTCGATGGTTCACAGCCTGACCGCCAAAGCAAACGGTACGACGGCCAGCCTATCCGCCTGCGCGAAACGACGGTGCTGCGGGTAATGGCACGCCACGAAGACGGCCGGAAGAGCCGCCCCGTCAGCCATACTTACTTTATTGACGAGCCGCCTACCGATCTTGCGACGGTTTCTATCAGTATTACGCCGGATGTGCTCTTCCACCCCTTCAAAGGCTTGTTCATGCTGGGCGCTAGCGCCGATGACGACAACTGGAAAAAACCGGATGCCAATTTCTGGAGCAAGCGGGAGGTGCCTTGCAATGTGGAAATTTTCGAGGCCGACGGCCGCTGTGTGTACCGCAGCCTTTCTGGCTTCCGGCTTTTTGGCGGCATGAGCCGTTTGTTTCCACAAAAATCTATGGCTATCGTGGCGGACGACCGCTACGGGCAAAACCGCATTGAGCACGAGATATTCGGCAAAGCGGGGGAGAATGACTTCAAATTCTTGGTCCTGCGCAACTCGGGCAGCGATTTTGGCAAAAGCCACTTCCGCGACGCGCTTATGACCAGCCTGGTGGAGGATTGGGATTTGGAAACGCAGGACTACCGGCCGGCCCACGTCTACATCAACGGCCGCTACTGGGGCATTTACAACATCCGCGAGAAAATCAACCGCTTCTTCATTGCCGACCACCACGATGAGCTAGACAACGACAGCCTCGACATCATGGAGCACCGGCAGACGCTCAAGAAAGGGAGCTCCCGCCACTACCGGGCTTTGTTGCGGTTCTTGGAAGAGAACAGCCTGGCCGACCCGGCTAACCTGGCCTACGTGGAGTCACAGATGGAGGTCGAAAACTTCCTGAACTACCAAATTGCACAAATTTACTTTGACAATCAGGATGCCGGGGGCAACATCCGCTACTGGCGCCCGCAGACGGAGACGGGGCGCTGGCGCTGGGTACTGTACGACACCGACTGGGGCTTTGGCTTGCACGAGCGGGAGGCTTATGAGAATAACAGCTTGGCTTTCCACACGGCACCCGATGGCCCGTCTTGGCCCAACCCGCCTTGGAGTACGTTCATCCTGCGCAAGCTGCTGGAGAATGAATCCTGCCGGCAAAAGTTCGTCAACCGCTTCGCTGACCACCTGAACGTTTCCTTCCAGCCCGAGCGCGTGGTGAGCCGTATTGATGGCTTTTACGCGCGGCTGAAACCGGAAATCCACCGCCACCACAAACGCTGGAAATTGAGCCGGTCGTACTGGGAAGACGAGGTCGACGCCATGCGTACCTTTGCGATGGAGCGGCCACATTACGTCCGCATGCACCTGATGGAAGCCTTTCAGACAGGGGCACAGCGTCGGCTGGTCGTCAGCACGAACAAAGGCGGCCATATTTTGATCAACAACGAGGTGGTGGTGAGTGCCGATACGCTGGAGCTGGTATACTTTGAAAATTACCCGGTAGATATCAAAGTGATTGCCCACAACGGCTACCGTTTCTCCCACTGGGAGGGGATGGATGTCTCGGATACGGAGCGCTCCTTGCGCCTGCGCCTTCGGGAGCCGGTGACGGAACTGCATGCTTTGTTCCATGAATTCCAGCATCCGCTAGCCGGGCAGGTCGTTATCAATGAGGTGTGCCCCAAAAACGATAAGGCCGAAGACTGGCTCGAGCTGCACAACCGCACCGATCGCCGTGTGAACCTGACCGGCTGGTCGATTACAGACCTCAAGCGCAATGAGTTTGTTTTTGGGCAGGTCTACATTGAACCCAACGACTACTTGGTCATCGCTGAGGACTACAGCAGTTTTGTCCACGCCTACCCGGAGTGCTACAACGTCATCGGCGATCTCGACTACGGCCTGCACAAACGCCGGGAACGCATTGTACTCTACTCCGAGCGCGGGGCCATGGTGGACAGCATCAGTTACAGGGCCCCACCCGTGGATTCTACCTTCAGCCTGAGTTTGCTATTGCCCCACCTCAATAACAGCGACATCGAGAACTGGCAGTTCCGCTTTGGGGATGGTACGCCCAATGCGGCCAACCCTTACTATGTGGAAAGTACCCTGCGTGCCGTGCAGGAGCAGTGGATGCAGATTGGGGTGGCCACCGGGGTGCTGCTGCTGAGTATTTTGCTGTTGGTGCTGCGGCATCGGGGGGTGTTGTAGGGGTTGGGCTGGTGTTTCTGACAGCAATTTTAACTTTCGGTTGCTGGAAGCTTAACTACGGGGCGTTCGTTATTTTTTCATTTCTGCGGTAATTCCGGCATCTTAAACTTCACCTCAATACGGCGGTTGCGACGTCGGCAAGCTTCGGTGTCCTCCTCGCAGAGCGGGCGGTCTGCGCCGTACCCGAAGATGTCTATTTTGGCCGGGTCGAAACCGCATTTGTCTACCAAGAAGGCCTTAACCGAGGCCGCCCGTTCCAAGGATAGCACTTTATTGGAGGTAGGGTCGCCCGATTCATCGGTGTGGCCGTGCAGCTCAAGCTCGGCACCCATGCGGGTAGCGATTTTCGCCAGGCGGGTCAGCTCGGGATAGGTGCCTTTGGGGTTGTCGAACGCCGCTGTGCCGTAGATGAAAGTACTGTTCCTCAGCCGGAAATTTTCGCGGATATGCTTGAAAGAAGTGACGTGGAAGGTATCGCGCACAATAGCGCCCCGTTCAATATCCTCCAAATGATGGGTAGTATCCCGCTCGGAGAAATAACCAGCAACCTCCGGATAGAGCCGCACGACTTCCGTCTCGGGATGGTGTAAAAATAGGCACCTTTATCAGACAAGGTCACCGCCTGGTTGCTCTTGTCGTAGTCGAAAGCAAATTCCATAAAGCCGCCCGCGGGCGGTACCGGTTTGTTGTGCTCGTCTAGTACCACGCCGGCAAAGCGCATGAGGTCGGGCGGGAAAACTTCACGGTCGAGCTCGGCTTCCCAAATATCACGGCTGCCGGTACACGGGTTGCGGCGGTCGAAGTAGCCAAAGCCAGTATACTCGGAAAAGTAAGTCAGGCCACGGTCTTCATAAACGCTGTTGATATAGACCCCGAGATTTACAGCTTCATCCGTTACGGTGAAATCCCTTGGCTTGCCAAGAGCGATACTGTAGGCATCGGTATTGCCCACCCCCCCTATCCGGTCGGAGGCCATAAACAATATGCGCCCGCCGGCCCCCATAATAGTGCTGCCCTCGCTATATTCTTCCGTGTTGATGCGTTGGTGCAAAGGCTTAGCCTCTCCATAGCGGCCGCTGTGCTTCAGTTTGGCCCGGTGGATATCCGTCAAAAGCCCGATGTCGAAGCGAAAGCCATCGGCGTACTGCTCGATGAAGAATAAGGAGTCCTTAGGGGAAAGCCAAGCTCTGCCGCTCGACTCAAAAGGGAGCCGCATAGGGGTTGGCCTGGACCAAGGGCGGTTGAGGCCGCGCCGCTGCGACTGTACGAGTTGCCTACCCTGCTTGAGCAGCATAAACCGGCCGTCCTCGCTAATGGACAGGGGGATAGTAGGGCTGGAGGAGGACAGTTCCGGAACGGCTTTGGGGGTTGACCATTTGTTGTTCTTCTGGCGCTTGGAGGTGACCATCCAAGAGGAGTCCTTTTCCGGGTCTGTGCGAACGAAAAAGACTTCTTGGCTCGTACCCCAAGAAACCAAGCTATGCTCGTGTTTGTCGTCCGTATTCCAAGCCTTAACCGGGCGGCTGGGCCGGTCATTGTCGATGGCGCGCAGCAGCAGGGCGCGGTAGTCGTCAAACCACTGTTGCTTGTAGACTTGGTGCGAAAAGGTTGCTTTGCCGCAGACCGCTTTATCTGGGAAAAGAGGCTGCAGCTGGTCCAGCGCATTCAGGGCACGCTGTAGCTCGCGGCGCTGGGTGAAATACTCCAGCCCGCGTTGGGCCAAATCAAAAACGAGGCGGTGGTAGGTGTACTTTTCGGCCAAGTAGAGCAGCTTGGGCACGAGCTCCTCTTCTTCCAGAGAAGGGGAGCAAGACGTAAAGTGCCGCTCCATGCGTAGCATCAGCTTAATGTCTTCGACCTGTTGTTTCTCCTCGGCGTTCAGAGCGGGGTCATCGAAGATAGTGGACAAGCAGACGATTTGGTAGGCAATAGCATTGTCCAAAAACGTATGCGGGTTGTTGCGGTGGAAGGCCAGCAATGGGCGGAGCTCCCCTAGGCAGAGCGTATCGCTGGCGTCGTCAAAGTCGCAGTCGTGGGAAGGCAAGGCGTCTGGAAAATCTGCTTTGAATCGGGGCATATCGCAGAACGACTCATAAGTGAGGAATATCTCCCAGATGTCATTGAGGTGCTGCCCAAACGTAGGGTAGTTATATTTGACGATGTCCTCCCAGTATTGATCGGCTATAGCTTGCATATCGTAGTAGGTCATGTCGACCTTATTCCGCAGGGCAATGGAAGCGCAATGTAGGGTAGAATCTGCCATAAGCTCCAATTCGGTGGGCGGCTCGTCGCTTTTTCGGGGTACGGCGCTGACCGCCCCGGGGGCTTCCAGCACAGGTTCCTTGGGGTTAATGGTCTTATTGACAACGATGGTGCGCACCGAGTCGAGGCCAGTAGAGCGGGTCCACGGGCAGGTCGTATCCGCCAGTACAGTTTCCATTTCGGCAATGGTGCCCTGCGTTTTCATGTAGTCAATTACCTTTCCTTCCAGTTCTCCTTGGAAGCCCATGATGCTCCCGCGTGTCACCTCGTATTCGAACAGCTTACGGAGTTTACGGTTGGAAAGCTGCTGCAGCTCGGCCTCCAGCACGCACATTTCGCCGTGGATGCGGACCCATTCTTGCGGTTGTTGTAGTTGGCTAGCGTTGTACTTTTCTTGGTAGAATACGGCGCCGGGCCCGTAGGTAGGGTGGTTTTCGGCTTTGGCGAAGTGCGATTGCGCCGCTTTGTGCTGCCCTTTTTGCGTAAGCCGGTAGCCTTTTTGGAAATGGCAGGCCGGCAAAACAATGGCTATCATCACGATCAGGCAGAAGCTGACGGCAGGTTGCTCGAAGGGGGTCTTTTTCATACTAACGGGGGTTGATAAAGCATATTGCAAGGGCTACAGCGGTAAAAGGAGCTGTATTCTTACCCAGAAAAAACAAACAATGACTGCATGGTAACAAAATTGCAAAGAACCGCTCAAATATAATAGCTAAGCCATGATTAATCTCGGGGAATTTTGGGGTGGAGCCAGCGGCAACCGAGCAGGAGCGCCGCTGACTTGGCTCGTGTGCGGTGGAAAATAAGCCCGTTTCCCATGGCGGTGCCCCGGGCGCACGAAATACAAAAGCCGCTGCGAGACGTCCCACAGCGGCTTATTGCTTAATGTCACGCTATTCAGTCAGCGCTATGCTTTCACCTGTGAACCCACTGAAGAGGAGAGGTACTCGCGGTTTAAGCGGGCGATGTGCTCCACAGAAATTTCCTTCGGGCACTCTGCCTCGCAGGCGGTGATGTTGGAGCAGCGGCCGAAGCCTTCCTCGTCCATCTGATTGACCATAGCCTGTGCCCGGCGCTTGGCTTCCACTTTACCCTGTGGCATGTGGGCAAGGTGGGAAACTTTAGCGGACACAAACAGCATGGCTGAGGCATTCGGGCAAGCGGCTACGCAAGCCCCACAGCCAATGCAGGACGCTGCGTCAAAAGCTTCAGCAGCGGTTTCCTTCTCAATTGGGATGGCGTTGCCGTCTTGGGCTTGGCCGGTATTGATAGAAACATAGCCTCCAGCCTGTATGATACGGTCGAAGGAATCACGGTCGATCGCCAAGTCCTTGATCACCGGGAATGCACTGGCACGGAATGGCTCAATGACGATGGTGTCACCGTCGTTGAAGTGGCGCATGTGCAGCTGGCAGGTCGTCGTGCCCTGCATGGGGCCGTGTGGCTCGCCGTTGATGACCATATTGCAAGTACCGCAGATGCCCTCGCGGCAATCGTGCTCAAAGGCAACGGGTTCTTGCTTTTGGGAAATGAGGTCCTCGTTAAGGACGTCCAGCATTTCCAAAAATGACATATCCGGGCTGGCTTCTGCCTGATAGGTTTCGAAGCGCCCTTTGGTGTTGGCGTTTTTTTGACGCCATATTTTGAGTGTAAGTTTCATTTGCTCGATTTTAGATTGAATCAATCAGGCGTTGGTTATTTGTAGCTCCGCGTCTTGAGCTCAACATTTTCGAAGACCAGTTCCTCCTTGTGCAGCACCGGTTCTTCTTCCCAGCCGTTGTACGCCCAAGCCGAAACGTAGGCGTAGTTCTCATCGTCGCGCAGGGCTTCCCCTTCTTCCGTTTGGTACTCCTCGCGGAAGTGGCCGCCACAGGACTCGTTGCGGTCCAGCGCGTCGACCATCATCAGTTCACCCAGCTCCATGAAGTCGGCGACCCGGTGGGCTTTTTCCAGCTCCGGGTTGTAGTCCTTCGCATCACCAGGGATGAACACATCGCTGTAGAACTCGTCTTTCAACTCACGGATCATCTTACGGGCTTTCTGCAGGCCATCCGCGTTGCGCGACATGCCGCAGTAGTCCCACATGATCTTGCCGAGGCGGCGGTGGAAGCTTTCTACAGATTGGTTGCCCTTGATGTTCATCAGTTGGTCGAGGCGGTGCTGTACATCCTGCTCGGCTTTGTCGAAAGCCTCGGAGGTCGGCTCGATCTTCGGTGTGCGAATTTCTTTGCTGAGGAACTGCCCGATCGTGTATGGCAATACGAAGTAGCCATCCGCTAAGCCTTGCATCAGAGCCGAAGCACCAAGGCGGTTAGCGCCGTGGTCAGAGAAGTTGGACTCTCCGATCGAGAACAAGCCTGGAATATTCGTTTGCAGATTGTAGTCTACCCAAAGGCCGCCCATCGTGTAGTGTACCGCCGGGTAAATCTTCATCGGCGTCTGGTAAGGATTGTCGCCGGTGATCTTCTCATACATTTCGAAGAGGTTGCCATACTTTTCTTCCACCACACTTTTGCCCAGCTCACGGATTTTTGCTTCGCTCGGGTTGTCAATGCCGCGCGTATTCGCCTCAGAGCGGCCGTACCGCATGATAGCAGACTCGAAGTCGAGGAATACCGCCAGTCCAGTCGGTGCTACACCCAACCCTTCATCGCAGGCCACTTTGGCGGCTCGGGAAGCCACGTCACGCGGGACCAGGTTGCCGAAAGCCGGGTAGCGGCGCTCCAGGTAGTAGTCGCGCTCTTCTTCCGGAATGTCGTTTGCGGTCTTTTGCCCTTCACGGATCGCCTTGGCATCTTCTTGGTTCTTAGGCACCCAAACCCGGCCGTCGTTGCGCAAGGATTCTGACATCAGCGTCAGCTTGGACTGATAATCGCCGGACTGTGGGATGCAGGTCGGGTGAATTTGCGTAAAGCAAGGGTTCGCCATGTAAGCCCCGCGACGTACAGCGCGCCAAGCGGCCGTACCGTTGGAGTTCATAGCGTTGGTAGACAGGTAGAAGACATTGCCGTAGCCACCGGTACCGAGTACTACACAGTGGGCAGCGTGGCGCTCCAGCTCGCCGGTCAGCAAATTGCGGGCAATGATACCCCGCGCTTTGCCGTCCTCGATGACGAGGTCAAGCATCTCGTGGCGGTTGTACATCTCTACGCTACCCTTAGAAATCTGGCGGGACAGCGACTGGTAAGCACCGAGCAGCAACTGCTGGCCGGTTTGTCCTCTAGCGTAGAATGTACGGCTCACCTGTACGCCGCCAAACGAGCGGTTGGCTAGCAGGCCGCCATACTCGCGGGCGAACGGGACACCCTGTGCGACGGCTTGGTCAATGATATTGCGGCTTACTTCCGCCAAACGGTGTACGTTGGACTCGCGGGAGCGGTAGTCGCCGCCTTTGATCGTATCGTAAAACAAGCGGTAAACGCTGTCGCCGTCGTTCTGGTAATTCTTGGCGGCGTTGATACCGCCCTGCGCTGCAATACTGTGTGCCCGGCGTGGGCTGTCGTGGAAAGTAAAGCATTTGACTTTGTAGCCCAGCTCGCCTAGCGTGGCGGCGGCGGAAGCACCGGCTAAACCCGTACCGACTACGATGATTTCAATGCGTCGTTTATTGTTGGGGGCAACCAAGTTCATAGTGCCGCGGTATTGCGTCCACTTTTCACCGAGTGGCCCAGGAGGAACATTAGCTTCGAAAGGCATGATATATTGAGTTTTTATGGTCTTTGTCAAATCCCGTGGTCAAGTCGAAAAGGAAAGCAAAGCGACTCACGGAAGCGTTGATTTTCTTTTTGGCTTGACTGCAGATCACGGATTTTGTCAAAGAACCAGTTTTTATGGTCTAAATAGTGCGCTAAGCGCGGTTTACTTGCTCAGGTACATGATTATGGGAATAATGGCAAACCCAAGTGGTACTGCTATGGCGTACACCTTACCTACTGCTTTGATAAATGGCGTATACTTGCGATGGTTCAGCCCCAGCGTCTGAAAAGCGGACTGAAAGCCGTGCAAAAGGTGGTAAGCGATGACCACCATAGATACGACATAGAAGATGACAAAGCCGAGGTTCTCATACGTTGCCGCTACCAGCCCGTGCAAGTCGGCTACTTCCTTGCCATCGTAAGTTACCATATCGATAGCGCCCATTTTCATTTGCAGCCAAAATTGGTACAGGTGGATCAGGATGAATACGAAGATGATGGTGCCCAGCCAAGCCATGTTGCTAGCTGCAAAACCATTGGTGCCGGCTACCCGGTTTACTTTCACGGCGTAGCGGTGCGGACCGCGTGCTTTGCGGTTTTTACGCCAGATTGCCCACCCCTGAAAAGCGTGCAGCAAAATACCGGCGTACAGCAAGTAGGAAACCGTTTTGATCAACGGGTTGGTCGTCATAAACTCGGCGTACAGATTGAAAGCTTTGCCGCCGTCACCCGCTAGCAACTGTAGGTTGCCAGTCAAGTGGACCACTAGGAACACAATAAGGAACAAGCCCGTGAGGCTCATGACGACCTTCTGCCCGATAGAAGACGTCAAAAAATTGGTGAACCAATTCATGTTTTTTGTTTTTTTCGTTTGTTTGCGTAGCGCGCTACAATCGCCCGCTTTATACTATTTCAAATACTTGCAAATCTATCGTTAAAGACGCGTACCCCCAATTAAAGTTTGGAATAGCTGGGCAGCTGGGATTTATTTAGAATCATTCCAAAATAGGTTGTTGTAGGCCTGTGCTAGGGGCAAAAACAAACTTTCTTGCACTTTATCCAACCCCTACAAAACGTTTACCTACCCTTAGAGCGTTATAGAGCTGAATACAAAGGGTATAAAACCTGATAATGCAACAGCCGATACGCCAACCGAAGATAAGCTTTAGCCACTTCTTAAAAAAATTCCCGGAAATACCGTTGCCGGTCACGCTAGGGGAGGAAGCGCACCACGCTTTCAGCCAGCGCAATGAGCCTTTGCCCCTGCCGATGATCGAGCGCTTTATCGAACCCTTGGAAGAAAAAGAGCGGGACGAGTTCACGGAGTTTATCCCGTGCTTCCGTGTTCCAAAGACCGACGATTTTCACGCCATTGTTTACTGGCGCGCTATGTTGATGTCTTACGAGTATACCCTTGCGACTTTTTCCAAAAAGGGAGAATTGATCGACCACCGCGTTATTGCGGGAACGTTCTCCGACGGTCAGCTGTTGGTTAATTCAGTAGCTACTATCGATGATGATTGGATGATCTACATCGTCTCTGGCCAATCAAAAGCAGACAAAGCCAGCAGTATAGACCCTACAGCTAGTACGGCTACGACTTTCGAACTGCTGCCGGAAGGCAATATGGTTGAACATTTATAATGTACAGATTTAGATACCCACCATCAAGTGTGCCTGTACATCCGCTCTGGAAAACCACAGGCACTTATTTTTCAAACACCCAAAAAAAGTATGAGCAAGAACAAAAAAGGAAAATCAAAGAAAAAGGGCAATAAACTCAGCGCCCGGCAACTACGCGACGAAATCCTGAAACTCTTTAGGCGCCACCCCAAAAAGCAGTTGAACCCCAAGCAAGTCTCCCGCAAACTCAAAGTAGCCAACAACCGCGATTCCGTGGAGGACGCGCTTGAAAAGTTGGCCGAAAAAAAAGAAATCCGCCCACTTGGCGATTACAAGTTTGCCCTCAACCGGCAAGACCATGCCGCCCAACAAAATTCAAAACACTACGAAGGAGAGGTGGATATGACCCGCTCCGGCGATGCCTACATCATCTGCGAAGGCTTGGAGAACGACGTGCATGTCTCCTCCAAGTATTTGAACACGGCCCTCAACGGTGACCGGGTCAAACTGCGGGTATGGACGCCGCGTGGCCGCCGAAAACCAGAAGGAGAGGTCGTGGAAGTGATCGAGCGCGCCCGCGACCACTACATTGGTACGCTGTGGAAGTACCCCAATCACGCGGTCGTTACCATTGATATCGTACCGCCGCTTGACGTGGAAGTCGACATCAGCAACACCCCCAATGCTAATGACGAAGACCGGGTAGTGGTACGCATAGACGAGTGGCCAAAAGACCGTCGGCACAACCCCAAGGGCACGATTACCACCGTGCTGGGTAAAGCAGGCAGCCACGATATCGAGATGAAGACCATCCTGATCAACAATGGCTTTGAGCTGGAATTCCCCGATGACGTAATGCGGGAAGCCGAATACCTCCCTTCCCGTATCAGTGAGCAGGAAATCGAGCACCGCCGGGATATGCGGGACATCACCACTTTCACCGTCGACCCTGACGATGCCAAAGACTTTGACGACGCCTTGTCGATCCGCGAACTGGAAAACGGCGAGCTGGAGATTGGCGTGCACATTGCTGATGTCACCCATTACGTCCGCAAGGACACCCCGCTGGACAAGGAAGCCTATAAACGGTCCACCTCGGTATATCTAGTAGACCGCGTGCTGCCAATGCTGCCGGAGCGCCTGTCGAATGACCTCTGCTCATTGCGACCTAATGTAGACCGCTTGGCTTTTTCTGCGGTTTTCGTTTTCAACAAAAACATGAAGATCATCAACCGCTGGTTCGGCAAGACGGTCATCCATTCCGATCAACGCTTCACTTATAACGACGCCCAACTGCGGATCGAGGGCAAAGAAAACCACCTCAAAAAAGAGGTGCAGCAATTGGCGAAAATCGCCCGCCGTCTGCGCAAGCAGCGTTACAAGCAGGGCGCGATCAATTTTGAGACGGATGAGGTGAAGTTCCGCCTCGACGAAGACGGCTCTCCCGTGGAGGTGTTCGTCAAGGAGCGCAAGGAAGCCCACATGCTCATCGAAGACTTTATGCTGCTAGCCAACCGGGAAGTAGCCACCTACATCTCCATGAAGGGGCGAGACCAAGAGATTCCATTCGTATACCGGGTACACGATGAGCCGGACCCCGAACGGGTAGAAGAGCTGGCCCGTTTTGCCCGGGAAATGGGCTTCGACATGAACGTGAGCTCCCCCGAGGAGATCGCTCGTTCTTATAACCGGCTGGCGAAAGAAACGGAGCAAAAGCCTGACCTCAAGTTGCTCAGCCCCATTGCCATACGCACTATGGCCAAAGCGGTATACACGACCGATAATATCGGGCACTACGGGCTTGGGTTCAATTATTACACCCACTTCACTTCGCCTATCCGGCGCTATTCGGATGTGCTTTGCCACCGACTGTTGCAGGCCAACCTGAAGCAAGGTAAAGCCTACCGCACCAGCAAAGCCCATTTGGAAGAGCAGTGCAACCACATCTCCAAGCAGGAGCGCAACGCTGTCAGCGCTGAACGGGAGTCTGTCAAATACAAGCAGGTAGAATATATTGAGCGCCATATCGGCGAAGAATTCACAGGGCTGATTTCCGGTATCATGGACCGCGGCTTCTTCGTGGAGTTGATGGATAGCCTGATCGAGGGCATGGTCCCCTTCGAGACGCTTGACGAGCCGTTCGATGTCGCCGATTCTAGATTACGTATGGCAGGGCGTTACTCCAATAAGGAATATAAAATGGGGCAGCAAGTGCGCGTACGCATCGCCCGGGCGGACCTCGTCAAGCGGCAGATAGAAATGGAATGGCTGAGGGAGACCTCAGCGCGTGGTAATGGGAAGCCTCAAAACAAGGGGAAAAGCGCCAACAAGCGGCGGCAACGCAGCAAAAAGTAATACAGGCCAAACAATAAAAAACCGCCGGTGAAATGCCGGCGGTTGAAAAATATTTGAAGGAAAACGTGGTGTCTCGTTTGAAAAACTATCCGAAGATCATGCTTAAAGCCCCTCAAGAGCAAGCATGATCTCGGACAGCTCAGCCCTTGCGGGCTGTATTTTAATGGTCAGATTCTCCGTAATTGTGATGGTCTCTCGGGCAAAAAAGTATTGCCCTTCTTCCTCTTCCGCAATGACAACAACCTCCGCCAGTTCTAGTGCAGGCAGTCCCATGCGGCACAAATGCGGCAGGTTGGGCCCATCTGTCTCGGGAACAGCCGTGAGGCCATTATAATTTTTCATGACAACGAAAGCCACTGTGTTCTGTGGGTTGAAGCCGTGGGGCAGATTGACACAAACTTCCCCTTCGCCTTTGTCCGCCAAAGTGAGGATGCCAACATTAAGGTACCCCAAACGGTTAGTGACAAATTCAAAACCGGGCTCGGTTTCCCCTGTTTCATCATCATAAATATTCCGGGAGTTGATCGGGGTTTCTTCCAGGTTGAGCAAAGACCACTCTACGAAGCCACTTTCATTCTCCTCGCCGGTAAAAAGGCGCATCTCAGAATTGTACAAGGCAGTCGTCAGTTGCACGACTATAGATTGGCCGTCGCTTAGGTAAAGGCGCTGCCCGGCCTGCTCAATACGAATGTGCAGTGCCCCCGCCGAATTGACGATACGCCCGTCAGCGATTGTGGGCACCCGGTTCCTCAGCAAGGCTTCTTTCGTATATAGTGGCAGCACTTTGGCGTGGACTTGCCCGCTTACGGGCGCTCCTTCCGCAGTCACTAATGCGTTCGCAGGAACAATTACCCGGCTGTTGCCAGGTAATTGTATCGTTTGCGCCTGCGATGCATCCCAGCTTGCTTGAATGGGATTGGATTGTACGGCTTCAAAGAACCGATCGATATTGCCGGAAGTCATTTCAATAGGCTGGAAGGTATCTACTTCCTTCACGCAGCCTACAGCTAGGAGCACCGTAATGGTTAAGTATGTAAATAAAAGCCTTCTCATTTAAGAGATTTGTTTAAACCTCCGGGTTGTTTTCCGGCAATTGGATTGCTTGTTCGTAGGGTAGATACGCTGAGTGGAAAAAGCGTTGCCTGAGCCGGAAAAAAATTGGTTAGCCGTAGCCTGCTGAAGCTCGCTGGCCGAAAAAGCTTTACAAGCCGTGGGGTTTTTACTATATTGGAGGTCCAATAAAAGTATGAGTTATGAGCTTGAAAGACGATTTGAAAAAATTGCTCTTTGGTGCCAAGTCCGCCGCTAAGTCGGCTGGCCGCAAAGCAGAAGAACAAGGGCGTACTGCCGGCGAAGAGCTGAAGAAAAAGAGCAGTGCCTACTACGATAAAGCTAAACAACGCATGGAAGAACTCGATGAGGAGTACCGGCCGAAAGCCAAAAAAGCGGTAGATGATGCCCGCAGCTACGCCGAGGAACTAGTGGACGAGGCCTGGAAAAAAGGGGAAGGTTGGATGAAAGAGGAAGAACCTTCTTCAGAGCAGCCTCCCAAAGCGGAGAAAGATACCCGCCAAGAGCCGGAAAAACGGGAAACTACGGACTTCTCCGAAACCTTCAGCGGCGAGCGGCCCTATGAGTTTGACACCAACGATACAGCTGGCTCCCAAGAAGAACAAGAAAAACGCAAAAAGGCTGTAAACGAAGCTGGCGAGGAGTTCTACCGGATCGCTGGCGAAGTTGGCAAAAAAGCCGGCGAAATTTCCGAGCGCGTAGGCGAGCAGGTCCTCCGCAAAAGCGATGAAATCAACGAAAAGCTGTTTGAGCACGGCTCCAAAGCCTGGGAAAAAGCCCAAGAAGTAGGCGGCCGCTTTATAAAACGATTCGACGAGCTGGTGGACAAAGCCAATGAGGAAGCCGCTCAATCCTCTATGGACGACCTCTCCAAGCAAGCCAAGGAAATGGACGACGAGCTGGAGCGCCGCGTCAAAGAAAGAGGTCAACGCTCCAATGCGGAGAACGTAGCCCGCGACAGCAAAAAAGACCCTCTCGACCGTTTCGATAGTTTCTTCGACCGTGCCGAACGCTATGCGGAAGGCGACTACCACGACCAAGGCGGAGAAGATATGAGCATCGGTAAAGACCCGGATTATAAACCCAAAGACAAATCGGGCAAGGTAAAGGGCTTTGATGACTTAGATGGGGATGGAGACGAGATTATTGACGATGCCATCATCGATGACGAGGAGGATCCGAAAAATGAAAAGTAAAAAGGGGAACTCGTTGTCCAAGCCCCCCTATTGTGTAGTGTTTGTTTGGTATGTTAGAGCCCCTTTGGGTTGTTGTCAAACATACACCAACAAGCCGTGTGCCAATATCTCTCTTCCAGCCAATGCAGGCCTACAGGGCATTCCCGTGGAAAGGAAGTGTCCCAAAATGGGGATTTTGTCGCATTTTGGGAGCGCACCTTTTTAAACATGAACAACGCCATGGATAAAGAAAAGCGGTGGGTATGCGAAGCCTCTGAAAAAGGCCCGGCTCTCAAAATCTTCAATGTCCGGTTTGACCATATGCGCAACCCCCGCAACGGAGCGCAAGAACGCATGGTAGTGCTCGAGTCTCCCGATGCGGCAAATGTAGTAGCGGTCGATGATAGCAAGCAGATTCTATTTGTGCGGCAATATCGGTTTGGCATTGGGCGCTACACCCTAGAACTACCGGGCGGCATGATCGATGAGGGGGAAGCGCAAGAGGAGGGCGTCCGGCGGGAACTTCGGGAAGAAACTGGAGCAGTAGCTAGTAATTGGCACTTTTTAGGAAAAATTCCGTCCAACCCCGTCTTTCAAGACAGTTACATCTACCACTGGCTGGCCGAGGGCGTAAAGGTGGAGCTAGAGCCGTCGCTGGATGCCGGCGAGGAAATATTCCTAGAATGGATGGACGAAACATCTGTATATGAAAAATTACAGCGGGGGCAATTCGAGCACCCGCATACGGTCAACGCCCTGTTGCTGTACTTCTCCCATAAAAAAGCCACCGAATAGCTGCGTTGAGCTAACGGTGGCTTCAGAAACCTGATACCTAAAATCTTTAATCGCTTTGCGCGCTACTGCACTGCCCCTATCGCTTGATCAGTGTCCGGCTCCATTGTTCGGTGCGGGTGCGGATCAACAGCACATAAGTACCACCGGGCCATGAAGCCATAGGGATATTCAACTGCTGCGGGCCCGCGGTAAGCGCTAATTGTCGCTGCTGCAAGAGTTGCCCCGTGCTGTTGTACAATTGATAATACAGCATGCCGTCCTCGGGCATCAACACATCGGCAAATACCCGGTCCTGCAGCGGATTGGGGTAAACACGCAGCAAATCCGCAGAAAGTTCCGCCTCCAGATTGTTATGGCGTATGTTAATAGCGGGGCTTTCTTCAATACTGTTGCTCGTATCCGGCAGAAGCTGTACTGTATAGTCCTCGGTCTCCCCCCAAATGTAAGAACCACAAGGGGGGGCTTCTTCGTCGAAGCTCATCACGACTCGCATACGGCGGCTCCCCGGTGCCGCATCAGCGGGCACGGTAAAGCTGCCGGTATAGGCAAAGGGGTGGTCATTGCGCACATGCACCCGCTCGTCGGCCACGGCAAAGGCACCGTCGCCATCGAAGTCGATGAATATCTGCCAGTTTTCAGGAGCGGCATTGATGCTAAAGCCGGGGCTGAGTTCGAATTGTACAACATCCCCCACCGTAAACGTCAGCAGGCTGTCGGTATAATCGCCGTACCCATTATCGTTGCCAGAGCTGAAGGCCTGCCCGTTGAAGCTCACCGCATCGATCCACTCCGAGCTGGAGCTGAGTGCATAAGAAGGACAGTATTCCGGTATCCGTTCCACTACGACCAAGTAGTCTTCCACTTCACCGTACGGAAAGTTCTGGCAAGGTTGAGGCGGGTTGCCGTAGCGCATAGATACCCGCATGGCATAAGCACCGTCCGCGAGCGTATCGGGTAGGCTGATGGCCCCCTGAATGGGCTGGCCGCTTGATGCGGGTGCGAATACCGTTTCGCTGGCATGGTCAAAGATGCCATTTTGGTCGAAGTCTATCCATATACGCCAATGCTCGTTAAAAGGCGAGCTATTGAATCCGGGGATAAGCGTCAAATCATAGGGAGTACCGGGCTCGAGGTGCACCCAAAGCGTAGAGTCCTCCCGGAAATCAGCAGCGCCGCCATCGCTGCCACTTTGATGGGTAAAGCTGCCAATCGCTATGCGGTCAATCCACTCGTACTGCGTAGAGCTGCCCCGGGATTCACAGACCTCCATCGTGGGGTTTTCGACCACAAAATTGCTGGTCACTGTGCAATTATTGGCATCGGTGATGGTCAGGCTGTAGGAACCGGCTGGCAGGGCATTCACTGTGCTGCCTGTCGCTCCGTTGCTCCAGTGATAACTGTAAGGTGCTGTTCCACCGTAAGTGTTGGTGGTGGCGCTTCCGGGGTCATCCCCCATGACATCATTGACGTTCACCTCCACAACCAGCGGCTGTGGTTGGCTGATGGACACCGCGGAGCTTGCCTGACAGCCTGCTTCGTCCGTTACGGTCAAGCTGTAATTGCCGACTGGCAAGCCGCTAATGGTACTGCTCTGCTCCCCCGTATTCCAGTTGAAAGTCAAGGCAGATTCGCTGCCCCCCATTACTTCTGCCAACACTTGGCCGTCGGCACCGTCGTAGCAGCTTACATGCTCAGCGGTCAAGTCAATACTCAAGGGGCTGCCTTCCTGTATGTTTGCAGCAGTTGAAAAGCTACAGCCATTGCCATCCGTGGCCGTGACGGAATAAACGCCGGGGCTCAAGCCGTCTACGCTGTTGCCCGACGCACCGTTGCTCCATTGTATATTGTACCCGCCCGTACCCCCGTTCAGGGCGACCGTAATGGCCCCATCGTTGGCGCCTAAGCAGGTCGCGTCTTCCACATCTAGTGTGGCCTGTATGGGGGTGGGAGCAGGCAAGTTGACCGAAAGTGCCCGGCTGCAATCCGAGGCATCCGTCACGGTCACGGTGTAAGTACCCGGCGCCAGATTGGCCAGGCTACTGCCGCTCTGCCCGTTGCTCCAGCTGTAGGTGTAGGGCGGCTGGCCGTTGGTCGCGTTTGCCGTCAGGCTGCCGTTGTTGCTACCCGCGCAGCTCGGTGCTGTAGTAGTGAATTGTAATTCAATAGGAGAAGAAGGTGTAATGGATGTACTCGCGCTTCCCGTGCAGCCATTGCTGTCGGTTACGGTCACACTGTAGTTGCCGGGCTGTAGCCCGAAAATACTCGAGGTAGATCGGCCGATGTTCCATTCATAAGCATAGGGCGGTACCCCTCCGGATGGGAAAGCCACAGCAGAAGCCACCGTGTTGTCTTGACATTCCGGCACCGTCGTATTGATGTTAATACTGATGCTGGGGGCCGTTTCAATTTGCACGCTTTCGCTCGTGCTGCAGCCGTTGGCGTCGGTCAGGGTTACGGTGTAGCTGCCGGCTGGCAGATCGGATAGCGAAGCCGTATTGGCACCGCTGCTCCAACTGTAGGTGTAAGGGGCTTGCCCGCTGTTCCCAATTGCGGTTACGCTTCCTGTGCTGCCGCTTGGGCAGGAGGGGGAGCGGTTGGTAAAAGCCAGCTGTGGGCCCGGTAGCGCTGTCACCGAGGCTATGGTATTGGCCTGGCAGCTGTTGCCGTCCGTGATGGTGACCCCGTAATTGCCGGGGCTAAGGCCAGTGATGGTGGGTGTGGTAGCGCCGTTGCTCCACTGTATAGCGTAATTGCCGGTGCCGCCGCTGATATTTTGAAGGCTGAGGCTGCCATCATCAGCGGTAGGGCAGGAGGCGGGCGTAGAGCTGATATTAGCCGAAATCGGACTGGGCGAACTCAGCAGAGTCGACTGCGTAGCCGAGCAGCCGTCGCTGTTCGTCACCGTTACGGCATAGACACCAGCGGAGAGGCCGCTGATACTCGGTCCACTTGAGCCATTGCTCCAGGCATACGAGTAAGCGCTTTCGGCACCCTCCGTGACCATAGCGTAGATACTGCCGTTGTCGTTGCCTATACAGTCGGGCATCGTACTGATCAAGTTGATGGTAAGGGGGTCCGGCTCTGCAATAGCAACGTCTAGGGTCGTTTGCTGCGTGCCATCCGAAACGGTGACCACATAACTGCCAGCCGACAAGTTGGAACGCGAAGGCGAGGCATTGCCATCTGGCCACAGATAGCTGTAGCTACCACTGCCTCCAAAAGCACTTACAGTCACACTGCCGTCGGCAAAACCGTGGCAGCTTACATCCTGCTGGCTGGTAATGCTGGCCGTTAAAGCCGGAGGGCCGTCATCGTCGATGCAGAAGGTCTTCGTTTCCTGAGCCGAGAAGTTCCCCCCGCTGATCAGGACCTCGCCGTTAGCGTCCATGATCTGGTAGCTGCCATTGCCATCGTCGCAGCACATGCCGTCATTGTGGCTGTCGAATATGGTAAAGTCAAAGCAACCGTAGGGCAAGCAAACCTCGATTTGCTTAGTCGACTGCGGCGGCTCGTTGTTGTAAGGGCCCCCGCTTGCCAGTTCGTCCCCGTTTTGGTCTTTTATCGACCAGCTGGTCTCGGCGGGGAACAAATCGAAGTTCAGCACCAATTGCACGCTCTCCTCACAATCGTAGGTGGTGTGAGGGACGGCGAGCGAGCGTTTGCCATAGCCCTGGCCGTTGATGCCGGCGCGCACGGCGTACCAGTGCTTCTGGCCAGCCTGCGCGCTCAGTGTCGTGGAGGCAGCGGTCGTCGTCTGTACCGGTTCCATGTACTGGCTGCCCAGTTTGAATACCTCGTATTCGGTAGCGCCGGGCACAGCAGGCCAGCTTAGCTTCACACTGTTAGAAAGGGCCGTCTGAGCGGAAACTTGGGGTACGCCCAACACGGTGAAGGTCCCATCGGAAGTGTCTGATTGATTGCCCCGGCGCACCCTTACCCTTACATTTGTGGAAGCGATGTCCGGCACCGTCCAGTCCAAGTGCCGGCGGCTTCCTGGTACAGAAGACGACAAAGTATTCCAGCTGCCGTTGCCCACCGCATACTCGACAATAAAACTACCGCTGTTGCCGACCGCATCCCACCGGATAACGGCGTCTTCACCGGGTACCAAAGCGGCTTCGTCGTGCGGGAATACCACGTCAATCTCGTCTTTGATAAAGGAATAGGTGACCACATAATCTTGCGCCAAGCTCGGTAGTACATGGCTGCTGATTTGTAAGGTGTATGTGCCCGCTGCAGGGGTAGAGATGGAGACCTGTTCCATGTTGTTGATGTGGTCCCGCCCTTTATAAGCGGGTTTGGTCAAGCTGTCGGGGTGCGCAACGGTGCTAAGCTTCCAAGGTAGGTGGGTTTGTCCGTTTGGCCCTTGTACTTCCAACTCTAGGTCGTTGACTAGGGCCTTTGCAGCTACAGGGGAGCCTTTGGCATCCGTCCAGTACAGCATGATATCCACCTGTGCGGTATTGGCGGGCACGTTGATGGTAATATCCTGGCTACTGCCTTGGTAAAGGGTGTTTCGGGTGTACTGGCCCTGCTGTAGGCACTCGAGTGCCCGTCCGGCATGTACACGCCCCCAACCGAAGTCAAAATCAGGCCCTACCCGGCCTAAGTCCTCTGCCGTGTTGAGCAGTAGAGCTTTGATGATGTCAGCGGTGGGGTCCATTTGATTATTAAGGTCGCGGAAGGCTTCTACCAGCAGGGCAGCAACGCCTGCCACGCTTGGTGCTGCGGCTGAAGTACCACTGCCCGTCATCAGGCTGTTGTTGGGGCCGGTGCTGAGGCTGCCCTGACCAAAACCACTCAGGTCAGGTTTTGTCCGCCCGTCTTCGGCAGGCCCGCGGCTACTGGAGGACACCCGGTTGTCATCGTAGAATAGGTTGGCTACCGCAAATACATTTTTCGCCGCTTTGCGCCCGCCGGTTATATTGCCATAGTTAAATGCTCCGTAAAGCGGGCTGCAACCGGAATTGCCGGAGTTGCCAGCGGAGAAAAAATGCAGAAGCTCCGGCCGCTTGTAGACTTGGTCGTCGATCATTTGCGCCGTAGGGGTATACAGGCCGCCGCAGCCTTCTCCAAAAGAGGTGGAAGTGATAATAGTGCCGTAGTTCAGGTAGTTCGAGATGGCGTTAGTGATGTGCGGATAGTTGGAAATAAAGTACAAACGCAAGGTGGCACCCGGTGCAAAGCCTTTGTAATCCGGATGCAGGTTGCCAGCGCCTATCAGCAGCCCCGTGGTCATGTCGGCGTGGTTGCCGTAGTCTACGCCACCGGTCAGGTCAATCAGCCGCCCTTTTTTGTCAATATGGTCAGCTATGCCGTCATCCGCAACCGATGTGCTTACACCGCTGCCGTCGTAGTGAAGCCCGGGGCCTGGGCCAAAACGGTTGACCCGGTGCGCCGCGCGGCCTATCCAGCCTTCCTTTTCAGGCTCGGGCTCAACCACACTAACATGCCGTATGCCAGCGTGGCTCGCTAGCTCATGCAATTCATCAGACGGAAGGTTAATGCGGAGCTGCCCAGCTGCCGTAGGCGTGGACGTATAGCCCAAAGCAGATAAGTCTGCCGCTAAGGAGTCGGCGGCTACCCCCGGCCAAGGCTCAAGCAGCAGCCGCAGCAGCCCATTGTCGTAGGCGTAACTAGGGTAGTTGCCGGAAGCCAGCGTGGCAGACAATTTGTATTGCCCCCCGTATACCGCCAGTGCCCGCGCGTCGATTTCTCCGAAGTTTTTGCCGACAGGCACTTTTGACAGGTAGGCGTAGTTAGGGATGTAATCAAACAGCTCTATCCCTTCCGCAGCTAGAGACGCGCGCATAGCACTGTCTGGTATTTGGTGAAACTGCACAATAAGATAGTATGATCCGCGGTACTCCGAATCACTGAAAACAGACTCGTTCTCGGCAATGGGTAGGGTAGCCTCAGCAGAGGGCATGATACCCGCCTGGAAGCCAATCTCATAATTTTGGGCAGCTAGTAGGAACGGCATCAGCCAGAATAAGCTACTAAACAGCCACTTGATGTAGTTGTGTCTCATGGTTGTGCATTTTTGTTATCCGCCTGCCGATGATCGTCGAGCTCACTGGTAGGCGCGAGTCAAAAATTTTGTTACGGTGTGTTTTCTCAAGTGGTATGTGTGTAGAAGCCATCCCCCGGTCAAAGGGTTAAAAACTCGAAAAAGAAGCCTTATTGGCTAGGTAGCAGGTCAATCTCTACTGCTATATCGATACGCCGTACAGCGGTATACTCAAAATAGAAAGCGATGCCAAGCACAGTATGTCACAGCCGAAGCTCAACTTGTGGTTGTTTGCTGATGGTTTGTACATTCCGCAATGGCTAGGCATCAGCTTACGGCTTGTGATCAGCCTCTATCGCTGGAATTCAAAAATCGATTGATCTTAAGACTGGGGGGAGGACCGTTAAGCCGTCTTAACAAATACGAAAGTATTGAAGGGGCAAGCTTATGGCATGGACACTACCCATTGGGGTGTCCTTATTAGTTTGAATTATTCTCCATGTGCTGTTAGAAAAGGGTGAAATCGAACGGCAGCCCCCTCGGTGCTCAACCCTATCGACGGTACATTCGCCCTCGGCCGTCGGCGGGCTGTTTGCAAAAGAAGAGAGGGTTGCTGGTTGGAAGCTCATCTCATAAAATTGGACCGTCAGCAGCAATAGCAAGGATAAGCTACTGAGCAGCCATACAGTGTGGTGTCTCATGATTGTGCATATTTGTTTTCAGTCTCGCCTATGACGACTTTGTACACTACAAAGCCCGTCGGAAGGTACGAGGCAAAGCTTGAATATTACTTTCTCCTAAGTGGTACACACAGTCGAACTCTTTTCAGGTTGGGTGTTGAGAGGCTAGAAACTCAAAAGCGTTTGTCTGTGTGTGGGCCTGATTCCGCTTTTTACATATTGCAAAACTAGCTATTTGTCATGTAAAAAGCAACTTTGTCGGCTTTTTAAATTTGTTTATTAGGCATAATTGTATATTTTATATCAGTAAATGTATCAAGCATTACTGCTTGATTAGTTTGGTGTAATAGCGCTTCGCCGCTGTATGCGCTTGTAGTATATAAGTGCCAGACGGCAAAGTTGATAGGTCTACCCGCAGTAGTTGCTCCCCGGCCGGCAAGCTTAGGTATTGTTGTTGCCGTATGACTCGGCCCGTCAGGTCTTGCAGCTCTATCGTAATATCGCCAGCTTCTTCCACGGGGAGGCGTATTTGCAAGTCCGCTCTCGCTGGCTGTGGCCAAAGCTGCAAGTCCTCCTCGCTTTCCGGATACCCGGGTGGCGGGGCGAACAGCTGTGGCGGCATCGCGGCCAGGGTGTAGTCTTCGGTTTCCCCCCAAGTGTAGCTGCCGCACGGGCTAAACGAATTGTTCCACCGCATCTGCACGCGCATTCTAAAATAGCCGCTGGCTGTCGTTGGCAACGCAGACCTGACATTCACAGCTTGCGGGCTAGCAGGTGGTTTCGCCAGCAGCTCTGCCTCCGCGTCAAATTGCCCATTCTGATTAAGATCGACCCACACCGCCCAGTATTCGGGCAACACGTTGTCGCTAAAGCCCGGCACTAAGCGGAGATTCAGGCTGTCACCCGGCGACAGGGAAACGGGCGTATTGACGAAGCTAGCGTACCCTTGGTTGTTTCCCGAATTAAAGGACTGGCCGTTGATGACAATGCGGTCTATCCATTCGGAGGCGGTGCTTATCCCGTAACTTTCACAGTAGGCATCAGGTACGGTGTTGATGACGTTAATGTCGTAATCCTCGGTCTCCCCGTAAATCAGTTGGCCGCAAGCCGTCGGGGCATGGCCAAAAGCTTGTGCCACTCTAAGCCGGTAGCTGCCAGTGGCGATATTGTTGGGGATAGCCCATTCGAAAGTAAGGCTATCGGTATCGACCTGGTCGGCGGCAAAGATCAACTCCGTTGCCTCCTGGAATTGGCCGTCCTTGTTTTGGTCCCACCAAACCCGCCAGTACAACGCAAAAGTATGGTTAGCGAAGCCCGGCTGCAGCCTCACCGTATAGGTTTGCCCAGCCTGCAGTTCCGTGTCAAGGCTGTCGGCATAGTACTGAGCCGGTGCTGCCCCCGCGCCGCTGTCGTGCAGGCTATCGCCAATTTGGACCGATTGGATCCAATTGTAAGTGTTGTCACTGGCTTCGAGCAGGCAGTAATCGGGGGCCGGCGCAGCCCAACTGGCAGCCGCGAGGCAGTTTTGGCTATCTGTGACTGTGACGGTGTGGCTGCTGTCGCTGACTTGACGGGTGGCTAGCGTGTGCCCGTCTCCCCATAGGTACTCGTAGGGTGGCACGCCGCCATCAGCAGTTACGGTAAGCTCATTGGAGGTTGACTCATAAGCCAGTTCGGCGGTTAGCAGGGGCGGTGCTTCCAGCGCTATGGCAGCTGAAGCGCCACAGCCCGTGGCATCTGTCAAGCTTAGTTGGTAATTCCCTGCGGGTACCCCCACAAGATTGGGTGTACTGGCGCCGTTGCTCCACTGGTAGGCATACGGCGGTACGCCCTGGCTGATTTGCACGAACACGGCCCCGTCATCAGATGCGGCGCAGGACGGCTTGTCCCCGGATAAGCCGAGTTGCAGGCTGCTGCTGTTGTTGATTTGGAAGCTAACGGCATGGCTGCAGCCCATTTGGTCCGTAACCGTAAGGGTATGTAGCCCGGCATTCAGCCCGCTGGCTGTAGCCTCTTCTTGTCCGTTGCTCCATCGATACGCGTAGGGTGGTTTGCCTCCTGTGATGTAGGCTCTAGCCGAGCCGTCGTTGGCTAAGCAGCTGGCATCCGTAGTGACAACATTCACACTCAAAGGCGGAGGCGATGCGATTGTTGTACTGGCCGCTATCGATTGCAGGCCGTCGGAGACAGTCACAGCGTAGAGACCACTGCTCAACTGGGTAATTTGCTGGGTACTTTCGCCATTGCTCCAATGAAAACTGTAGCTGCCGCTGCCTCCGGTAGGAAAGGCTACTGCCCAGCCGTCCTGTGTATCTGCACAACTCGTTTGAGGGCTATTTTGCAGGCTGACTTGCAGCGGAGGTGTACCATCATCCTGCACGCAGAAGTTGGCCGAAGCCATAGTGCCTACCGCATCTTCCCCGGCTAACAGGCCGCCGTTTGGCCCGTACCAGGCGTATTGGGAATCGGACGCTGCTCCATCTTGCTTCAGCTGGAACCGGTAGCAGCCAGCGGGTAAGCAAGCGGATATGTCCAGCGTTTGCTGCTGGGCTTGCAGTGGATAAGGGCCGCCGCTCATCAGCCGTTGCCCCTGATCGTCGAGCAGCTCCCAGGAGGTATGCTGGGGCTCACTGCCCAGCTGCAATTGGAGACTGATTGCTAAGCTGCAGTCTACCGGCCGGAAAAACTGGGCTTTTGCCCGTGGGCTTTTGAGCCCGCCTGCTCCTTTGGCTTGTACACTGTACCAGTTGCCTTCGCCGGCATCAGCGGGCAGCGGGAAGGATAGACCGGTGGTGGTCCCGAACACCTCCATGTAGCGGTTGCCTAGGCGGTAAACCTCGTATTCTTGCGCTCCTTCTACACTGTCCCAAGCAAGTCGAGAAGTGCCATCTACAGCCGCTTCTACGCGTAGTACCGGTGGAGGCATGATGCTGAAAGGTTCGGAGGTCACACTATGCGGGCCCTGCTGCAGGCGAAGGACGTACTGGCCCGTCAAGCCTTCCGGCACGGCCCATACCCAGTGGCGGCGATGTGCGGGTACGTCAGCGGCAATGGGAAGCCAGTCGGCCGTCCCTACTTTGCGGTAAGCTAGTTGAAAGCTGTCGTCACTAGGCGCTGCTTCCCAACTGATCACGTTATTCGTGCCCGGTGCCATCTGACTGTGTGTATTTGGGAAAGCCAAAGCCGGCTCCTCCTGTTGAAAGGCATAGGTGATGCAGTACGGCTGAGGCCCCTGAGGGACCAGCCAGCCCTGTACGCGCAGGGTGTAGGTTCCTGGAGCGGGTGTGGGGATCACCACTTGTTCCATATTGTTCAGGCGGTCGATACCGGGCTGAGCAGGGGCCAATAGCGCGGAAGCCTCCGGGCTTGGGTCGAGTACGAGCGGGCGGAAAGACTCACCATTGGGGCCGAAGACTTGCAAATCCAGGTCGTTCACTAAGGCTTTGGCGGCCAAAGGAGAGCCTGCTGCATCCTGCCAGTACAACATGACTTTAGCCTCAGCTTGCCCGGCGGGAATGTTGATATTGTAGTATTGCGTCGCTTGGTGTTGGCTGCTGCCGGTCAGGAACTGGCCTTGCTCGAGCATTTCCAAGGCTTTACCGCCGTTGACCAGACCCCAGCCGTGCTCGAAGTCGGGGCCAGGGCGGCCCATGTCGGTAGCGCTGTTTAGCAGGGCGTTTTTCAGTAAGGCCGCGGTAGGAAGTGCGCCGTAGATAGTTTTAAATGCCTGGCTAAGCAAGGCGGCAATGCCCGCTACGGCAGGGGCAGCAGCCGATGAACCTGCTCCTGGTGCATACCCGTTGGATGGGGCAGGGGCCAGGCTGCCGTTGCCGATCGCACAGAGGTCGGGCTTCGTGCGGCCGTCCTCGGTGGGGCCGCGGCTACTCTCGGGAGACAGTTGCCCATTGATGCCCATGTTGCCGACGGTGAGGGGCGATTTGCCGGTTTTACGGCCCCCGGTGATGTTCCCAAACGCAGAACCCTGTGGCAGCTGCACGTTTTCGTAAACCTCACTGCAGGAAAAGAGGCCCCGGTTGCCAGCGGAAAAGCAGTCTAGGACAAGGGCTAAGGTATCGGCTTTGGCATCCAGGGCTACCGCTTGTGTGTTGTAAATACCGCCACAAGCATCACCGTATGAAGTAGAGGTGATGCTTGTTTGGTACTGCTGCAGAAATGCTGCGGCATGATCAATGTGTGCATATTCAAAAATGTTGGAGAGCTGTAATTGGGCGCCGGCAGCTAATCCGGCGGCCATAGGGTCAATATTGCCGGCTCCTGCTGCGATCCCTGTCGTCATTGCAGTATGCGCCTGACCGATATCGATATCGAGCTGTTGCAGTGCTCGGTTCTTCAAATCGGGGTGGGATACCCCACTAGCTTCCGCAATACCGATAGTGACGCCGCTGCCGTCCAGAGACGTATTGTCATCTAACCGGTGAAACGCTGGGCTATGCATAATGGCATTAGCGCCTTCGCCTTCGGGGAAAGGGGCGATTGGAGCCATTTCCAGGCAAAAAACGCTTGGCTGTGCTGCTACCCGCAAGGCCGCCGCTTCATTCAGCTCGGCTATGATCTGCCCCTGCTTATTCCGCTCAAGGTGGCGTACTATAGGCTTTAGCCGTTTCCACAGTGCCGTCAGAGCAACCTCCGGCATAGGCACAATGCTCACCTTTACCGTATGGTTGTATTGCAAACGGCGGGCTACCGTATGCCTCAATTTATACGCTGCTTCGAGGGGGACAGCTGCCAGTACCGGAAGCTGGCTGGGGGATATGCTACCGGGCATGGACGCCAAGAAAGTGTACTGCGGGAGGTACTGCAACAGGCGGACACCACGGCGCTCCAGGAGCTGCTTTTCCTCGGCGGAGGGGATGTCTGCAAACTGCAGCAGGCAATACAGCCGGCCTTCGAACACATAGCGGCTCCAGGCAATCCTTTCGGGATTTTGGCTAATTGACTTTACCTGCTGTGTTGACAGGGTGGTGGAATGTAGCTCAATTTGGTGATACTCTTGACTTTCCCCCACCGCAATGACTGTCCAAACCAATAGTATGGACAGCCAGACCTTAGTGTAGTGCATGTTTTGTGTCCTGCTGTGTTAGTCTTGTTGTCTATTGTGCTTTCAATACCGGCCAAGGGGGGGGATGCCAGTATTGGTATATTGTATAACTGGGATAAGTACGTTTGTGGAAGTTATTGGGAAAGTTGGGAGTGGATCGATACACAAAGGTACAAAAATGTTATATCAAAAAAAGGCACATAGGGCAAATAGGCTCTTGGATAGTGCCTGCGTTGGCTGATATATGTGTGTTTGTGCGGATTTGGGCGGTGTCCGGTTTCTTTGGGTTACGATACGGCAAAGGCAACAGTGCGTTTTTAGGCCAAATTTTGCTCCCGCTGCACCTTTTTGACCAAATTGCCTACGGTCAATCCCTGCACGATGATAGAGAAAATGACCACAATGTAAGTGATCGTGAGTATCGGGCCACGGCTCATGTAATCAGCTAGGGAAAGGGCTAGTGCGATCGAAATACCACCTCTCAGACCGCCCCAAGTCATAATGAGGTTAGTCTTAGGAAAGAAGTTGAGCCGTCTGCGAAATAGCGTAATCGGCAAGGCCAGTGCCGTCGCC
>JAAAOU010000334.1 GCA_009908745.1 Bacteroidota bacterium
TCAACATCCACCACTTCGGGCAGCAGCTTATCGACTTTCTGGAGAAGCGGCAGCACTTTGGTATCCGCATCACGATTTCCGACGAGCGGGGCGAGCTGCTCAATACCGGGGGCGGCCTGAAAAAAGCGGCGGCTTTCTTCGACGATGAGCCTTTCCTACTGTATAATACGGATGTGCTTTCCAATATCGACCTCCACGCTTTGCGGGCGGCGCACTTGCGTAAAAAAGCCCTGGCTACCCTGGCCGTTCGGCAGCGGGAAACGTCGCGTTATCTGCTGTTCGACGAGCGCCTGCAACTCTGCGGTTGGCAAAACGCCCGCTCCGGGGAGGCCCGCCTGAGCCGCGATAAGCCGGGGCTAGTGCCGCTGGCGTTCAGCGGTATTCATGTTCTTAGTCCGGAGGTATTTAGATTCATGCCTGAGGGGCAGTCTGTATTCTCGATTATCGATGTTTATCTGGAGGCAGCCAAGACCGAGCTGATCTACGGCTACCGGCACGACGACTCTTTCTGGCTAGACGTGGGCAAGCATCCTGCGCTGACAAAAGCCGAGCAGCTTCTTCCTCAACTCGAAATTGCGCCGGCATGAAAACAGCTCATTTGCCCATAGGCACCTTTATCAATATGGCGGCAGTAACAGCGGGCAGTCTTTTGGGCCTGTGGCTGCAGCAGCTGTTCCCGCCGAACGTAGAGACCATTATTTTCCAGGCGATCGGCCTGGGCACGATGGTCTTGGGTATTAAAATGGCACTCAAGGTACCGGAGGGCCATCTGCTGGTCTTTATTTTCAGTTTAATTTTGGGGGGTATTATCGGCGAGTTGCTGCATGTGGCGGCGGCCCTGGAGCAGTTTGGCGAAAGCCTGAAGGCGCTAGTGCAGGTGAGTGACAGCCGCTTTACAGAGGGGTTGATTACGGCTTTTCTGTTGTACTGCATCGGCTCCATGACCATTGTAGGCGCGATTGACGAGGGGCTGCGCGGGCAACGCGAGCTGTTGCTGATCAAGTCCACGCTGGATGGGATATCTTCTATTGCTTTTGCCGCCACTTACGGTATTGGGGTGCTGTTTTCCATTGTGCCCATGCTGATTTTGCAAGGCGGCATCACCCTGCTGGCCCGGCAGATGCAGCGGTTTTTTACGAATATCATCATCGACCAATTGAGTGCGGTAGGCGGGGCGCTGATCATTGCCATCAGTATCCGCCTGCTCAAGCTGGGGGAAGTAAGCATTGAGAATTTGCTGCCGGCGCTGGTACTGGCGGTGGTGATGAGCTGGGGGCTGGAGCGCTACCGGCAGAAGAAGATGTGAAACGCGGCCACTCGTTCCCTTCACCAAAAAACCCTAACTTCCCCTCGCAAAAACACAACCACAATGAGCGAAAAAATTGACGCGGACAAGGCACCCAAGCCGGTCGGCCTTTACCCCCACGCCCGCCGGGTCGGCAATCTACTTTTTCTTTCCGGCATAGGGCCGCGCGACCCCGAAACGGACGGTGTGCCGGGCCTGGAGCAGTCTCCCACGGGCAACTACAAAAGCTTCGATTTCGAGGCGCAGTGCCATTCGGTTTTCCAAAACGTGCGGCGGGTACTGGAGGCCAGCGGCGCAAAGTGGGAAAACCTGGTGGATGTCACGGTTTTCCTCACCGATATGCAGCGTGACTTTTTGACCTACAACCGGGTCTACGCGGAGTACTTTAAGGATAATCAGCCGTGCCGGACGACGGTGGGGATCGATGCTTTGCCTACGCCTATTGCTATTGAGCTGAAGTGTATTGCGGTGTTGGATTGATGGTTGCTGGCTGCTCGCTGTTGGCTGCTCGCTGTTCGCTGTTGGTAGTAAAATTAACACCCTGTGCCTGTATACCACAATTCTGTCCCTTGCCGTTGTATTGCAGACGGGTATGGCATATCTTTGCCGCCTTTCTTTTTCCAAAAACAATACGATCGTGAAGAACGCACTATTTGCTATATTCTTGGTGGCTATTTTCGGGTGGGACGCGCAGGCACAGGAAGGCTGGGAGGCCGGTGGCTGGATCGGTGGGGCAGCCTACTTTGGCGACCTGAATACCAATTATGACATGAGCAACCCGGGCATCGCCGGCGGCCTGGTGGCCCGGTACAATTTCAATAAGCGCATTTGCTTCAAAGCGTCTGCCAACTACCTACAGGTGAGCGCGGATGACGCCAATTCTAGCAACCCTTTTGAGCGGGCGCGCAACCTGAATTTTGAATCGGAGGTCATAGACGGTACTTTCCAACTGGAATTCAACTTCCTGCCCTACACGCACGGCAGCCGCGACGAGTTTTTTACGCCCTATGTGTTTGGTGGCTTCAATATCTTTTATTTCAACCCCAAAACAGAGTATCAAGGGGAGATGGTAGAGTTGCGCTCCTTGGGTACAGAAGGGCAATTCCGCGGCGAGGAATACTTCAGCGTGAACGGTGGGCTGGCTTATGGCCTGGGGGCCAAACTTTCGCTTTCCTACGAGCTGAGCCTCAATTTTGAACTCAATGCGCGCACGCTGTTTACGGACTACCTGGATGATGTCAGTACGGTGTATCCCGATAAAGGCGATTTGGAGCAACTGCGGGGTGAATTGGCGGTGGCGCTTTCCGACCGTTCCATTCCTATCGAGGGCGTGACCGACAGTCAGATTGGCCGGGAAGGCACACAACGCGGCAACAGTACCAACAACGATACCTTTGTGACCCTCGGCGTCGGCCTGGTCTACTATTTTGGCGACTTACGTTGCCCGAAAACAGGCCGGGAATTTTAGAACTTCCAGGAGGCCTCATGCTTTTTCATAATAAAAGACAGCATGGTTCAACAGCGATCCTTCGCCCTGCCGGCTTATCCTCGGGGCTACCACATTAT
This sequence comes from Bacteroidota bacterium, assembly GCA_009908745.1. GTDB lineage: Bacteria > Bacteroidota > Bacteroidia > Chitinophagales > Saprospiraceae > Phaeodactylibacter. The sequence continues at coordinate 2,873 of JAAAOU010000334.1, forward strand.
TACCTCGGAAATCGAGCGGCAGCTGTCGGGTGATATGCCCGAGCGTGGTCTTTTGCATCTGTTTATTCAGCATACGTCTGCTGCCCTCGCCATCAACGAAAACGCCGACCCCGATGTGCGCGAGGATTTCGAAAGTATCTTCAACCACATCGTGCCGGAGGGGTTGCCTTTTCTCAAACATACCCTGGAAGGGCCAGATGACATGCCGGCGCACATCAAAGCCGCTATGATCGGCAGTTCGGTAAGCATCCCCATCACCAAGCGGCGGCTCAATTTAGGGACTTGGCAGGGCATATACCTGTGCGAATTCCGCAATCAAGGCGGGCCGCGAAAGCTCATCGCTACGGTATACAGCTGATCGGTCCTATGGTGCTTAGACAAAATCTCGCTACCTTTACATGAACACCAGTACTGCGTAAACATGGCTTTTTTCGGAAACTTGATTAAGCGGGGACTAACAGTTGGCGAGAAATTGCAAAACCGACGGCGGGCCGAACCGATTCAGTTGCAGCGCCGCACCCTGCGACGGTTGCTTAAACGGGCTCAAAACACCGCCTTTGGGCAATACTATGACTTTAAGGGGGTACTGGCCGAAAAGCAGCACTGCATATCGGCTTTCCAAGAGCATGTGCCCCTATTTGACTACGATAAGATGTACAGCCAATGGTGGCACATGACCCTACGGGAGGTGGAGGATGTGAGCTGGCCGGGTCAAATCAAGTACTTTGCGCTCAGCTCGGGTACTTCCGGTGCGCCGAGTAAACACATCCCCATATCAGATGAAATGCGGCGGTCGATGAAGCACGCCGGGTTGCGCATGTTTTTTGCCCTAACCAATTTCGATGTACATACCGATTTGTACACCAAGCCCATGTTGATGTTGGGCGGTAGCAGCGATTTGGAAACCCAGGGGCACTACTACCAGGGGGACCTCAGCGGTATCAACGCCACCCAGCCGCCGTTCTGGCTGCGGCCGTACTACAAGCCGGGCGACAAGATTGCCCGCATCAAAAGCTGGGAGGAAAAAATCGCCGAGATTTCCAAGCACGCGCCGGAATGGGATATCGGCTTTTTGGTGGGGATCCCCTCTTGGCTACAACTGATGATGGAACGCATTATCGAAGACCACAACTTGGAAACGATACACGATATCTGGCCCAACCTCGAAGTTTGCGTGCACGGCGGTATTGCCTTTGAGCCCCTCAAAAAAAGTTTCGAACGGCTGCTGGCCCGCCCGCTGGTGTACATGGATTCTTATTTGGCTTCCGAAGGGTTTATCGCTTATCAGCAGCGGCCGGAGACCAACGCCATGCGGTTGTTGCTCCACAACGGCATATTCTTTGAGTTTGTACCGTTCAACGAAGACAACTTTGACGAAGACGGGCATATCAAGCCGAACCCCAAGACGCTCACTGTTGACCAAGTCGAAGAAAACATAGACTACGCCCTGCTGATCACGACCTGCGCTGGTGCCTGGCGCTACCTCATTGGCGATACGGTGCGTTTCCCGGATAAGCGCATTCCGGAGATCATCATCACGGGCCGGACCAAGCACTTCCTCAGCATCTGCGGGGAGCACCTTTCGGTCGACAATATGAATCAAGGTATTCAGCAAGTAGAGGAAGAACTCGACCTCAGTATCCGGGAATTCACGGTAGGGCCGGTACAGCGCGGCAACCGCTATATTCACCATTGGTACTTGGGTTGCGAGCGCGAAGCAAACGCCGAGCAAGTCCGGGCCATACTCGACCGGCAGTTGCAAACGGTCAATGCCGACTACCAAACCGAACGCGAAAATATGCTTAATATCGAAGTGGAAATTTTGCCCATAGATACATTCTACGAGTGGCAAGCCATGAAAGGCAAACTGGGGGGGCAAAATAAGTTCCCCCGGGTGATGAAGGGCAAACGATTCGCAGAGTGGGATACTTTCGTGCACCGCAGCGCCCGCAATTAAGAAACGCTATGTTTGCATCTCTAAAACGACAAGCGAACTTATGAATCTTGTTTTCGAAGGGGTCAAAATAGGTATGATCCTGGCGCTAATGATTGGTCCTATCTTTTTTGCTATTGTCCAAGCCGGCGTAGAGGAGGGCTTTCGGGCAGGAGCAACGGTAGGGCTGGGCATCTGGGTGAGCGATTTTCTTTTTATCGCTGCGGTGTACTGGGGGCTATCGTACATCAGCCAAGTCGTGGAGGGGCCTAATTTTGCACTCTACCTAGGCATAGGCGGCAGCATTACACTGGCAATCTTTGGCTTAGGGGCTTTATTGACCGCACCCAAAGTCAATCAATTGCCCGATTGGTCGAAGGAAACTCTCCGCACTTCTTCCTACCCGGGCCTCTGGCTCAAAGGCTTCCTCATCAATACCGTCAATCCCTTTACTTTCTTTTTCTGGATTGGCGTAGCAACCACGGTAGTCGTAGATGGCGATTTACAGCCTATTGAAGCCCGCTATTTCTTCGGCGGTGTGCTGGGTACAATTGTCACTACCGACCTGCTGAAAGCCCTCATGGCCAAGCGGATCCGCCGCTGGCTACGGCCCAAGCACCTGATGTGGATACGGCGGATATCGGGTGTCGCCTTGATCGTGTTTGCGGTGGTCTTGCTTGGGCGGGTGTTTTGGATGTTGGGGTAGTATGGAGGTTGAAGGGTTGGCCCGCCTTCGCATGAAGCTACGGCGGATGAAAGAAAATTGAAGAGTTGGGGAAGTTGAAAGGTTGAAGGGTTGGGGAAGTTGAAAGGTTGAAGGGTTGGCCCGCCTTCGCATGAAGCTACGGCGGATGAAAGAAAATTGAAGGGTTGGGGAAGTTGATAACCCTACAACCTTATAACCCTACAACCTTTCAACTTTACGACTTTTACCCCTCATAATCGAAAACCAAAGCGGCGGTACCAATGATAACAATATCGACCCCGGATACCCCGTCGGCAGCTGCGGGCTCTGCTCTTGGTGGCGCAGGATTTGGTACTTGCGCGAGGCTTTGAAGTGGTGGTCGGAGTGCCGGGTCAGCTCATAGAGGAAGATGCGGCCCAGTTCGTGGTCGGAATTCCAAGAGTGCTGCGGGCCCACGCGCTCGTAGCGGCCGCTGGAGGTACGCTGGCGTTGCAAGCCGTAGTGCTCGATGTAGTTGACCGATTCCAGCATCAGGAAACCGAATACGGCAATTGCTATGGCGTAGGGGACGAGCGCCCAGCCAAAAACCCAGCCTATGGCGGCAAGGTAAGCTATTTGCAGCAGCGTAAACCGGACCATTTCATTATGCCAGCTCAGCACAGCCTTGCCCTGCCGCTGCAATCGCTCCCGCTCCAACTTCCAGGCATTGAGATAGCCGCCGGTGACCGAGCGGAACCAGAAGGCATACACCAACTCGCCTTCCCGCGCGCTGGCCGGGTCTTCTGGTGTAGCGACATGCTTGTGGTGCCCCAAATTGTGCTCGATGATGAAGTGCGTATAAAGCTCCGGCAGCAATAGCGCCTTGGCCATCAAGCGTTCGTGCCAGCTAGCGCGGTGGCCGAGCTCGTGGGCGACATTTATGCCCGCCGTACCCAAAATCAGGCCTACGCTGCATGTCATACCTACCACCTCGTAGGTAGCTAAGCCGCCTTGCTGTAAGGTGAACAAGTAATAAACGACCAAACCATAGACGAGAGGCACATTTAAGTATAGCAGATAATCGAAAAAAGGCGCTTTCACCCGCTCTGTTTCCTTTTCCGGCGGATGGTTTTCCGGCGAGCGCCGTACGAATAGCTCTACCAACGGGATAACCACAAAGCCCAGGTAAATAGCTCCGAATGACCATACCCCCCCTTCGTACACCGACCAATAGGCGGCCAATGGCAATAGATAAGCAATCAGGTATTTAGCGTCTTTCCAGTCCATAACTATCGCTTTTAGTCTGCCTAATATACTGATTGTCAAGCCAAGCAAGCAAGGGGAGCCCCTTAATATTTTTCAAACTTCAAAAAAATGTATCTTTCCCATAAAAAACATGCTCGACCAAGCCGCCGCTATCCGGAAAGGGGAAGAACTTGACCTTGAGGCCCTGGCAAACTACCTGCGGGCGAAATGGCCTGCCTTCGACACCATAGAAGGCGTACAGCAGTTTCCGGGAGGCTATTCCAATCTGACTTATCTGCTCAAAACCAACGCCGGTGAAGCCGTACTGCGCCGTCCGCCCTTTGGCGCCAACATCAAAAGCGCGCATGACATGGGCCGGGAGTACCGCGTACTGTCCAAGCTGGAGGGCGTACTAGACGCTATACCGCAGCCTATGCTCTAC
>JAAAOU010000507.1 GCA_009908745.1 Bacteroidota bacterium
GTGCTCAAGGATGAAATACTCAGCAATATCATAAAGGACAATGGGCAGGCACCGCTTAAAGATATTATGCGGGAGATCAATATCGTAAACGAGCAGATGCCCTTGCCCGACCTTTTTAACCGCATGATGGAAAAGCGGGAGCACATCGCTCTCGTCGTCGACGAATTTGGGGGTATGGCAGGTATTCTGACCATGGAAGATGTCATTGAAACCCTGCTGGGCATCGAAATCGTCGATGAGCAAGACAACATCGAAGATATGCAGATGCTGGCCCGCCGTAACTGGGAAAAGCGCGCCGAAGTGCTTGGCCTGCTGGAAGAACTGGAACAGGAGGAGACCAAAGAGGACGAGGATACGGATACCACGCCGGACCAACGCGCTTCTTAGTACTGCCAAGCATCTATGTACTTGGCAAAGATTTTCGCCAGGTTCTCCGCATCCGAAATGGCCCGGTGGTGGATGCCCGTAAATTCAAACCCTTCTTTTTCTACTGCCCGGCGCAACCCGCGCGGTTTGCGCAACCCTTTCAGATAGGTGTATTCCTTCTTGATGTTGAAGTGGTGGGGGGCTATCCAGTCGGTCTCCAACCCGTGCAGCTCGCAGTCTTGTATGAGCATGCGCTTGTCGAAACGCCCCCAGGAAGCCAGCAGGTAGTCTTCCTCGAATATCGCCGCCCAGTCCTGAAAGTGCTCGATGACCTCCGGGAATTCTCTAGAGCGGTTGACCTGCTCTTGCTCGATGGAGGTGAGCTGCCGGCAAAATAGAGACAGGTTGGGGTTGACGACGGGCCTGACAAACTTGTTGAAAGTGCCCGTGACTTCACCATAGGGGTTCAAGGCAATAGCGCCGATTTCGATGATTTCCTGTACCTTGTTGGGCGGCCGGCCTTCCCAGCAGGTCGCTTCTAAGTCGTATATGATGAAGTTCATGTTCCTTTGTTGGTGGTTTGCTGCCGCAGCAGGTCTTTCAGCTCCTGGATTTCTTGCTGCAGGCTGTCAATCTTTGCTTCTAGGGCATCGTTGTTGTCCATCGTCATCTCATCCACGAAAACGGCGTTGGCCAGGGACATGCCAAAAACTCCGCCGAGCAGGACGACGAGCACGAAGTAGAAACGGGTCGCCCCGATAAAGAAGTTCGCCCGGTAGGAGGACGAATCGCCGTTGGCCTCTTCTATGTGCTGGGTGATGGCCGCCGGAATTTCGTTCCAGCCTTCTACCGTAAACATCTGAAAGATAGAATAGGCTGAAATCAGCGGGTCGCCGAAGTACTCCGGGGCAATATCCGCGTAGAAATGGCAGGTGAAAATCGCTAGCAACACGTTCAGGAAAGCCAAGGCCAGCAAGACAAAAACAGAGGCTTGCAAAGCCCTGCCCAGCCCTGTGATGACCTTGCTCAAGTGCGGCACAAAGCGGATAAACCGTACCAAACGGATCAGGCGGAACAATCGCAAAATGATAAGCAGCGAGGTGTCCGGTATAGGGATGAGCTCCACCAAGAGCGAAGGCAAACTGCCCACCACGATGAAAAAGTCGAAGCGGTTCCAAGGGTTTTCAAAGTACGTTCTAGGTTTGAGGATATACAGCTTGACCACCGCTTCCAGCACAAAAAACAAGATAAACAGGTGGTCCACAAACTCCAGCCAGTCGTTGCGGCGGTAAGCTGGAAAATAGAGCGTGAAAATGATGACGGCATTGATCAGGATGGCGATCATCATGTTGCGTTCCGATAAGAAAAACCGTTTGACCATACTGCTATACCATTTCTAGCGCGTACTGTTTCCATTGAATGCCCTGAGCCAATTGGTAGCCCTCCAGGCGGTTATGATAAAAGTACAACACTTTGAAGCTTTCGCTGACGATTTGCCCGTTTTTTGTAAAGCGTAGCGGTTTGGCCAGGTGATAAGTGCCCAGCCGCTTGATTCCATCCTCGATGAGCCGGTCGACATCCCACATCAGCTGCTCGGAGAGTTTGATTTCGCCCTTTTCCGCCATTTCCATCAGCCGGTCGCGCAATTGGCCGACCACTGAACGCATGCTTTCTTTCGGGAAAACATAGTCGTCCGGGGGCAGCCGCAACAGCGCGTACAGGTCCAGGCGTGGGTTCTTGTTCTTCAGAATCTGGAAAGCGGCGAAAGCCACAAGGTGGCTGGTAAGCACGATATTGTCTTTGTAGTAGCGCTCCACAATGCGCTCCCCCAGGTGCCGGGTGTATTCCGACTCCCGCTGCAGGTCAGCTGACACCTTGCCGTTGGAGACAAAGTACTCTTTGAGGTCAATTCGGTTGCCGTATTTGTCATAGCTCTCCCCGTTTTCGTCCACGTAGTTGCCCAGCACATCCATTGGCTGGCCGAAGGACAGAGTGATTTCGTTTTCCTCCGAAAAAAAGCGCCAGGCAAATTTCAGCACTTTCCGCAAACTGTAGAAATCGTCTTTGGAGCGGATGTAGCGCTCCTTGCCCATACGTTTGAGGTGCTGATCGATCAGGAACTGTGCTTCCAGCACAAAATGATAGCCCAGGATCAGCGGTATGATATACACTTTGCGGTCTTCGCCCTGCTCGTAGGTAGAGCGTTGTGCTTCCACGGCTGTACTCATCAGCCCCAGCTTCAGGTGTTTCTCCATGGTGCCAGAGCGCGAACGGGTGCCGCCGGGGAAGAACAAGCTGTTGACCCCCCGCTGTATGGATAAGTTGGACACGGCCTTCAGCGTCTCCAGGTAAATCGGGTTCTTTTTGCGCCGGTCCACCCGGTAAGCCCCGAGCCGGTTCATAAAGTAGGCCGTGTACCCGGTATTGTACAAGTTAAGGCCGGCCCCGTAGGAAAAGGAAGGCAGCCCTACGACGGCGTCCAGCGCGTACCCAATCAGTATAGAATCAAGGTTGCTGAAGTGGGTGGGTACAATGACCACCGTGCCTTTGGTCATGAGCTTGCGTACGGTCTCTACATGCCCGCGTACCAGCAGCCGGTCTTGCAGCCGGTGCTTGCTGCCCCAAAACCGGCGGATGTTGCGGCCGGCGGCGGTATTGAGCAAGCGGGTGAAGAACAAAGTCAAAAAACGCCGGGCGAACAGGAAGGTCTTCTTGCGGAATGTCCCCACAATTTCCTCCGAATAACGGTGGATGATGCGCTGCATCAGCTCCTGATTGGTACGCTTGGCTTCCTCCTCCCCGCGGTCCAAGGAATGGCCGACCAGCTCGTTTTGTATCTTTTTCCAAAACTGCCGCTCGTTGGGCGGGTCCACTTTCCAAGGCTCTTCTTTCATGCGGATGCGCTCCCGGTAGATCGTCTTGGAGAGGATATCCGTTTGCTGGGCGGTGGGTAAGGCCATAAAGCGCTTCAGGGTGAATGCGTCAATATCCTGTATGAACCGCCGCCGGTCTTCGCTCAGCTGGTAAATGGGCCAGTCTTCAATTTCCGGTATGACGTGCTCGTAGCCCGTTCGGGGTGGTTGTTGCTTCATAGCGATTCCTGAACATTAAAAAACTGTTTGTTAATTTGGCCAATGTAAGCCAGCAGGGCTTCCCGGCCCTCACCGGTCTCAGCGGAAGTCAGGAAGGTGGGGGGCAATTCTTCCCAGTGCTGCCGTATAGCGGCTTCAATAGCGTCGATGTTCTTTTCCAGTTGGCCGCTTTTCTTTACCCGGTCGGCTTTGGTGTAGACAATAGCAAAAGGGATGCGTTCTTCCCCCAGCTGGTTCATGAAGTCAATGTCGCTCTGCTGCGGCGGGACCTTGCAATCCACCAGCACAAAAGCGCACATCAGGGTTTCCCGTTTGACGAGGTAGCCGCGGATCATTTGCTGCCATTCCCGCCGCTTCTTCTTGGAGATACGGGCGTAGCCGTAGCCGGGTAGGTCGACTAGATACCAGCTATTGTCAATCAAGTAGTAATTTAGCATCTGTGTCTTGCCCGGCTTGCCCGAAGTGTGGGCAATATTTTTACGGCTGCACAGCATGTTGATCAGAGAAGATTTGCCGACATTAGAGCGGCCGATGAAGGCATACTCTGGTTTGTCCGGCGTGGGGCATTTAGATTCCTGCGGGTAGCTGCCCGCGTAGGCCGCTTGTGTGATCTGCATAGCTAGCTATTGCGTGAAAACGACAATAATACCTTAAAATAGTGGGTAATAAAAATCCGTTCTTTTACAAATCATGTGGTCAAGACGGAAAGGAAACCAAAAGTGACCAAAGGGAGCTTGGTTTCCTTTTTGGCTTGACTCTAGATCACAGGATTAGTCAAAGAACCATAAAAATCAAATTTCGGTACTTTTTTTTGCACAAATCGATTAAGCCTATGAGATACCTCCTATCTTCTCTTGCCCTTTTCCTGCTCAGCACTTCCCTCAGTGCGCAGGTCCGCCTAGGGATCAAAGCCGGCCTGACGACCACCAATCTCGAAGTCGCCCAACTGAGCGTGCCAGATGGCAGTGGCATGCAGTCCCGCCGGTTGGATATTGACGAAGCCAAACTCGGCATACAGGGCGGCCTGGTGCTGCAGATACCTCTGGGGGAAAAATGGATAATACAGCCGGAGCTCTTGTTCAACTCTAATGAAGTGGAGTTTGGAGTGGAAGACTTCACCGGCGGTGCCGCTATCGAAACCATCAAGTCCGAAAAATACCAATACGTCGACTTGCCGCTGCTTTTCCATTACCGCCTTGGGCCGCTGCGGGCCACCGCCGGGCCAGTGGGGCACCTTTTTGTCAACAGTACATCAGAGCTGACCGACTTCGCCAATTACAAGGAGCGCTACGAGCAGCTGACGTATGGCTACCTCGTGGGTGGCGGCCTGGATATTTGGAATTTGATGATAGACGTGCGCTACGAAGGCAACTTTACCAAGTTTGGCGACCACTTCCGCTTCAACGGCGAGCAGTATACCTTCGACGAAGAGCCTGCCCGCTTGATCGTTACCATCGGCCTGCTCTTTGGCAAATAATTTTCTATACATACAACCCTTCTTGTGTCCGCTTGCTCTTTAGTACAGATCAGAACACCTGAGGGCTTATGGTACACTCCACTACAGTTATGACCGAAACGGAACTCATCGAAGGTTGTTTGGCAGGAGATCGCCGCGCGCAACGCACGCTGTACGAGCGCTATTGCCGCGCCATGTACACTGCCGCTTACCGCATTACCAATGATTTTGATACGGCCAATGATGTATTGCAAGATGCGTTTATCAAGGTGTTCCGGGCGCTGCCCCGTTTCCGGCGGGAGGCGACTCTTGGTTCCTGGATCAAAACGATAGTGGTGCGGACGGCCCTGAGTCATATCAAGCGCGAGAAAATCTTCGAGCCGCTCGACCATCAGGTAGTGGACCAGGCGATTGACTGGGGCCACCAACTCGACGTGGAGTACCTGGAGAAAGCCATACAAGCCCTGCCGGACGGCTACCGCGCCGTTTTTGTGCTGATCGAAATCGAAGGCTACGCCCACAAGGAGGTAGCCGATATGCTGGGTATCACGACGGGAACGTCCAAGTCGCAGCTGTACCACGCCAAGAAGCGCCTGCGTGAGATGTTGAACGAATACGTACAATAACCATGGCTGAGCAAAACCGACATACACTGGAAAAAGCCCTGCAGCAATTGCCGCTGTACGATCCGCCCGCCGCACTTTGGCCGCAGATTGAGAGGGTGTTGGAAGCAGACTGGTCCGCAAAAGAGCTGTATGACGCCCTCGAGCAGCTGCCGGCCTACCAGCCGCCGCCGCAGGTGTGGCAGGCTGTGGAGCAGGCCTTGCAGGAAGCGCAGGATGGCGAAGCAGCACTGAGCGCTCGCCTTAGTGCGTTGCCCGCTTATGATCCGCCGGCTGCCGTTTGGAAGCATATCGATCAGTTGCTGCAGGCTAGTGCGCAGGAAGCACCTTTGCGGGAGCAGCTACAGCAGCTGCCTGATTACGACCCGCCCGCTGAAGTGTGGGAGAACATCGAACAGGGCTTGCCGGACGGGCAGAGCGGACAAACGGTTCCGCTGCGTACTTGGCTGGCCCGGGCCGCAGCAGTGATCGCCCTGGTAATAGGTACCTGGTACTTCTGGCCTAGCGACTACAACACCGCGCTGCAAGCCACCTACGGCCATTCTACCGAAACTGCCGGATTGGCATGGAATACCGCTGCGGAGGATTGGGCGGACGAGGAAGCCGCCATAGCGTACGCGGTAAAGCAATTTCAGGATGACCCGCTAGCCCGCTCTTCCGATCATTACCACGACCTCATGGTCGAATGGAAAGAACTGAACGAAGCAAAAGACGAGATTACCGAAATTATGGAGCTGTACGGAAAAGACGCGCAGCTCATCCGGCAGATGAGCGAGATTGAACAAGAACGTTCCAGCCTGCTTCGGCGTATGGTCCGGGAAATCTAAAAACGCCTACTATCATGAAGTTGTATATCACTATAGGTCTGTTGCTGGCTGCGTTTATCGGTACCGCACAGACGAGTAAGCTGCACGTCATCACCAAGCGTTTGGAAAAAAGCTTTCCTTACCGCGACAAGTACGAGCTGAATATCGAAGGCGAAAAGGCGGATGTGCTGATCGAGACCTGGGACAAACCAGAAATCGCTGTAGAGCTAGAGCTGATCGCCCGCCACCCGGACCGGGCCACGGCAGAAGCCGATGTGGAGAAAATCCGTTACATCGCCAAGCGCATCAAAAACAAGATTTACCTGCGCAACTATATCTCCATCAAAGAAGGGGAGGAGAAGCCGGTATCCAATTTGCAAGCCCGCTATACCGTGCGGGTGCCGGAAAACTGCCCGGTTTACTTGAAAAACTACTTCGGTGTCGCTAATGTCACCAACCTCAACAACCGCTTCCGCTTCCGGGGCGAGTTCAGCAACATCGGTATGGAGAACCTGAGGGGGGAGATTGATTTGGACACCCGCTTCGGTGAAATCCAAGCGAAAGCCGTAGACGGGCAGGTGGCTATGGATACCCGCCGTACCGATATTACTTTGGAACAGATTGCGGGCAACTACAACATTCAGACGCTGTACGGCAAGCTGCGTATCCTATCCATCAGCGAGGGGCTGCTCGACCTGAATATTAACGCGGAAAAAAGCGAGGTCTTCCTCTTCGATTCGCAACTGTTGGAGTACGGCTACAGCCTGACTGCGCAGCACGGCCAGATCTACTTCCCGAGTGACCTCAAGCTGGAGTTCTTGAAAAATACGGAGGAGGTCAAAAAAGTGACCTTCCAGCCCCAACGCGAATACTACCCCAACATTACGATTTCCGTCTCCTTCGGGGATATGCACCTTAGAAAGGAGAAACCGACGTCTGGGCAATATTGATCCGCCGCCTTGACATCATTTGCATAAACGTTTAAAACCACGACTCATGAAAAAACTAGCCCTCTTTGTATGGATCAGCGTTTGGCTCAGCCTAAGTCTGTACGCCCAGGAAAGCCCCGGTTCACAACTGGATACGCTTTCATCAACCCCTTTTGCAAAACGGAAAGATGTGGTGTTCATGCAGCAGGTTCCAACGTCGAGCCTTTGGAAACTACCGCTCACGCGGTTTGTCGAAAAATCAACCTTAGCACTCCGGCCTGCTGCATTTCCTGCTCCTCGTTCTTCCGTGGCTTATGAGCAAAAGCTAAGTGAGGGACTATCCCTCAATATCGGCCTGGGCTGGCGTTTTAAACAAGAACGGGCAGCCTGCTGAATCAAATGCAGAGACTGCCCGCTTATGTAGTCGTAAGTTTTTACTTACTTAAAGATGATTTTTTGCACTAACATGCCTTCTTCAAAACGCAGGCGTGCAAAATAAGTGCCAGAAGATAGGTCTCGTCTCTGGATTTCAATATCATTTTCGGAAATATTGAACTGCGACTGCACCAAACGGCCGCTCACGTCGTAAAGCAAAATATCCGTTATAGGATACTCCGGATTCGTCTGCAGGTATACGACATCAGTGGCAGGGTTAGGGGCAGTAACCAAACCCACTTGCCCTGCGTCGAGCAGATTGTCGTTTGTTCCCAACGGGGAGCAGGGTAATGCCAGGGCAGCGCAGGCCCGTGGTGCGTAGTAAGCCATAATCGTATCAATGTAGGTACGGGCTTTTTCAGCAGACATGTCCGGGTTGGTTTGAAGGCCACTTTCGTGGTTTTCGTTAGTCTCTGGGTTCCACCATTCCCATGGGCCGCTATCCAGCGGATTAGAACCTAAAAGCGGGTACAGGCCCTCGAGCCCATCGTTTCGGCTGTTGGCCACATCCGTGACTTCATCGTCTATGTCAGCCATGACAAAAATGTCATTATTGCCCAGGTCATTGGCTTTTTGTGCTACCAAATAAGAACCCTGCACCTCTACCACCTGCTCGTTGGTAGTAGGCACAATTAGAATCCCCTCCGTGTAAGGAGCAAAAGGGTCAGTAGGCACATGGAACGAGATGAATGGGTTATCACCTGCGTCTATCCATGAGGTATCTCCAAGTGCTCCTCCCATATTGACGCAGAGGTCAAACTCAGAGCCATACCCTTCGGTATGATTAGGCAAGCAAAGCGTGTCGCCGTTCAGGGGGTTAATACCTAAAGACGTAGCATCGGGGTTACCGTGGATAGGTTGCAGCACCATAGGGTCAGGGTTGCCATCACCGGTGATGTCTTGGCCAATAAACTTAGGCAGCACGATGTCCAAGTACTCATCAATTGTAGTTGTCGCAAAAGAGATATACCCGCCTGTTCCTTGGCCCCAAGCAGCGATCCGCGTAGTATCCACTCCGTAGGGGTTGCCTTCTTCAGCCACGCTTTTTTTCAAGAAGCGCACAGCCGTACGAGCATCCTGCACACCGCGGTAAGCGGCATTGATGAGCGTATTCGTGCGTTCTTCCTGTGTAGAAGCTAGAGGGTTCCAGCCCTTGCGGTAATCCACTACACCGCAGACATAACCCATACGGGCAAGCCGACTAGCGATTTCCACCACTGTACTGTCTTTCATCGTACCCCCTGTGCTGCCATTTTCAGGGTGCGGCAGGAAGTTACCCGTGTGGAAATACAACACTATGGGGCGTTCGGTCTCCATGTCTTCCGCCGGCGGCGTATAGATATCCATCAGCAGTGGACGAAGCGTAGTAGAACCCGTTAGGGGTACAGTCAGCACCGTGTAGTTATTGCCGTAGACCGTGGTTTGGACCTCATAGTCATCGAATACCATATCTACATACCTCACTTGCTGAGCTTGCAGCTGAAAGCCTGCAAACGTCAAGAAGAGGAGTAGAAAAAAGTTGACATTCTTCATAAAGGTAAATTTTGTTGAAAATTGATAGTTGTTAATTAATAGGCTTGTTTAAAGCTTGTTTTTGAAAATCCATGATAGCAGCCTGTTTGCATATTCAGGCTGCAATGTGTCGTTGGAGTTATTTTTTTGTCCACTCGTAAAGCAGGCTGATGTAAGCCAGCCGGCCCACCCGCGGGCCGCCAAAGGTTTGGAAAACCTCGTTGTTCAAAATGTTAGAGGCTCCGATCTTAAGGGTAGTGTCCCAGGCATCTATCCGGTAATTGATTTGCGCATCAAGCAGGTCGTAGGTTGGAACGAAGCCTGTGAATTGTGGAGACCCCTCAAACAAGAAGCCTTCGATCCATTTATAATTTACGCTAAAGCCCCAGTTTTTCAAAGTCAATCCGCCGATGTCCATAATGATGTTACGCCCTGAAAACCCAATATTGAATTTGTGTTCTGGGGTGTTAAATGCGGGTATGATGGGGTCGTCAATATCAGAATTGAGCCGGTTCCAAGAATAATTACCAGACACCTGGAAGTATTTGGCGAAGTAATAGTTTAAGCCGATCGCAAAGCCTTGCGTGGTCACTTGGTTGCGGGAATTGGCCGCATATCGGTAGGCTTGCAGTTCGGTCGGGAAGCCCGTGTCTTGGTCGAATTCAGCCTCCACACCGATGTTGAAACCTAAGAAACTGCTGTACAAGCTGTAGTAGTAGCTGGCATCTACATAAAGGCGGTTGAATAGGGTAGTACGGTAGCCAATCTCAAATGTGCGTACTTGTTCCGGCCGGACGGGGTCAATATTGATATACTCCAGCTCATTGAGGTCTAAGGAATCCCGGTAACGGTCGAATGACGATATGGTGATCAGACTGTCTACGCCATCCAAGTTGCCAGCCAGTATGGCCCGCCCCACGTTGAGGTTCAGGTATTGGTCCGCCAGTGTTGGGTTGCGAAGCGCAGAGGAAAAAGAAACCCGCAGATAGTTGTTGGGCCTAGGTTTCCATACCAATGAAGCGGCAGGGGAAACAACGGCATCAAAGTTTTGGTTTTTGTCCAAACGCAAAGTAGCACTTAGGGTAAGCGTGTTGTCCAAAAACTTCTTGTTGGCGCCAGTGTAGATGCCAAATTCGCTGTTCGTGATCGTCACGCCAGCCGTATCGTAGAATATGGTACCGTCGGTATTCGGCGTGTACAGCCGATAATTGCCTCCCACGACGATCTCGTCTACTGCCTCGGGCGTAAAGCGGTACTCTCCATGGACGTGATAGAGTGCAGAGCGGTCAAAAAAGCGGGTGCCGTTACCTTCTTCGTTATTTTTGGCGGAGACAATTTCGTTGAAAGCCTGCTGAAAGCCGTCGGTCCCCGGCTCCAAGAAGTCTTGGGTGTCGTCCGGGCTGAGTGGGTTCGCCATGTTAGCGACCTGCTCGGCGAAGGCATGCCAGCTTCGAAGTGAATCTTGGAATTCATTGATCCAATTATCCGCTGCCTCTTGGTCAAACATCGTAACTACATTGCCATTATCATCAACTATGATCTCAAGTTCAGGGTAACCCAGCTCTCTGGCTCTGTTTTCAAAGTTGATACCCCGTTCGTTCCGGCCTCTCCAGGCCCCTATGTAGTCAGCACTCCACTGTACGTTGCTCTTTGCCCGTTCTTGTAGCCGCAGGGCCGTAAAATAAGGGTCATAAGAATTGCCAGCATCCTCGTGCGTCGCGTAGGCTCTTATGAAGTACTTGTTTTTTTTGCGGAACTCAAGCCGGTTTTGAAAAAACAAAATGTCCCGCAGACTGAATCTATTGTCGCCCTGGTAAACGGTAGTGCCCGTGCTGAAGCTAGAAGCATAGATCAGCTCTGGCGAAGCTCCTTTTTGTGCTGGATTCGTGCGCAGGTGGAAAGCTACATTGGTCTTGATGTTTTCCGTATCGTAATCTACCAAGTCTACTTCTCTGTAGCCCGTCCGGTACCAAGTGCCTAAACCGACAAAGTTCCAAGGCAACGCCCCAGAGAGGTTGTTGCCGGCGTAGAATTCATCCCCGTAAATATTGACTGCGTCGTAGCGCCCCGGATTGTCCGCTGGCACAATGGAGTTGTCAACTGGGTCGAAATTGTTAGCCTCCCAGTCATCGGCTTGCAAATAAGAGAAGTTGATTTTGTAACCGAAAACTTCATTGCCATCCTTGTTCTTTACCGCATCAGCCCATCGTACCGCGGTTTCAATTAAATTACGCTCCCCAGCCTTGACCATAGCCGAAAGGCCCTTTTGGAAAAAGGGGTCTTTTGTGGTCATGCTAATGACACCGTTGAAAGCCCCCGGGCCATAGAAAGCAGAGCTTGCTCCTTGCACCAAGTCTACCTTCAGCACATCAAGTTCAGAGGCACCCAAAAAATTGCCAAGGGAGAAGTTAAGGCCGGGCGATTGATTATCCACCCCGTCGATCAACTGCAAAGACCGCACCGGGCTCGTACTGTTAAACCCACGGGTGTTAATGACTTTAAAGCCCAAGCTGGCCGCCGTCAAATCCACCCCCTTCAAATTGCCCAGCCCGTCGTAGAAGCTGGCCGCCGGCGTCTCTTTGATGGCCAGCACGTCCAAGGACTCTACCGTAAGTGGGTTCGCTTTTTGTTTTTCAGAAATCCGTTGCCCGCGTACCTCCACCACATCCGTAGTAATGACGGCCTCGGAAAGCAGTACCTCCAGGTCCTTCGTCTGCTCATTCAGTTGGACCTTTTTGCTTTCGTAGCCGATGTAGGAGACGACGAGGGTGATGGGCAGCGCCTTACCCGATCTCAGCGCAAAGGCGCCGTCAAAATCGGTGACTGTCCCTCCCGCTTCACCTTCAATCACTACGCTAGCCCCAATAAGGGGGTCTTTCGTCGTGGCGTCAAATACCCGCCCGGTGATGCTGTTTTGAGCGTTGAGACTACTCGTAAATAGCACTATAAGAACTATATTTAGCAGCCAAACTCGATTTGCAAATTTCATGTTATCGGCTCGTCTTGGTTAGTAGATTTATTCGGTTTCCAAGGACCAAAATAGGGAAATTTAGAGATAATTAACCTAGCCTTTACATAAATAATTGATCGGGGGGCTTTCTTTGTCGCGTGCTTGCCTTGTAAAAAGCTGAGAATCAAACCAAGAGGAGTGCCCATTACTTCCACGCTTAGCGAAAATTCGCTAACAGTGTGCTTGCGCTCGATTTGCCCTGCTGCCCAACCGGAAAAACCTAAAACTTTCGGGTGCTTGAGACAGTTTCGATAATCACGGCAATAAAACATAGAATTATGCGCGAAGGAGGCTACCTTTGCGCCACATTTTTAGCAGATGCAAGAAGTTGTATTTCAAGACTTAGGGAAAATCAGCTATAAAGACGCTTGGGACTACCAGGAAGAGCGCCTCAAGGAGCTCGTGGACCGTAAGCTGGCTAACCGGCAGCGGCGCAAAGCCGGGCAGGAGGAAGTGCCGCAGCAGCACTATTTACTGTTTTGCGAGCACTTTCCCGTGTATACGCTGGGCAAAAGCGGCTCTATGGACCATTTGCTGTTGGGCGAAGAAGACCTTGCTGTTCAAGGCTTTGAGTTTTTCAAGATCAACCGCGGCGGGGACATTACCTACCACGGGCCCGGGCAGATTGTCGGCTACCCGATCTTTGACCTCGACTGCTTCTTCACGGACGTACACCGTTATGTCCGCTACTTGGAAGAAGCCGTAATCCGTACCCTAGCCAGCTACGGCCTAGAAGGGGGGCGGGAAGACGGTTACACGGGCGTCTGGCTGGAGGCAAATGACGGTTTGCCCAAGCGTAAAATTTGCGCTATCGGTGTACACTTGCGGCGTTGGGTCACCCTGCACGGCTTTGCCTTTAACGTCAATACGGACCTCACCCATTTCGGCCATATCGTACCCTGCGGAATAGATGAAGCCGGGCGGGACGTTACTTCCCTGCAACGCGAATTGGGTCGAAAGGTAGACACCGCAGAGGTGAAAGCTCAGCTCAAGGCGCAGTTTTCAGAACTTTTTGGCATCGATTACGCATGAATATAATTGAAGAAGTAGGATAAGCCTCAACTGGTATGATGAAAGATATCCCCAACCACAAAGTGGAAGACATCGCTATAGCGGTGGCACCCCGGCCTATAGACGAGCCTGACAACGAACAGTTTTGGGATAGTTACCTCATTAATCTAAAGGAGAAATCCATAAAGAACGTGCTGATTAACTCCCGCGGGTACGGTGAAGTTAACGGTGAAAAAATGAAGACCTCGGTCCTGCGTCATTTTTTTGAGGAGATCGGCCCTTTGCAGGCGGTCAAGATCGAGCCGATTCAGATCAAGCTGTTCGATTTGACGAACGAGTACTGGATCAGCTTCTCCCACGAAGACTATATGTACGATAAAAAGTACGTGTTTGTCAAAGGCAGTATCACCGAAGACAACTTCACCAAAATCCCCTTTGTGGAGCGCAAAGGCGTTATGATCCGATAAACGAACCTCATGAGTGAAAGGAAGAGCAAGCGCGTCAGCGAATCGCGCACCGTAATGACAGAAATGGTAATGCCCAACGACACTAACCCTATGGGCAACCTCATGGGCGGTAATTTGCTGCGTTGGATGGACATTGCTTCGGGAATATGCGCGGGTAAGCACTGCGAGGCGCACGTCGTGACGGCTTCCGTAGACCATGTGTCTTTTCAAAAACCCATCAAAGTAGGCGATATTGTGGCTTTGGAAGCTACGGTGACCCGGGCATTCCGTACCTCGGTGGAAATATACGTGGAAGTCTTTGCCAACGACATCAAAGGGGGAAACGCGCGCCGCTGCAACCATGCGTACTACACCTTCGTTGGCTTGGCCGACGAGGGGAAACCCATCCCCGTTCCGCCGGTGCTGCCGCTGACGGAAATCGAGCAGCAACGCTACGACAGTGCCCCGCGCCGCCGCGAAGTACGCTTGATACTGAGCGGCCGGATCAAACCCGAAGAAGCCAAGGAAATCCGATCCCTCTTTGAAGGGATGAGCTAACTTATTCCTCCTCTTCATACCGCCCCCGGCCAGAGCGGTCGATAATCATACTGTGCGCCTGTTGCGTACCCTGCAAGACCACATCCAAAACATTCACATGCGCGGGTTGAGTAGCCATAAAGTAGATGGCCTCAGCCACATCCCGGCTGCTTAGCGGCTTAAAGTCATCGTATATCTGGGCGCGCTCGCTGTCGCCGTCAAAGCGTACCAACGCAAACTCGGTCTCATCCACATGAGCGGGGCTGATCATGCCCACGCGTACGTTGTGTTGGTGCAGGTCAATACGCATGGCCTTGGTCAGAGCATCCACGGCAGACTTGGTGGCGCAATATACATTGCCATTGGGGTACACCTCTTTGCCCGCTGTAGAGCAGACGTTGATGATCTGGCCCTGTTGCCGTTCTACCATGCCGGGCGATACCAGCCGCGTCAGGTAGAGCAGGCCTTTGAGGTTGGTATCAATCATTTCTTCCCAGTGCTCCACTTGCCCTTTGTGTATGGGCGCCAGGCCTTTGGCTTTGCCCGCGTTATTGACCAGCAAGTCGATGTTGCTCCAGGGGTGGTCGAGGGTAGCTAGTGCCTCCCTGGTCTCCTGCATGCTGCGCAAGTCGAAAGAAAGGGTGAGCACATCCGCTTCGTATTGCTCGATATATTCGGCTTTCAGGGCTTCCAGGCGGTCGGCCCGCCTGCCGCACATGATAACCCGGTAGCCCGCTTCCGCAAAACGCTCGGCGGTAGCCCGGCCGATGCCGGAGGTGGCGCCGGTGACCAATACGGTTTGATCTGTTTTAAGGCGGGTAGGCGTTTGCTTTTCCTGAAGTTGTTCCCGCAGTTGCAGGGACTCTTCTTCGCGGCGTTGAAGCATTTCCTCCAGCTCATTGATGCTCTGCTTTAGGGCATCGAGGGCTTCGTAGTTGAAGTCAGCAACTTGGGCGCCCTGCTGAGGCGAGGGCTGCTGTTCTACGGGCTCGGGCACCTGGAAAGCCAGGTCATTTTCCGGCGTTTTCAGCTCGGGGTTGATACGGATCGCTTTCTGATAGGCATCTGCTGCTTTCTCGTATTCCCCTTCCTGGTGGTAGACCAAGGCCATATCGTAGTAGGCAAAGGGGTGAAAGGCATTGACTTTCAGGGTTTTGCGGAAATACTTGATGGCTTTTTTGGGCTTGTCCAGCACTTCGTTCAGCAATAATCCGTACTGATACAGGGCGTCGTGATTGCTCTTGTCCTGTTTGGCAGCCCGTTTGAAGTATTTTGCTGCGGCTTTGCGGTCGTCCGGGAAATGCGCTGCCGTTATCATCCCCAACCGGTAATAAGCGTTGGGGTATTCCGGTTCAATATCGACGAGCTGCAAATAATGGTCGCGTGCTGCCGTAAAATCGCCTTCTAGTTCTTCTAGTTCGCCGAGCAGGAACAGGGCATCCGTATGCTCGGGGTCCATTTCGATCACCGGTGCCAGCTCACGGCGGGCCGCCGCATAATCCTTGCGCTGTTGGGCTAGCATGAGGGCATAGTGATAGCGCAATCCAGGCTGGTCTTGGTGTTGGGCGATCGCATTAGCCATGTAGGAAAGCCCTTCTTCCTGCGCGCCCTCGTTAAAGTAAGCGAGTGCTTTTTCGATAATCGCCCGCTCATCGGCAGCTTCTTCTTGCTGATCCAGTTCCCGGAGGTCCTGCGCATCACCAAGGATAGGTGCTTGTCCTTCTTCCTCTTCTTGGAGCTCGGGGGCTTCTTCCTGTTCCTCGGTCTGCTCGGCTTGTATGAAGTCGCCGGGCCCTTGGTCCATACTCTCTATCTGTGGTTGTTCTTCTACGGGGCGGTGAGCGGGTACCCCGTCCTCGGTCTCTTCTGTGTTTTGGGGTTCCTCTTCTGAATGGGATTCTGGGTTTGCAGGCTCTTCGGTAGGCTGGGGTTCCGGCTCTTCTTCGTCCGGGCCTAGTAAGTTGATGCCGGGAATATCCGCAATTTCAATAGGCGCTTCCTCGGATTGTTCTTCCTCGGTGGGCGGTTCCGCGTCTTCTGGCGTTTCGGTTTCGCTCGGCGGTGGCGTCTGCAGGCTCTCCGGCTGGTAGCTTTGGGCACTGGATTTATAGTGGACCCAGCCATCGCGGTCCTCGGTGAAAATAAAGAACTGTTCAAAGTGGTTGACAGAGAATTCTGGCAGGCTGAGGTAATTCATCGTACGCAACATACGTAAGAACTCGCCGGCTTCGCTGGAAATTTCGCGCATGACCCTTAGATGGGCATTGAATTTTTCTTCGTCCAAGCCTTCGATCTGCCGCTTCTCCCGGCGCAAATCCAGGTAGCGGTCCTGCCAGTAGTTGATGTACTGTATAATATCGCTGACCCGTTCAAACTCGGTAGGCACTTTGACGGGCTCGCCGCTTTGCTCGTCTTCCTGCACGCCATCGATGATAACGGGGAGTATATCGTGCCGCCGCTCTTGCAGGAGCTTCAGGCTGTGGCTCATGCATTGCGCTGACTTCAGGAAGTTGTCGCTTACAAACAACAGTATGGGGTCCGATTGCCCCAGTAGCTGATCAGACAGGAAGGTGTCATTGGTAGAGCGGTTGCAGCTGTAGTGGTGAAAGCTGTAGGCAGAAGAGGATAACTGTTGCTCTATCTCTTTTACGGTGGCCTCGTTGTCAGCACAATAAGCCAGTGCGATACTGTTGGTACTCATGGTGGTTAAAGTTGGATTTTATTAGTTTTCGGGAGCTTGCCGCAGCAACTTTTCAATAAATGTATTAAAATCTTTTTTGAATTCCGCATATTGCTGGGTCGCCGGGCCGGCAAAACCAGTGTGGATACGCTGCACTTTCCCGTCGGCGCCGAGCATGACCATCGTAGGGTAGGAGTAGACCCGGTTGAGCATGGGCAGGGCTTCTGCGGCGGCTGCTTTGTCGGAGCTACCCGCTAGCAGTATTTCGTATTCTAAGCCTAGTTGCTGTTTGTACGTTCGGATGGCGTCCATGGCTTTATCTTGTTCTTTATAACGCTCAAAAGCCAGCGCTATTACCTCGAGTTTTTGATCTGGGTGCTGTTCCAGATAGTCGCGCAGGAAAACGGACTCGTCCCGGCAGTTGGGGCACCATGTCCCCATTAATTGAACGATTACCGGCTTGCCTTGATACTGGGGGTCAGAAAGGCTGATGGTCTCTCCCTCCGGGTTTGGAAAGGAGAAGTTGATGGTTTCGTACCCTTCTTTGAGCTTGGTCAGCTCGTCGGGGTGGCGCAGTTCAGCATCAGGGGCTCGTCTGGCTTCCCAAAGCGTACGGAAATGCTCGCCCGAGCGGAAGGAGCCAAGCATACTGCTGTCCGGGCGTATCTTCGCCTCAAACATAAAAGCGTGGCTGCCGTCAAACGTGCTCAGGTATACCTTGTCGGCCTGCACACTGCCTTGCAGGTAGCGGTAATCGCCGGTTTCGGTCAAAAAGGTACCCGTGAGGTGGTTGCCGTCTTGCTGAAATTCACCGATAGCCGGGTAGCTTTCGGCACCTTCCTCCACGCCAAAGGTGACACTCCAGCGCCCGCTTATGTCCATAACCGGGTCTTTACGCAAGGTGGTGAAGCGGTGGTCTTGCCCGTGTTTGGCCAGAAAGGGGATGCTGTAGGGTTCGCCCCTGTTCTCAACTATCCACTCGCCTTCCAGTATGTCTTCTTCGTAGATGGCCTTGATGTAAGAATCATAAACCGGGAAGCGGATGATTAGTGTATCCTTGGCCGTGGCGCGGTCAAGGCCGATGGTGATATCATCTACCGTAATCCGCTCTTCGCCGTTGATGATTACGATGTGGAAACTGTCGGGGTTGTCGTACACCACCTCCATGTTGAACGGCAGCTCTCCATTGGTGACTTCCTCAAATTCGAAGTTGACTTTCTCAGGCAGCGGCTCGCCTTTCGGGTTGGGGGTGACCATATTGGGCTCTAGCTCAAGGACAGCCCGCCACGGCCCCGGTGGCAGACCGCTAAATTCGTTTTCGATAACAATACAGCCACTGAGCTGCAAGCCCAACAACAAGATACAAACACCACTGAGTAGCCGGAAGGCTCGGTTCATAATCGGTAGTTAGTTAAGTTAATCTGATATACTACCATTCAACAAAAAAGATACACTGCGGATCAAAAAATTACGATTTTGACCCTACAAAATAATCTTCTTTGTTCCGGAACAGCACATTGAAGCTCGTCAGGCTACCGTAGCAGCGGGTGATGTACTGCTGCAGGTTGACCTTTTCCTCGTCGCTGAGGTGCTTGTTACTGTTGATGCGCTGCTCCAGTACCCGCAGCCGGTCGCGCAGCATCACAATTTTGTGGAAGAAAGCGTCAATCGGGATTTCTTTGCCTTTCAAGCCTTCTTCCCCGGGCTCCAGGATCATCTTGCCGCCGTCCCAGCGGTTGCCTAGCTCTACGACTTCCGAGATGTCCGAGAAACGGCGGAGCACGCGGGCCAGCGACTTTTCCATTTCGCTGAAGGAGACGTCGTCTTGGGCGGGCACCGCTTCTACAATTTCCCACTTGTCATACGTCTTGCCTACTTGCTTGATGCCATACAGCATGAAACTGACATCGTAGGCTTCCTTGTGCAGCCGGATGACTACACCGTCGCCAAAAGCAGGGTGTTTTACGCGGGAGCCGATGCCCAGAAGTGTATTTTGGTCCATGGTATTATGTGGTTTGTCTCTTCTTTAGTTACAATTCCACCGCCTCCGGTTCTAGCACCTGTAGTTCATTCTCGCTTTTTGCAATCAAAGTAGATACCGTAGCGTCGCCCGTGACGTTGACCACGGTGCGGCACATGTCCAGTATACGGTCTACCGGGAATATGATGGCAATCCAGGCCGGGTTGAGCCCTACCGACTGCAACACCACGATCATCATAACCAAACCGGCACTAGGTACTGCCGCCGAGCCTATGGACGCCAAGGTGGCCGTGAGTACAATGGTCAACTGCTGGCCCAGCGTCAGGTCTACCAAGTGGAGCTGCGCCAAGAATACTACGGCAATAGCTTGGTAGAGGCTGGTGCCGTCCATATTTACCGTGGCGCCGATCGGCAGCACAAAGTTGGTCACGTTTTGCGAAACGCCGATGTTGTCGCGCACGCATTCCATAGTCACCGGCAGCGTAGCGGCGCTAGAACTGGTGGAGAACGCCAAAAACTGCGCCGGGCTAATGCGCCGGAAAAACTCGCTGTAGGTCAATTTGCCCACGATAAGGCTGACGACCAAAGGGTACAGCACGAAAATCATGAATAACAGGCCAAGCAGCACAACCACCGAATAGCTCAGTAGCCCTTTGAATATTTCGATGACTTCTGCCGGCGTACTGGCCATTTTGGAAATCACCCCGGCCATAAGGGCGAACACGAAAAAGGGGGCGGCCTCCATGACCACCTCCACCATTTTGAGGAACACCTCGTTGGTACCATTTACAAAGTCAATCACGGGTTTGGCCTTTTCTTCAGGTATCAGCAATAGCATAATCCCGAAAAAGATGCCGAAGAAGATAACCTGCAGCATCCGGCCGCTGTCGGTCAGCGCCGCGAATATATTGTCGGGCACAAAGTCGACTACAAACTGCAAGGGGCCGGCTTCTTTGAACTGCTCAGCGGCTTGGATGCGCTCTTCCACGGTAGCGTCGCTCATCTCGGCTTGCATGGCGGCTTGCGCTTCGTCTACCATATCCTTGTAGTCCGGGTTGGTCAGGAAGCTTTCATCGTCCAACACCCTGCCCCCCGGTGTATTTTGTGCCCAAAGCTCGTATTTCAGGCGGTTTTTCACCCGTTGCTGCTCGTCCACGTAATCGCCGGGCTGCAGCAAATTAACCATAACCAGGCCTACCGTGACGGAAGCTACTGTGGTCAGCACATAAGCAAACAGGGTTTTAGCACCCATACGGCCAAGCTTGGAGGGGTCCGGCAGCCCAGACACCCCGCCGATAATGGAGAACAGCACCAGCGGCACGGCTATGAATTTCAGTAAGCGGATAAAAATAACACCGAAAGGGTCTATCCAGTCCTGAGTAAATTCATTCCAGCCCAGCGCACTGGAAACCAGCGAGTAAATAATGCCTAGTATGAGGCCGATAATGATTTTCCAATGCAGCGGAAGGTTTTTCATCATAATGTAATAGTGCGTATCCAGGTCGTTTTTTAGCGCTGCCAAAATAGACAAATTATAGTAAGCAGTGCAAAAAAATGGCTAAGTTTGCCGCATGAGCACAACCAACGACTTACTACTGAGGACCGCCCGGGGGGAACAGGTAGAACGCCCTCCGGTGTGGCTGATGCGCCAAGCCGGGCGGATACTGCCGCAGTACCGCGCTTTGCGCAACCGCCTGTCTGGTTTTAAGGAATTAGTGGAGACGCCGGACTTGGCTGCCGAAGTGACTATACAGCCGGTGGATGAATTAGGGGTGGACGCCGCCATTATCTTTTCGGACATCCTGGTCATCCCCGAAGCCATGGGCCTGCCCTACGAAATGATCGAAAAGCGCGGGCCTAACTTCCCCAAAGTCATCGAGTCGGCGAAAGACGTTGAGCGCTTGTCGGATGGCGAAGACGCCGCCGCTTCCCTGCACTACGTCTACGAGGCGGTGCGCGAGACCAAGCGGCGGCTGAATGGCCGGGTGCCGCTGATCGGTTTTGCCGGCGCGCCTTGGACCCTCATGGCTTATATGGTGGAAGGCAGTGGCAGCAAGACGTTTTCTAAAGCCAAACGGCTGCTGTACACGGATGAGCAGCTGGCGCATCAACTGATGCAGAAAATCACCAACACCCTGATCGCGTATTTGCAAGAGAAAGTGCGTAGTGGTGCCCAATTGGTGCAGGTCTTTGACTCTTGGGCGGGCATACTCAGCCCGGAGCAATACCGGCGTTTCGCCCTGCCTTACATCGGGCAGATTTGCGAGGCGATCACGGAAGTGCCTGTTACCGTGTTTTCCAAAGGCGCTTGGTTCGTTTTGGATCAGATCGGTGAGCTGCCCTGCCAAGTGGTTGGGCTGGATTGGAATACGCCGCCAGCACTGGCCAGAAAGTGGGTCGGCGAGGGAAAAGTGCTACAGGGCAATCTCGACCCCTGCCAGTTATATGCCCTACCAGAGACGATACAAAGTGCGACTACAGCCATGCTTGATGCTTTTGGCCGCGGGCATATCGCCAATCTCGGCCACGGGGTTTACCCGGATACGCCGCTCGACGGGGTCAAGGCTTTCGTCGATACGGTCAAAGCTTATCGTTATAAATAATCGGGTGGTTATTTGCATAATCCCGTCGGGTCACCTTATTTTTGATCTGCTTTTTACGATTGCATTACGCGGATGTAGCTTGCTGTAGCGGTGTTAGTAGCCTGTTAGACAGTGTTTTGTGTGCTCGTTTCACCGCTTTTATTACCGTTTTCCAAAGCAAGGCTACCCAGGCGTTAACATACAGCGCCGACAAAATAAAGGCAACTATTATGGGTTGGTTCAAACGATTGAAAGACGGTATCCAAACCGCAACCAGAAACAAGAAAGAAGCACCGGAAGGATTGTGGTACAAGTGCAAGCGCTGTAAGGAGACGTCCACCATGAAAGAGCTGAAAGACAACTTCCTTAAATGCCCGCAGTGTAACTTTCATGTCCGTATCGGTTCTTACGATTATTTTGATTTGCTCTTCGATGGCAACTACGAGGAACTCTTCGAGGACTTGGTCTCCAAGGATTTCCTGAATTTCACTGACCTGAAACCGTACACCGAGCGCCTTCAATCTGCCAAGGACAAAACGGGCCTGAAGGACGCGGTGTCGGTTGCCAAAGGCAAGATCAACCGCCGGCCTTTGGTCATAGCGGCTATGGACTTTAAGTTTATCGGCGGCTCTATGGGCTCGGTGGTGGGCCAAAAAATTGCTCAGGCCATTGATCTGTGCATCGCGGAGCGTATTCCTTTCTTGATGATCTCCAAGTCAGGGGGCGCGCGCATGATGGAGTCGGCCTTCTCGCTCATGCAGATGGCCAAGACTTCCGTCAAGCTATCGCAGCTGTCCAAAGCCGGCATTCCCTATTTCTCATTGATGACGGACCCGACCACGGGAGGGGTCACCGCTTCTTTTGCCATGCTGGGCGATATCAATTTTGCCGAACCTGAGGCATTGATCGGCTTTGCGGGCCCGCGGGTCATCAAAGAGACGATCAAAAAAGAGTTGCCGGAAGGTTTTCAGACCTCTGAATTCCTGTTGGAGCACGGTTTCCTGGACTTTATCGTGGACCGCCAAGACCTTAAGGCTACTTTGTCCGATTTGCTGTATTTCTTCGAGAAATCGCCCGTCTTAAAGGGGGAAGAAGAAGGCGCCGGCAACAATCAATAAACTTCGATTTCGGGTTCTATCGTTTCGGCCCAAGCCAGTATTCCGCCCTCCAAGTTGTACACCTGCTCGAAGCCAAGCTCTTCGGAAAGCCACTTGACGGCCTGCGCTGAGCGTTGGCCGCTGCGGCAGTGTACGACGATGGGTTGCTTGCGCTGCCGTATCACTTCCAAGCCGGCACGGTTGGCCTTTAGGGCCGACAGCGGCAGGAGGTCACCACCGAGGTTGGCGATTTCGTACTCAGCCGTTTCCCGCACGTCAATGAGATGATGGGCTTTGCCTTGCTCCCGCCACTGGGCTAACTGCTGCACGCTGATGGAGGGCACCGTATAGCCCGCTGCCGGGTTGCAGAACTGCTCGTAGTCGATCAGCTCCGTGATGGTAATATTGGGGTTTTTGGGGAGGGTAAGGGTCCGGTTCAGCATCGTACTGGCATCGAATACAAAGAGCTTCCCGTCCAGTGCTTCCCCTATTCCAGCCAGGACCTTGATGGCTTCGCTGGCCTGCAAGCTGCCGATAATGTCGGGCAGTACCCCCAACACGCCGCCTTCTGCACAGTTGGGCACCATTTCCGGCGGCGGGGGAGTGGGGAAGAGGTCGCGGTAATTGGGGCCGCGTGTGCCGTCTTGCCTCGGCAGGTTAAAGACCGCCACTTGACCTTCGAAGCGGTATATAGACCCATAAATCAATGGTTTGCCAGACAGCACGCAGGCATCGTTACTCAGATAGCGCGTCGGGAAATTGTCCGTGCCGTCGATAACCAAGTCACAGGGGGCGATCCGTTCCATCGCGTTTTCACGGGTGAAGGGCTCTACGATAGGCACCGCTTTGATGTGTTGGTTCAGCGCACTGATACGGGTGGCTGCGGCTTCTGCCTTGTACATCCCTTCTTCCGCTTCTGTAAATAAGATTTGCCGCTGCAAGTTGCTCTGTTCTACCCGGTCGAAGTCGACAATATCAATATGGCCTACGCCAGCAGCTGCCAAGTAGAGCAGTACAGGGCTGCCCAGGCCACCCGCCCCGACGACGAGCACCCGGCTGTTTTTGAGCTTTCGTTGTGCCGCCCAGCCGAAGTTGGGCAAGGACAAATGGCGGGCGTACCGCTTGAGTTCTTCTTTATTGAGTTCCTCCATAGATGTGCCTTTGCGCGCTGAGTAATGCGCAGGGAATTAACGGCAAAAGGTTGCCCCAAACCTGCGGCAAGCCCAGCTGGCAATGAAAAATATCGCAGAAAAACGCACAGAAATTTTTATAATCCAAATTAAATTGAGATTTTTGAAATATATAATCGGTTTTTGGGATAGCCTCTCTTCACCAACGAACGGCGGAGGGAGGTTTTTTATTGGGTCGGTACCTCAAAGATGTCACTGTCCTTAAACCCTTTTTCCAGCAGCAGCTCTATATTCGTTTTTACCAATTCCCCCATACTTTCGCACTTCAGAAAGGCATGGTGTTTATGGTGGTAAGCGAGCTCCTCCCGCAACTGCTTGATCTTTTCTGGGGTAGACAATTCATCCGCCATCATTACTTCCATCAACTCGTCGTATTGGTCTTTGGAGGCTTTCACCCGCACCGCGATCAGGCTGCGTTCTTCCATCTGGTACTGCTTGACCGCTGGCGGCCGCATGTGCTGCATGCCCAAGTTGATGACAGGGTTGTTCTCCTTAAAGTACTGGGGCAGGTAAAAGCCTTTGCGCCCCTCGTAGGACTGCTGGTCAAAGTCGATAGCCCGCATGCGGAATTGGGAGCCTTCGATGTCCGGGGTAATATCGACAACGTAATTGTAAGAGCGCATGTCCCCTAGCAGGCGGATAAAGCAGCGCTCGTTGAATTTAATGAACTCTTTGGCGATGCGGATTTGGTTGAAGGTTGTATCCTCCAGATTGTGCTTCATGAAATCGTCGCCTGGTATACCGGCCACATGCTCCTCGATTAGGGTGTCGCGGTCGATCAAAAAAGTGACGCGGTTGGGCGACAGCAGGTCCTCCAGCTCTAGGCCGTAGATGCGGGAAGCGTCGGTTTT
The DNA here is from genome assembly GCA_009908745.1 of Bacteroidota bacterium. Taxonomy (GTDB): domain Bacteria; phylum Bacteroidota; class Bacteroidia; order Chitinophagales; family Saprospiraceae; genus Phaeodactylibacter. Next base: position 24,605 of record JAAAOU010000507.1, read on the forward strand.
TTTGATGTAAAAATGGTCGTAGTTGTCGTTGAGGCGGTTGATGATACGCACCCGGAAGGGTTTGGTGTTGCCAAAGGTGCAAAAGTCGATACGGGCGACGGTCAGGTGGTCGAGTACTTGGACATCGCCTTCGGTTTTCAACAACGCATAAATCCGCTTCATGGCTTCGTTGACTTCTCCAAAATCGTGCTGCGAATAGTAGACGGTTTGCCAAAGGGTGTCTTCGCCTTCCTGATTGTAGAGCGTCACGGCGGATTCGTACCGCAGCAGGTCTTCGTACTGCAGCGGAAGGGCCGTAGCCCGGTTATTTCGTTTGAGGTAAGCGAGCAATGGCGGCCGCACCGGGATGAGTACTTTCTTTTTCGAAGGGATATTTCCTTTCATGGCGTATACATTTTAAGGCAAACGGGCGTGGGGCATTCGTGGGCTTTCGTCCGGGTAAGGCTTCCGTCGGCGCTGTCGCGTTTGAATACCACGATGTTGTCGCTGTTTTGATTAGCGGCGTACAGCCACTGGCCGTCCGGCGTGATCATAAAATTGCGGGGGAAAGCGCCACCGGTAGGGGTAAAACCTTTCGGCGACAGCCGCCCTCCGGCTCCCACTTTGTAAATTGCCAGGCTGTTGTGCCCACGGTTGGAAGCGTAGAGGAAGGCCCCGTCCGGGCTAAGGTGGATGTCGGCGCAAGCGTTAGTGCCTTCGTAGCCCTCCGGTAATGTTGTGATACTTTGCAACGGGGTCAGCAGCCCACTATCAGGCTGCCAGGCAAAAACGTCTACCGTACTATTCAGTTCGTTGATCAAGTAAAGGTAAGACTGTGTAGGGTGAAAACATAAATGCCGGGGGCCAGCACCGGATTGTACTTTCGTAAACGGCGGTTCGAGCGGTTCCATCACTTGCCCATCGGCATTCCATCGGAAGCCAGCCACCCGGTCGCTGCCTTTGTCCGCCACATAAACATACCGGCCGTCCGGGGAGGGGATGATACAGTGTGGATGGGCCGCTTCTTGCTCCGGGTGCGGGCCCTGCCCCTCGTAGGTCCAGGTTTGGCTGGCTTCTCCCAATTCGCCATTGGCCCGCCGGGGGTATACCGCAACGGTGCCTCCTACGTAATTAGCCACAAAAACGGCACTGCCATCGGGGTGCAAGCTGACGTAGCAGGGGGCAAAGCCGAACGTGGGTTGGCGGTTGAGTTCTTGCAGGCTGCCGTCTTTTTTGATCTGATAGGCGGCTACTTGCCCGCTGCTGTCTACATCTGGCCCAATTTCGGAGACGGCATACAACAGCGCGTTCTCGCTGTCGATAGCCAGATAGGATGGGTTGATAATGCCGGTGGTGGCAGCCTGGCCTTGTAGCGTTTCCCGTTCTACGGCGTAGCGGTATATCCCCTCTGCTTTGCCATCCACATGGGCTTCTTTTTTAGTATAAGTGCCTACATACAGCAGGCCGACGTCCGCTTCGGTAGGGACAGACGATGGCTGGCAGGCTGCCAGCGCGAGCAAAGGAAGTAGAAGTAGCTGCCGCATCTTTTTTGGGGAAAGATAAGTAAAAAGGTGCGTTACCCCTATCCATAACCCCGAATACGGTAGGCTATTATGCCGACCCACTCTTTGAGGATGAGCTCCCAGAGGTAAAAAGCCCGGGCATTGGACAAGAATACTTTGTCGGGCGCCGCTTGCAACCCTTCGCTGAGAAAGTCTACCGAGAATGGGGTTACCTCCAGCTCTACCGCTTCGAAGCAACGTATGGCCCGTGGCATGTGCCAGGCGGAGGTGATGAGTAACAGGCGTTGGCCTTCCAGCCCCTGCTCCGCGAGCAATTGTTGGGTGAAGGCCGCATTCTCATACGTATTCCGGCTTTCCGATTCGATGATGATATCCGAAGCGGGGATGCCGATTTTAAGCAGAAAGTCTCTGGTCTGCGGCGCTTCCCGCGGTTCGCCGCTTTGCAGGAGCCGCCCGCTACCGCCAGTGATTAGGATTTTCTTGATCTTGCCAGCCTTGTACAGTTCCAAGGCATTGGTGAAACGGTTGGCCCGGTCGTTGAAATTGTAGCGGTCGTGCGTCGGCAGGGTACGCACCGCAGAAAAACCGCCCAGCAGTATGCCGATGTCATAGGGCTGCTCGATCTGGTCGGCGGTCAGGGTTTGCTTTTCCCAGGCCCGCACCGTCATGTTGAAGAGGAAGGGGTTGGAAAACACCAGCAGCAGGACAAGGGCGGCGGCTACCGACCAGCGTTTGCGCTTTTTGGCGAACCAGCTGTACAGCAACAAGCCGGCGACCCAAGTAATCGGTTTGAGCAGGAAAAGGAGTACCTTGGAGAGGATAAAGAACATGTTCTCAGATTTGGGCCTGGGAGCCGGTATTTCTTAGAAAGCAGGGGCCCGCGGGCCAGCTAGCAGTTGGTTGATGAAATAGTCTAGCAAGCGGGGTTCGTAAAATACGGCGATAAGCACCATGAAGACGATGCCGTACACGGCTCCCCACAGGTGGGCGTAGTGGGCGATCAGGTCATTGCCGTGCCGCCCCATGTAGGAAGAATACCACAGGTAGCCGATGGCGAGTATGATACCGGGCAGGGGCGGGAAGATGAACCAGTTCCACGGGTCAAACATGATGTAAGCCATGAGCAGGGCAGACGTAGCGCCCGATGCCCCCACCGCTGAATAAGCACTGTTCTCCTTGTGCTGAAAGAAGGAAGGGATATCAGAAACGATGATCGCGCTGAGGTAAAAAAACAAGAACACGATGCGCCCCATTGCAGGTTCGAAAATGAGCTGGGTGAAAAACTGCTCCAGCGTAGAGCCGAACAGGTAAAACACATACATATTCAAGATGAGGTGCTGCCAGTCGTTGTGCACGAAGCCAGAGGTCAGAAAGCGGTACCACTGTCCAAACTCGTTGATGGAAACCGGGTGGAACGCCAGTTTATACTTCATGTCCGTGCGGTTGAAAGCCTGGTAGGAAATCAGCACCGTCATGCCAATAAGAATGATCGTAAGGGTTATTGAATCCATGCGTTATATCAAGGGTTGTGATAGGGTTCGTTGTTTAGAATGGTGACTGCCCGGTAGAGCTGTTCTGCCATGAAAAGGCGGATCATCTGGTGGGAAAACGTCATTTTGGACAGCGACAGTTTGCTGTCGGCCCTTTCGTAAAGGCTGTCGTCAAAGCCGTAGGCGCCGCCGATGAGGAAGATTAGGCGGCGGTGGCTGAGCTGTAGCTTATGCTCCAAGAATTGGGCGAAGGCCTCAGAGCCCATGAGCTTGCCCTTTTCGTCGAGCAAGACGAGGAAGTCGCCTTGCTCCAGCTGTTTGAGTACGCTTTCGGCTTCGCGGGCTTTGAGCTGGGCGGGGGGCAATTTGCCGGCCTTCTTCACATCTGGCAGCACCCGCCACTCGAATTTAAGGTAATGGCGGAGCCGTTTGGCGTAAAGGGCTATCCCTTCTTCCAGGTAGCGTTCACTAGTTTTCCCTATGGCCCAGAGCTGCACTTTCATGGCGGTTAAGGTAGGGAAAAAGCAGCAGATTCAGGAGTTTTCAAGCTTCCAAGCCTTGCAGTTCCTCCATCAGCGTGTGGCGTTCCCCGTAGTTGCCCCGGAAATCCTCCAGCAAGCGCCGGGCTAAGGGGGCCGCTCCGATCAGTTGCAGGCGTTCCAAGGCGGTACGGATGCGCCTGGCAGTCTGCCGGCCGAGATGGTGGCGTGCGTATTCGCGTATGAGGGCTTCGTAGAGTTGTTGGGTCCGTTGTGGGAAGCGGGGGAGTAGGTGCTCATCGGCAAAAGCCAAGAGGTCCAGTGACTCTAATGCTTCGGCGTAAGCCATCAACCCTTCCCAGTCTTTTTCTAATATCAGCAGCCTAGCACGGGTGTCACGCAGCTTCTGGGAGAATGGCAGTGTCTCGAGCTTTGCCCATACCGCTTCCAATGTCGCTGGCCAGCTAGACGGTAAGCTATACTGCCGCGCCAGCCTGTAGTATTGTAAGTCGAGCGTGTCGTAGAAGCGCAGCAGCGCGTACGCTACGATAGCGCTCTGGTCTTCTTCCCGCAGAGCAATGTCCAGCAGCAATTTTTCCAGCCGGCTGCGGGTGCCCTGCGGTGGGTCGAGCCGCAAGCCCGTCTGCGCCAAGGCTTTCACACGGTGGGTCTGCTGCTTGTCTTGGGCTTGCCGGATGGCGTATTCGAGTACATCCGGTTGGGTCAGGTTGCGTTCCGTGAGCTGTTGCGCGGCTTCTTCCTGGCCAGCTTTTTCCAAGGTGCTGACTTTCTGTAGCAACAAGGGGGCCAGTGGCCGGTCTTCTTGCTCGTAAGTGCCGATTTGCTCGTCGAGCTTTTCCAAGAGCGTGCCCAGTTGTTGGGGTTCCTGTGCCAGCTGCAGCATGAGTTTGAAAAAGTAGAGGTCTATCTGCTGGCTGCGGTAGGTCAGTTTCCCGTGTTCTTC
>JAAAOU010000018.1 GCA_009908745.1 Bacteroidota bacterium
AACCGGGCCGTAATTATAGAATTGCTCACTGAGCAGCTCCCCAAACTTCAGGGCGTGTACCTCTTTGGCAGCCAAGCGGACGGCACCGCCCGGGCGCACAGTGATTATGATATTGCGTTTCTGGTAGAATGGGGGCACTCGCCCAGTCGGCGTGAATTGTGGAGGTTGTCGTTGTTGCTAGCCAAGCAACTACGGGTGGATTATGTAGACCTTATCGATTTGCAAAACGCCAGTACGGTCTTCCGCTTCGAAATTGTCTCCACGGGAGAACGTATTTTCACCAAAGACGAGGATTACTGTGCTACCTTTGAGATGACTGTATATTCTATGTACCAGCGATTGAACTTTGAGCGGCGGGAAATATTGGAAGACATAAAAAAACGGGGGTACATCTATGAGCGGTAATGTAGTGTTGAACAAGGTAGAAAGTATAGAGCGCTGCCTAGCCCGCATACGGGAAGACTACGAGGGGCACGAAGAGGATTTTCTCACCAATTACATGCGGCAAGATGCTATCGTGCTAAACCTGCAGCGGGCCTGCGAACAAGCTATCGACTTGGCCAACCATATCGTCAAGGCTAAAAAGTTGGGTGTTCCCCAGAATAGCCGCGAAGCGTTTGAGCTATTGGCGGAGGCCCAACTGGTAAGACCCGCCACCACTGAGGAGTTAAGCAATATGGTGGGCTTTCGCAATATCGCCATACATAACTACACCAAGCTGGATATGGATATTGTTCAGGCCATTATCACAGAACACCTCGACAGTCTTCGTGATTTTACCAAAGCTGCACTGCAACTTCTTTGAACTAGACTTTCGCTTATCCTCTTTTAGCGGTCTTATCAATTGAGAAGCCGTTACTCAATCAACCACGCTCACTGCAACCCCTTAACCTGGCTCAGGAAATCCGACGCTTCGCGGTAGCCTTTGAAAAAGCCGCTGCGTTGCTGGTTCTCATCCAAGACGACATAAGCGGGGTAGCCCAAATTGCCATCGAGCAGCGCAAACGCTAGGCTGTGCACTTTTTTGCGGCCGGTAGACACCAGCTTGTACTCCTTGCCGCCCCACTGTATCGGGCCTGCTTTTTCCGCGTTGAATTTGACCGGGTAGAAGTTTTCGTTCATGTACTTGGCGACGTGGTCCTGCGAGAACGTTTTGCGGTCCATCACTTTGCACCAGCCGCACCAGTCGGTATACAGGTCGATGAAAATCGGTTTGGGGTCTTGCTTTTGCGCCTGCATGGCGGCACTGAGGTCCATCCACTCGACTTTGCCCTGCGTCAGTTTGGGTTGGGGCTTGGGAGTGTTGGGCTTGGGGCGTACCGTCCGGCGTTTTTTCTGCTGCTCGGAAAGGGGGACCGGGGCCAAATCCTCTTGCTCCGCCTGCTGCGCGCTGTTGTCGCCGGAGGATTGGCAGGCGGTCATCGCCAGCATCAAGAGTAGGATCAGGGGGAGGTTGCTTCTCTTCATAGTCACAATTTTTTGTGAAATTAATAAAGAAAATGGGATTAAGCGGCTTAGTTCCTGCAGGTGATCAACAATACTCCGATGAACCAGCATTCTATGCAATTTTAAAGTTAGACTTTAAATTTACATAGTTTTTGCGGTACCAACAACGCTTTTGCTGCGAAAACACCTGTTTTACGACCCCAACAGCGCCTACCAAATGGATTGCTTGCCTTCAGAAAGCTTACCATTTCTCTATTTCACCCCCTGCACAGACAAAAAATCGGCAGCGGAGGGGGGCGTGTAAAACCTCTCCATACCGAATAGCATTTATGTTATGTACTGTGCTTCCGGCGATTTTGCAGAAGCGGCGCCATCAAGGCTGTGCGGCCCGAATCCGCTGAAACTGCAGCTCAATTTAATAATCAACGTACTCACCGCATGAAGGAAATCAAAGCGATCCTCAAAGCTTACGACCAAATGGGAGGCACCCAAGAAGCAGCCCTGGCCACCGTAGTGCGGGTAGAAGGCTCCTCCTACCGGCGCACCGGCGCGCGCATGCTGGTCATGGAAGACGGCAACTGGATAGGCGGCATCAGCGGCGGCTGTTTGGAAGGGGATGCGCTGCGCAAAGCCAAGCTGGCGATGTTTCAGGATAAGCCTTCGCTGGTCACCTACGACACCACCGATGAGGATGCGCAGCAGATCGGCGTGGGGCTGGGCTGCAATGGCATCATCGACGTGCTGATTGCGCCCTTGGACAATGAGCCGGGCAATCCGCTGGAGACCCTGCGGCAGTGTACCGATAAGCGGCAACCTTGTATTTTGCTGACGATTGTGCAGAATGACGGCGGCCCTGAGGCGCTTTACCCCGGCCGTATGCTGCAGGCTGAGCAGTTGCCGGCAGGGCTTCCTGTTGAGGGCCTGTTGGCGGACATTGAGCATGTAAAGGCTCGGCAAAAGTCTGTGAGCAGGCGTTATACCTTGCCCTCCGGCGGGCAGTTGAGTATTTTTATTGAATTTCTACCCCCTACACTCCGGTTACTGCTGTTTGGCGGCCACTACGATGTATTCCCTATGGCGCAGTTGGGCAAGGACTTGGGCCGGCACATTACAGTCTACGCCAACCCCCACAAGCTCAGCCGGTCTATCTTCCAACAGGCAGATGAAATAAAACCCAAAGACGCCCCCGTTGAGATTGACGGCTACACCGCCTGCATCCTTATGGCGCACGATTACAAAACCGACCTGAACAACCTACGCCGCTTGCTGTCTACGGATGTACCCTACATCGGCTTGCTCGGGCCACGCCAACGCACCGACAAAATGCTGGATGAACTGGCCGCCGAGGGCATCACCCTAAGCGAGCGGGATAACGAGCGCCTGCACAGCCCGGTGGGCCTAGATATCGGGGCGCTGTCGCCGGAGGAGATCGCATTGTCAGTGCTGGCGGAGATCCGGGCGTGTTTTAGTGGGCGGGAGGGCGGTTTTCTGAAGTGGCGGCAGGGTACGATTCATGAGCGGGGGTGATTAGGGAGAATTTGCAGATTGGTAGACTCACCATCCGTCTCTAAAGCCATGAATTCCCCTGCCAACCTCTCGGTAATCACCAAGGTAGAGATTTTAGGTTGGTCTGCTTTGACAGGTTCAAGGAAAGAGAAGATGACAACTTTTATTTCTTATTTGCATAAACAAGCACAAGCACTGAGACCTGAATTTAGCGGCGGAAGAGGTTATCCAGTTAAGTAGCAGACAGCCATTGAAAAGTCAAAGAAGCCAATGCAATGTTAATCCAGTTGCCCAGTTGATCAGTTTTCTGCACATTGCTAGCCAATCAAAGACTGGCAGCATGAGCGCTTTACTTTTTTTACGGACTTTCCTAATCGGCTTTGCTCTATTCATTGCACATCAGTGGATTTACGGCATCGGAAGCCCGCGCTTAGTTTACGTCATCGGAGGTGCCGCTTACTTTTGGGTCGGATATTTTTACCAGGAAGGAACCCGGATGCAGCAGATGTGCAGTGGCGGTGGGTGGAACGCTGGCTGCAAAATGAGAGACAATAGATATTCTTTCAACTTCTAATTGAAGCAAAATACAACAACTATGGTAAGAGGAATTTTTTATGCCTTACTCCTGCTGGCCATTGCCATTACTTCCTGTGACAAGGATACGCCTTATGCCCCATACCAAGGAACCTGGGCAGGAACTTACTCCGGAGAAGATACCGGAAGCTGGACGGCCGACATTGACGAGGAAGGAAAGGTTGAGGGGACAGCAGTATCTGATTCGCTGCCTGGCTACCCTTTCGGGTTAACGGGTACTGTAACAGAAGGAGGAATGTTCGAAGCAGAAGCTTCGGTACTGTTCGGTACAGTTGATTTTGAAGGGCAAATAACGGGCCAATCGGCTTCGGGAGCCTGGGTTAATGATGAAGCAGGATTAGAAGGGATCTGGAAGGGGGAGAAAGATTGAGGGGGCTGTTTTTGCCTGCTGAGCAGATTGGTGCTGGCAACAGGTAGAAACGCTGGCTGCAGGGGTAAGAGCTGAACGATGTCCTTTAATTCAGTTGCACAACTGATTGAATTCATGTTTTTTGCCTACAGCGTACTGGAAAAGCGGTTTGGCATAAAGCGGCGTTCGAATTAAGCTCTCTGTGTTATCCACAGCTTTAGGCATGTTACCCTTTTTAATGTACCAGACTAATGATATTTTTTGGCCGGCGCTCGCTGCTGTTTCTATTGGCGGGCTGCTATTTTCTTTAGTCATTGTCACTTTTATAACGCCCCTTTTCCTTCGCTCCTAATTGCCAATAAGTCAGCAGCCGATGCCCCCTGCCGGGCAGCGAAGTGGATCATGTTGAGCAGGAAGCGGCCAGAGAAGGTCATTGTTTAAAAGTTTTGTATTCAACAAAGCTGGTACCGTAGGCACCAGACTCATGATGAGAGGGCTTCATTCGCCGGCTTTTTCCAATACTTTCTTCTTTATTGATTCTGATACTCGAAAGTTGGTTTCTTCAATCTTTGATAATGCCTCCCTGACAGATACTATGACTCCTTTGCGCTTGGCTTCAACTAAAACTCCGAGAGAGCCTATGATGCTGATTCCGTGTTTGAGGGCCGCAATCCGACCTTTCTTTTCATCAATGATCAGCAGGCTGTTCTTCATTTGAGAGGCTAAAGCTATAGAGCTTGCTTCTCCCCGGCCTAAATTGTTTAACAACTCAAGATACAGCTCGTCCTTTTCTTCAATTATACTAATATTTAACCAGTCCGGCAACGTTCCGAACTCCTCCCCAACTTGTTGGGTGATAATCAATTCAGGAAAAGTCTTACGCAGTATGTCGAGCCTTTGAATTTTATCATAAACAATTAGGCAGCTGGTATCTGCAATGACAACCTTCATAGAAATTTAAAGTTGTACTCCGTCGATTTCCTCAATATCTTCCTCTGTCTCCCCAAAAATTGAGATGCCGTATTTTCCAACTTCCTCAATAAAATAACGCCGTGTTACACCTGCTAATTCAGCTGCCTGACCAGAAGAAAGCACCCCCTGCTCAAACAAAGAGGCAGCGATGATCATCTTGATTTTTTCCTCTTCTACCTCATCTGGGACTTGAATGGTAAGATTTTTCATAGAAAATTACTAGTTGAATACTCATTATAAACTAATCTATGCCCCGTTTTTGTTCCAACGCAGCAGGGGTTAGGTTCGAATTTAAGGAATAAATAAATCTTCTAGAGTCAGCTCCTGATGCATTAAGCCCAAATTATGAGCATTCGGCAGCAAGCCAAAGGTGGTAATCAGGGATAAAAATACTTGTTTTTTAGTCTGCGTGTAGGACTGGAACAGGGCTACTTTTTCACGTAGTGCTTTAGCCTCTGCTTTGGTGAGCGAAAATGGGGCATTGTAAAATTTGATCTCAAAGAGATTGATGACATGATCGTTCCGGTCAATGAGCAGATCGATTTGAACGCCACGCTTTTCCCCTTCGCCCTGATGGTAGTAGGTAGAAGCCTCGGTATATACACCAGCAACGCCTAGTGCGTGCTTAATTTCCCTGATGTGCTTAAGGCAAATGTTTTCAAAGGCATAACCACTCCAGCTTTTAAATGCCGCTGTCTGACTCAGCCGGTGCCACGCTCCCTCTCCGCTGAGACGCTTTTGCTGCATAAATTGCAGGTAAAATAGGGAATACTCATCCGTGAGGCGATACAGCTGGCCTTTTTTGGCTTTCCCAAACGGCCGGTAAGCGGTGATAAAGCCTGACTGTTCCAGTTCTTCCAACACGCGTTTAAGGGTGCCGCCTTTAGGCACCGACGATGATGCGGCAATCTGCTTTCGGGTGAGCCCTTTCCACTTTTTGCCTAATGCCTGGATGATCGCAATAGGGTGTTCTGCATTAGTATAGTCTGACAACTCAGGATTTGTGAAAATATGACGCCGCTATTTTTTTGGCTATCAAGGCAAAAAACGCAGGCATAGCCTAAGTTACGGCGAGTATTTTTAACGCAGAGAGGCGAAAAAAGAGCAAGTCAGAATTCACAAATTTCGGGTTGTCAGACTATAAATAGGGCCGGGTAAAGCTTTTTAAACTCATCCCGTAACAAACCCTGGTCTGAAAAGCAGATTTCGTCGATGTTTTGTGCGGCGCTTCTTCCCTGCTTTACTTCCTTCAGGTAGTGGGGGATGCCGCCAAGTGCCATGTAAATCTGAGTGGTCTGATAATAGTCCAGCCCCACGCCCCGGCTACTCAGGTAGTCCGCTGTCTCGCCTAATGAAAAGGGAGCGAGGAAAATCCGCCGGGTAATCCGGTTGTGCAGCCCTCCGGTGTGATGAACCACTTTACGGATCATCCAGGAGGCCGCCGAACCACACACTACGACTACGATACGCTGATCAGCCGCCCAGCTGTTCCAAAAATACACGCTTTATTTGGAAAAATCTATCCAAAAAAGCACGATTTTTCCAGATATAGCTGTAGTAGCCTCCGCCTGGCACTAAATGCCAAGCCTTTGGTACCTGTTGCAAAGCAGGGCGGCCGGCAGGGGCATAGCTTTGTGGTATCCTTTAAACAGGGCACTGCGGGAGCGGGTGGAAGCGGGCATGGTAGCGAAATAGCCGTGAAAAGCTTATATTGTGGGAAAGCTTTCTGATATGCCAACATCTGTAGGTACTTCTGCACCATCTTCACGCCCCGAGGAAGTGATCTCTTGGGAAGGCTTCCAACGGGAGTACCTTAGCCGGGAAGACGGCTATACCTACGAGTGGCTAAATGGCAAGGTAGAACGAACCCCAAACGCCATGAACGCTGCGCAACTCTACCTTCTCAACAATCTGCTAAACCTCTTTATGCGCCTTAAGTTCGAGGGGCAACTTTCTGGCCAGTTGATGCCAGAAAGCGACCTGTTTTTTGGCGACCACCACCGGCGTCCAGACGTATGCTGGTTGACAGACCAACAGATCAATGCTTTAGCAGAAGGAAAATACGAGGTGCCTGCCTTCGTTATTGAAATCATTTCCAACCATGATGAAATGAATACAGTGGTCGATAAAATGCAGGACTACCGGGCGGCGGGTGTCCAGACGGTCTGGCACATTTTGCCTAATCACGGCGAAGTGCATGTCTACAAAGGGCGGGCATTGGAGGAAATGAAAGTTTGCCAAGGAGAGGATTGGTGT